>CAJXXT010000090.1 GCA_913063495.1 uncultured Gammaproteobacteria bacterium | reverse complement strand
AGAAGCCCTTCAATAACAGAAACAATAGGGGCAGTAACAGACACGATGATGGCAAGACTCAATATAGAAACTCGAGCCACCATATTTAGTAAGGGCAATGTAATAGAACAGGCGATTAAGCAAGCCGGAGGGGACGCAAAAGTAAGGCTTATTGAAGTTAGCTTTGCATCTATCCACAAGAAATCGATAAAGCGCTTCTTCAATAGCTTGCCCACCAGCCTGGAGCTTGGCAAAGACGAGGTTAATGCCCTAGTGGCTGCTGGGGGTCTATTATTGAGAGAAAATATAGATTATCAGTCCTTAGTGATGGAGCTAAATGCAACAATGCCTCCGATTGATGAGACTAAGAATAAATCTATATTGGAGAAGCTAGATTCTAATGGATCATAACTGGAAGGTGTAATCATAGGGTTCTGCCACGTCCAACGAAGCCTTCTCATCAAAAGGTAGAATAATATTTCACACTTCACAAATAAGCCGTCTAAAAGCGGCTACAAGTAACGTCAAAACCAAGAATTGATACAATCTGTTATCGGATCAAATCAAGAAAATCGTCGGGTGCTGGTGCCTCAAAGGTGAGACGCTTGCCGGTTCTGGGTCTCTTTATACTTAAGCGCAATGCATGCAATCCCATGCGGGGGCCATTAGTACCATAACGAGGATCACCAATCACCGGATGACCTAACCAGGCCAGGTGGGCACGTATTTGATGTTGTCGGCCAGTCTCTAGTCGAACTTCAAGCAACGCCCGATCGTTTACCGTACGCTGAGTACAAAAATGCGTGATGGCGTTTTTGGCTTCCGGATGTGAACCAACATGCATGTGATACTTCTCCGCATCCATTCTCAAGGGTTGGTCAATGGTGCCTTGTTCTGGGCTCGGGCAACCGTTGACCACCGCAAGATAGATCTTCTCAGCTCTTGACCATCCTGCATTAACGTCTTCACGCATCTCACGTGAAGTGGCAAATAACAACACACCCGAGGTGTCGCGATCGAGCCGGTGTACCGGCCATAAATTTACCTTACGCTTAGAGCGTGAAAGCTGACTGCGAAGAATGGCAAGCGCATGGCGTTTGTTTTCATCCGCTGATGCCACTGACAATAAACCTGCAGGTTTGTTGATAGCAATAAGATCATGGTCCGAATACAGGATCTCCAGTTGTATATTTCCACTCTGCATATTCTTAACCGCCGCCCTAACCTCCACTTCATCTCCGGCTTTTAGCGAGTAATCATGTTGTTTGACAAGCTGACCATTAACTAACACGCACCCTGATTTCAAACGTTGTTTTATTTTATTGCGAGCCCAGCCTTTGAGCTTTGTGTTGAGGAACGTCAGCAGCCCAGCCGCCTCGTTCACACGTAACTTCTCAGACATAATCAACCATTCTCCTGCGACTTTCTATTTTCATTTCAACGCTCTGACGCAAGTGATACTCGACACCTACTCAGCGAATAATAAATACAAAAACGGCCCCACAAGGAAGCCGTTTTTGTTACTTCAATATTACTTACTTTTCTAACAATGAAATATCCCTAACAGCACCACGATCGGCACTGGTTACCATTGCCGCATAGGCTTTCAACGCTGCGCTCACTTTACGAGGACGGTTTTCAACATGCTTCCACCCATCAGATCCTTTTGCATCCATTGCGACTCTCCGCTTCGCTAACTCGTCATCGGAGATATCTAGATTTAGTGTACGATTAGGGATGTCGATATTGATAATATCCCCCTCTTCTATCAATGCAATCGCTCCACCCGCTGCCGCTTCAGGTGACACGTGCCCAATAGACAATCCAGAGGTTCCGCCAGAAAAACGCCCATCCGTTAACAACGCACAAACCTTTCCAAGACCTTTGGATTTCAAGTAACTGGTTGGGTACAGCATTTCCTGCATACCAGGGCCACCTTTTGGTCCTTCGTAACGAATAACAAGCACGTCACCTGCAACCACTTCATCAGACAATATCCCTCTTACTGCACTATCTTGGCTTTCATAAATTCGGGCTCTACCTTTAAAAACAAGAATGCTTTCATCGACGCCTGCCGTTTTAATAACACAACCATCTTCTGCAATGTTACCTTTTAATACGGCAAGACCACCTTCTAGAGAATAGGCATGCTCTATAGATCGAATACAACCGTTTTCTCTATCCGCATCGATGGTATCCCAACGGCAAGCTTGACTAAATGCTGTTTGCGTAGGAATGCCCGCAGGACCTGCGCGGAAAAACTCATGTAACGCTGGGTCATCATTACATTTAACGTCCCATCGCTCTATTGCTTCTCTCAACGTGGCACTATGAATGGTAGGTGAATCGCTATTAAGTAGGCCCGCTCGATCAAGCTCACCCAATATTGCCATAATACCGCCGGCTCGATGTACATCTTCAACATGATATTCCGGGGTGTTCGGTGCAACCTTACACAACTGAGGCACCTTACGAGACATACGATCAATATCATCCATCGTAAAATCAATTTCAGCTTCTTGGGCTGCTGCCATCAAATGAAGAATCGTGTTGGTTGAACCACCCATCGCAATATCTAACGTAATCGCATTTTCAAACGCTGCAAAATTTGCAACACTTCTTGGTAGAACCGAATCATCGTCTTGCTCATAATACTGCTTAGTAATATCAACAATCATTCTGCCAGCATTTTCAAACAGACCACGACGGTCAGCGTGAGTTGCCAACATGGTGCCGTTACCTGGCAATGATAAACCTAACGCTTCCGTTAAGCAGTTCATTGAATTAGCCGTAAACATTCCCGAACAAGAACCACACGTAGGGCATGCGCTACGCTCATAGGTTTCTGCATCTTCATCCGATACATTCGGGTCAACCGCAGCAACCATTGCATCAACCAAATCCAACTTAATAATTTTGTCTGAAAGTTTTGTTTTCCCCGCCTCCATTGGCCCACCCGACACAAAGATCGCTGGAATATTAAGACGCAAGGCCGCCATCAACATTCCTGGGGTGATTTTGTCGCAGTTAGAAATACACACTAACGCATCAGCACAATGGGCATTGGCCATATACTCTACAGAATCCGCTATAAGATCTCGAGACGGTAAGCTATACAACATACCGTCATGACCCATAGCAATACCATCATCAATAGCTATGGTATTAAACTCTTTTGCCACGCCACCGGCCTTTTCAATCTCGCGAGCAACCAGCTGCCCCATATCTTTTAAATGTACATGACCAGGTACAAATTGAGTGAAGGAGTTAACCACAGCAATAATAGGTTTTTTAAAGTCATCATCTTTCATGCCTGTTGCACGCCATAAGGCGCGAGCCCCAGCCATATTACGGCCATGGGTGGAAGTTTTAGAACGATAAACAGGCATGGATTTCCCCTTGATTACGCTGTTGTTATTAAGCTTGTGATAAGGATAAGTAAATATCATTTTGAAACCCACAGAATAACAGGAATCCGGGGGCGATTACAGCCTAGAGTCAGAGTGCTTTTATGGCTTAGGTGATCTCATCAACCAACCAAGCGGCGCCATATACTCCGGCTGAATCACCCAATAACGCAGGTAATATCGGTGTATCAAATTCATCCGTAAAAACATGTGGCTTCATCATTGGTGCTATATCTTGATATATTTCAGAGACCATCGACAAACCACCACCCAAAACAATAAGCGACGGGTCAAGTATATTTACAACCTGCGCCAACGCTACCGCCAGCTGTTGCATATACTCCCGCCAGATAAACCCAGCGTTTTCTTTATCCTCACCCTCACCCTCGCCGTTACGCATACGCGTAATAATTTCTTCAGGCCTCAGCGTTTCACCGAAGCGCTGCTGATAGCTCAACGCTAATCCAGGGCCAGACAAAAATGTTTCAACACAGTTAACACGACCACAATAACAGGGACGCCTCTCAACTCTCTCGACCCTAGCACTGCCAGATGCTTCACCTTTCAATGGCATCGGGTTATGCCCCCACTCTCCAGCAATTGTATTTGGGCCAGTTAACAATGTGCCGTTTACTACAATACCACCACCTACTCCCGTTCCCAGAATGACGCCAAACACAACACCAGGGCATTGATGCGTGGACTCGCCCTCAGCTTTGAAAACGCCCACTTGTCGCCCCCGACCACGATGCGCTTCCGCTAATGCAAAACAGTTTGCATCGTTGGCGATTTTGACAGGGCAATTCAACAGCTGAGAAAGGTCTTTACGCAAAAAACGTCCGTTTAACGCCGTTGAATTACAATTTTTCATGCTGCCATCTTTAGTTTCTGCCCCCGGCGTTCCTATTCCTATTACGGCAGAAGGGCCAATACCAACGATACGCTTTCCCTCCTTCACCAACTGAGCAATGGCACCTAATGTAGCGTCATAGTTTCCTTGGGGTGTTAACACACGCTGACGCCAACATTCATCACCGTTGCCATCAATAACCACTGCCTCAATTTTTGTGCCACCAAGATCAACACCAAGCCTCATAACTCACCCATGATGTAAAATACTATATGAATATTTTCAACAAAAAGCCTGACTCAAAAAAACCATTGCCATTGATTTTGCTCGTTCCGCTGCGGCCTCATCTGCTCCGACGTAAGCGCACACAATGGCTCCCTCTATAAGCAAATTCAATTGCTTGGACAACTCATCGGGGTCTTTTGCCCCCGCTTGCTCGGCAAGGCCTCTTATATAATCACACACCAACCGTTTATGTTCTGCACTCAATATTCGACAAGGGTCTGCTGTATCAGAAAATTCAGCAGCCGCATTAATAAACATACAACCTGAAAAGCCCTTCTCCTGAAACCAAGCACCCACCACATCAAACACTGCTAATAATCGTTCTCTCGGTGTTGACGCCAAACGCTCCGTTTCTCTCATTAGATTGTTTCTAAAAAGCTCATCCCGCTTACGCAAGGTCGCTAATACCAGCTCATCTTTAGATCGAAAATGATTGTATAAGGTTTTTTTAGATACACCCGCCTCAGTAATGATTCTATCAACCCCTGTTGCGTTAAAACCATTTTGATAAAAAAGTCGCAATGCTTCCGTGATAATTTGCTCTCTTTTTGATATTGCTGGCATAACTTCTCCCCACCTCACACCAAAGTAAACCGATAGGTTTACAACATAAATACGTTTTACCACATCTTATCAAAATTTACTACGAACCATAAATAGCCAACCTTAGATATATCCATACCTAAATCGCACTATTCTCTCCGTTTAAAACCAGAGAACAAAAATAAGAAACATTATTGACAAGATAAACCGATCGGTGTACCTTTATTTCAAGATAGACAGAACGGTTTCCTTCGATCCAAGCTTACCCTCAACAAATTAGGAACATTGATATGAATGCACCAATAACCCCTCCCTTCACTCTCGAGTCAGCCAAAGAGAAAGTGCGAAGGGCTGAAGACCTGTGGAATGGCCGGAACCCGGCACAAATAGCACTCGCTTATACAGAGCAGTCTCAATGGCGCAATCGCAACGAGTTTGTGCAGGGTCGAGATGCGATTGCTGACCTTTTGCATCGAAAATGGAATCGAGAACTGAATTACAAACTCAAAAAGGAACTATTTAGCTTTTCAGGCAACCGGATCGCCGTGCATTTTGAGTATGAATATCACGATGATAGCGGCCAATGGTTTCGCGCTTACGGTAACGAGCATTGGGATTTCGATGAAAACGGCCTCATGCATACCAGAGATGCAAGCATCAATGAATTAGCGATAGATGCTGCTGACCGAAATTTCCTTTAATTTTTCAAATCACATTTTACTATCCCCCTAAAAAGCCAGGATATACACCATGACATACACTCCATCAACATTCAGCTTTACGTCTTCCGTTAAGACACTCATAAGCGCTGCAGCGGTATCCTTCGTTATTGCAACGCCAGCAATCGCCACCCCTCAAACCTTACATAAAACTATCGAAGTCGATAACCTAGACATATTCTATCGTGAAGCAGGCCCCGTGGATGCTCCCACTATTGTGCTATTGCATGGCTTTCCTACATCATCCCATATGTATCGAGACTTGATTCCAAAATTGGCCGAAGACTATCACGTTATTGCTCCTGACTATCCAGGGTTTGGTAACAGCTCAATGCCAAGCGTTGATAGTTTTGATTATAGCTTTGATACTCTCGCTAAGGTTACGGACAAATTTTTAGAAAAAGTGGGCGCTGAAAAGTACAGCTTATATTTAATGGATTATGGCGCACCAGTAGGATTTCGCATTGCAACAAAACACCCAGAACGCGTAGAAGGTTTAATTATTCAAAATGGTAACGCTTACGATGAAGGTTTACGTGATTTTTGGGAGCCTATTAAAACGTACTGGAAAGACAAAAATGCGGCTAACGCAAAGGTACTTAGTGACTCACTACTAACCATTGGCGCAACAAAATGGCAATACACCAACGGCACACGTAATGCTGAGGTGATTAGCCCAGACAACTGGGTTGTTGATCAAGCAAAACTTGATCGTCCGGGAAATAAAGCGATTCAATTGGAGCTATTTTATTCCTACGGAAGCAATCCTGCGCTTTACCCTGAATGGCAAAAATACTTCAGAACACATCAGCCACCGACATTGTTAGTATGGGGAAAAGGCGACTATATATTTCCTGAAGAAGGTGCTCACCCTTACAAGCGAGATTTGAAAAACATTGACTTTCATATTCTCGACACAGGCCATTTCGCCCTAGAAGAGGATGGTGATGTAATTGCAACACATATCGAAAAGTTTATGAAAAGAAACCACCCATAATCAACACCCCCGTATAGGTGATGCTACACCGCAATGCGTAGCGTTACCTATACTATGTTAAATGCGACTATTCTTGATTAACCGCAACAGGTACTTACCATGTCCACGCCTAAAAAAACTACCCTAGACAACTCGCCCCCAATTTCCCCTTTTCACAAGGGTGAGCAAGCCGTACAAAACCGGTTAGGCGTAAGGGATAAAATGGAACGGTTTGGCAGTCGTGTTATTCGTGATCATATGCCAGAACAACATCGAGATTTTTATCAGCAACTTCCCTTTATATTTGCTGGGCATGGGGATAAAAATGGATGGCCATGGGCTTCTATTTTATTTAATAACCCAGGGTTTATTACCACGAGCAACAATAAAACATTACATATCAATGCCTCTCCTATCGCAGGGGATCCTTTAAGGAATTCGTTAGAAGAAAAAACACAATTAGGTTTATTAGGTATCGAATTAACCAGCCGTCGTCGAAACCGAATGGCAGCTCATATTACAGAAACCTCAGGCAATCAAATCACCCTCAATGTTGATCAAGCCTTTGGTAACTGTCCCCAATACATTCAAGACCGTGAACTCATAAAGCTTCCTCCTTCATCGCTTACGACACCAAAAGTCACCAAATTAACAAGTTTTGACCAACACGCCCAGGATCTGATTAAAAAAAGTGACACTTTTTTTGTCGCCAGCTACGCCAACAGTGGGAACGATGCGATTAGTGATGGAGCCGATGTATCCCATAGAGGAGGTAGACCAGGATTTATTAGAGTTGATAATAAGGACACGTTAACTATTCCCGATTATTTAGGGAATTTTCATTTCAACACCTTAGGAAACTTTGTCGAAAACCCCAAAGCAGGATTGCTATTTATTGATTTTGAAACAGGTAATGTATTCACCGTCACTGGAACCGTCGAAATCATATGGGACGATATTAAATCTGACAGTCCTGACGCTGAATTTTTTGAAGGCGCAGAGCGATTATGGAAATTTCATATTGATCATGGGTATTGGATACAAAACGGCTTACCCCTACGATGGAAACTGAATGAATTTTCTCCCAACACGCTACTAACCGGAACATGGAACGAAGCTGAAAAATCACGACAAGCAGAAACTCAAAAAAACCAGTGGTTGCCTTATACCGTGTCAAACGTCATCAGTGAAAGCAGCGTTATTAAATCCTTTCATTTACTCCCCCAAGGGCATCAAAAACCAACATTTATACCCGGTCAATTTTTAACGGTAAAATCTGAAATCAATGGTAGCGAACAAATTCGAACCTACACAATTTCCAGTGCACCAGCGGATAATATGTTAAGAATTAGCATTAAACGCGAAATAAGCTTCAACAAAGATACTGCAGCAGAAGAGGTACCCGATGGTATTTTCTCAAACTTCGCGCACAACAACATAAAGCAAGGAGACACCATTCTAGCAAAAGCCCCAAGTGGAGCCTTTACCTTTGATGCATCCGTCCAGCGTCCAGCGGTATTGTTGGCGGCTGGTATTGGTATTACTCCGATGATATCAATGGCTCGTCACACGTTAGTCGAAGCCCTTCGCACCCGCTACATTCGCCCTCTCACCATTATCACTTCCGCTCGAGACAAACACCAACGAGCATTTTTTGACGAGTTAAATGAGATCTCCGATAAATCCGGCGAGCAGATTCGAAGTTTCTGGGCATTAAGCCAAACCGATAAAACGGACATCGCCGGTAAAGACTTTCATCAACAAGGGCGAATTTCTGCCGAATTACTACAAGCCGTTTTACCGCTAGATGATTACGACTTTTACTTATGTGGCCCAAGTGGATTTATGCAGTCCATGTATGACATGTTACGGGGTTTAGGTGTGAGCGATGCAAGAATAGCGGCAGAAGAGTTTGGCCCCGCATCACTAACTCGGGATCACGACGAAGCAACGGTAACATTTACCCCTCGCCCCAGTGCAAAAGAAGCGATTATTGAATTCGCCGATTCAAATGTTGAGCAAGCATGGTCAGAGGGGGATGGTTCATTACTTGAATTTGCGGAAGCTCATGGTTTCACCCCAGAGTTTGGATGTCGAAGTGGGCAATGTGGAGCCTGTAAAACAACGCTCATTTCTGGAGAAGTTTCTTATCAGACGGAACATTCTTCGGTTGTGAATGATGGTGAGGTATTACTGTGCTGTGCTGTTCCTGCTGAATCAGAAGGAGAAGATGTTGCAAGGCTTACCTTGCGCTTATAAATACTTCAAACAGAAAAACACAAGGAATACAATAATATAACTAAACTACATATCCATAAATGGCTGTATTTCTGACAAAAAAGCCTTTTCAATATAAGTACCGTATGTTCCCTTTTCACCGGAAAGTACTAAACTCAGGTATTTTTTAACACACCCTCTTTAAAAATAAACATTATCGCCATACGCCTAGCACTTTGACTGATACCCGTTTTATTCCCAACCGCTATTATATCAGGCAAACTCAAATTTACCCAGCCAACTTATTTTCCTTATATGGTGTGAACTTCCATTAGCTTCCTGATTACTAAGGCTACTATAGATAAACTTTCGAAATAGAATTTCCACAATCGGTGGTCACCGCCTGTATTAGAAATAGCTACAATTCTAAGGGCGCGGTTTCAAGGTAACGAGGTGTTGCTAGATAAAGCCATCGCTCCCATTACCCAAACCTCTTGTTACCTTTTCGTTACCTTCAATTTGGTATCTTTTTTGCGTACTTACCAACTGAAGGAATCCATCCATGTTTAATATTCAAAAACTCGCTTTGGCCGCCTGTATTTCACTAACACTATTCGGCTGCAATAGTACCGGGAGTCCTGTTTCTGACCCTACCTCTCCAAGCAACAATCTGGCATTACTCAATGGCAAGATATACACCGTTGATAGCCAGCAAGTCTGGGCTGAAGCAGTCGTCGTTAAAGATCAGGTAATTGTGTTTGTTGGCGACAGCTCAGAAGCGAGTAACTTTATAGACAGCAACACTCAACTCATTGATTTAAAGGGAAAGTTGGTGCTCCCCGGTATTCACGACACCCACACTCACCCCCTTGAAGCGGGTTCAGGTCAAGTAAACTGCATTTTGGACACTGAGCAATCACTATCCGAGATCAAATCTATTGTTAAATCATGTGTCGATCAATCAACCCGTGAAGACTGGTTATTGGGTTGGGGGCATTCACTAGAAACCCTGCTCGGTAGCGCACAAACACCTCGCGAAGTACTGGACGCAATGAATAGCTCTCAACCTATTGCAATCATGGAAGCGACATCCCACTCCGTCTGGGTTAACAGTAAAGCTTTGGAGATGGCTGGCATTGATGCTTCGACAGCACAACCAACCGGAGGCATTATTATGAAAGATGCCAAGGGACAGCCAAACGG
Source organism: uncultured Gammaproteobacteria bacterium (assembly GCA_913063495.1). Classification (GTDB taxonomy): domain Bacteria; phylum Pseudomonadota; class Gammaproteobacteria; order Pseudomonadales; family Ketobacteraceae; genus 42-54-T18. The sequence continues at coordinate 9,675 of CAJXXT010000090.1, read as the reverse complement.
CATTTTATTAGATGCAGCGGGAGATCTAGTATTCGATCTAGCTTACACACCCACACCGAATTTGATGCACTCAAACTATGAGGGTCTACTTTACGGCTTAGAACAAGTTGCCCAAAATGGTATTACATCCGTGGTTGATGCGCGGGTTTACTGGAAACGTGGTTACCTGGACGTATGGCAGCGTGCTGTCGACGAAAACCGCCTGACTGCTCGTACGGTACTGAGTTTGTGGGCATACCCCTCTGCGGATGACACAGAGCAACTTGCTGAGCTTAAGTCGATGTATAGCAATGAATCTGATAGTTTATTGCGAGCCAATCAAATCAAGTTTTATAGTGACGGCATTATCCATAACACTACCGCAGCGTTGCTTGAGCCCTATCTAGAACATATTGAAGAAGTGGGATCTTATGGGTTGAACTACTTTGATAAAAACCGTCTCGCCCTTTACACCACGGAATTAGAAAAGGTTGGATTTGATATGCATATCCATGCCATCGGTGATCGTGGTGTTCAAGAATCATTGGACGCGATTGAAACAGCACAACAAGCCAATGCTAAAAAGTCCACTCGGCACCGTCTCACTCATGTAGAAATGGTTGCTGATGCTGATAAGCCGCGTTTTACTAAATTAGGTGTTATTGCTGATTTCCAATTAGCCGGTGATTTCACAAAGCCAGAAAACGCTAGCTGGATGGAGCCTCTTATTGGTGACCGAGCTCATAAGATGCTGCCGGTGAAAGACATCTACGAAACGGGGGCAACCGTCACCTTAAGTAGTGATTGGGATGTAAGCTCACTCTCACCTTTCGTTGGCATGCAAAACGCGCTCACTCGAGGAGAGCAGAGCCTACCCAATCTTGATACTGTCATTCAAGCCTATACTATTAACGGTGCTTATACGATGCGCCAGGAAGAGCGTACTGGGTCAATCGAAGTCGGAAAATTAGGCGACCTCATCATTGTGGATCAGAATATTTTTGAAGTTGATGTAAATAACATAGGAAAAACAAAGGTTCTGATGACCATTCTTGGTGGCAACATTGTATACAACAGTGGTTCAATTTAAGCGGTTCACTTTAAAGCGCTAAAACCATCAGATGATAGCCGGCCAATGTGCCGGCTATGTCGTTCTTACCATTGAAAACTCGACTATATTGTTAGAAACACTACTGTAAAAAGCGGCTTAGTCGCATCAGGTGTAAGTAATAGTATGATTATATTGTTCGTTGAGGATGACCAGCCTCTTGCCGAGTTGGTCATTGAATACCTGGAAAGTGAAGATATCGAATGTGATCACACATTTAACGGTCTGCACGCCATAGAATTGAGCCAGGAAAACACCTATGACGCCATTGTTCTTGATATCAACCTACCGGGTTGTGACGGCCTGCAGGTCTGTGAATCACTCAGAGAAAACGGCATATCCACACCTTGTATCATGCTTACTGCAAGAAACACATTAGATGATAAGTTAACGGGGTTTCGTGTAGGTACGAACGATTATCTGGTAAAACCCTTTGCATTGGCAGAGTTGGTTGCCAGATTACATGCGTTAACCCAATCTCAACGGCATGTAAAAACACTAAAAGTTGCTGACTTGGAATTACACCTTGAGGAACGCTATGCCCAACGAGGCGACAACAGGATACAACCCGGCCCTGAGGACTGGCGCATTCTAATTTACCTCGCAAGAAAAAGCCCTAAGGTTGTTAGTCGAGTTGAATTGGAAGACTATCTCTGGCCAGAAGGTGCCCCATCATCAGATGCACTAAAAATGGTTATTTATCGGTTACGAAAAGCGATCGATAAAAAAGGAGCAGAACCCTTGTTGCAGACAATTAGAGGGATTGGTGTAGCCTTGAGGTCTCAGACATGAATCTATTAAGTACAACGACACTCCAACAATACTTGCGAGACCGGCTAATTATCCTTGGTATATTAATTGCCCTGATTTATGGTTACGCAATGTCTTCACTCTACTCATGGGGCTTGGACGACGCCGCTGAATTCTATTTATATCAAGATGCCGAAACCGTAGAAGCATTAATCAGTCAGGGGCTTCCTTTACCTGCGAATACTTTGAATAAAAAATTCTTTATCGGTGTGGGCTCGCTTCCTGAAAAATATCGAAGAACAATAAATACTTCCATTATCCAGCCAGTGATTTCACATATAGAATCAGATAATCTATTCGATTACATCCTTTCCTATCCGCTGAAAGAATCTACCCTCCAAAACAAAAAAACCATTCTATTTGTGATCCATACGTTTGATCTGGAAGAAGATGAATCAGTACCAGGACTTTCCACACTGGAAACGACACTGATTGTATCAGCGATTGCACTCGCTTTTATTTTGTTAACAGCCTCACTCATTTACCGTTCCATCAGCCGTGCTGTTAACACGTTGTATCGTTGGGGCAACACCATTGGGAAAAGTAACTCAACAGTGAAGACTAACAATCTCCCCATAGATACATTGCGATTTAGCGAACTACAAAGCGTTGGAAAAATATTGTATGGCGCGATCAACAAAATCATCTCAAGCACTGAACGAGAAAAATTGTTTGTTCGTTGTTTAAGCCATGAGTTGAGAACGCCGATGGCAGTAACTAGCGCCGCCTTAGATATTCTGGATAAAAAGGAACTGAATTATGACATACAGAAAAAAACCAAAAAGATTCGTGACGCAAACAGAAAAATGATTTCAATCTCAGACACTTTGTTGAGTATCTGGCAGGAGAAGGATCACAACCACTACCCAGAAGAAGTGAATATTTTTGACTTAGCAAATGAGGTCATTCAAGACAATCAATATATAGCCGCCAATCCCAACGTAAGCATCATCATCAACATTACCCCATCGTTTGTAATCGAATTAGCAAAACAACCCTTCTCCATCATTCTCACTAATCTTGTTAAAAACGCTTTGCAATACACCCATGCAGGTTTTATCAGGATAGAAATTGAAGATGGGAAATTAGTAGTAACCAATAGCTACTCAATGAACTCTGTCAATAAGCATACTGCTCGCTCAGAATATGGGTTCGGTCTCGGTTTATTTATTGCAGAAACTGTAGCGGATCAACAGTCGTGGCTTTTAAATTGCAGCCAAAAGGATGGTGGTTTTCGTTCAGAGCTCGTTTTTTGCTAACACACTCATTCATCCACAGCGAGCTTCTAGAGGCTGCCACCTATTTTATCTGGGTTTAAGACGAAATCTTCCTGCCCACCTTTGACTATACCAAACAAACCTCTACACCTGAGACTTTAACTCAACCGTATTGCCTTCCGGGTCTTTAACATATAAAGATGGCCCAAACCCTTGAGCACCATAACGTTTAGAAAAATCACCCACGTCAACACCATGAGACATTAAATGCTGTTTTATATCAGACTCAGAAATGGGTTTTAACTGCAGGCAGAAATGGTCAAGATTATTTTCCGTTAAGGTAGGTGCGCCACCACCAAGCGCACCCAACTCACTATCAACCACGACCAAATCAATCAGGGAATATCCGACCCGAAGCTGGGTTAACCCTAACTCTTCCGACGTTTTTCTTTCAATAGAACACCCCAGAATATCGCAATAGAAATGTATCATTGCCGTTAACTGGGTTGTTCTTAAAACAATATGATCAATGCCCGCTATTTCAAACATACTTTATAAAAACCTCATGCTGGAGCCAATAAAGCAAAGAACTCATCTAAACTCGTCGGGTCATCAATAGTAGAGGGTACAACAAACTCCTCACCATGAGCTATTTGCCGAATAACCTTGCGTAATACTTTTCCTGATCGCGTTTTTGGTAAACGGGAAACCACATGCATCTGGTGGAAACACGCAATGGCGCCAATATCGCCTCGCACTAACGCGACAACTTCTTCACGTAATTGCTCTTCCGATATATCAACACCGTCCTTCAAAATAACAAACCCAACGGGTAACTGCCCTTTTAATTCGTCATTTATCCCAACCACTGCACATTCGGCTACCGTAGAATGTGCAGCAACCACCTCCTCCATTCGCCCAGTAGATAAACGATGTCCGGCTATGTTAATCACATCATCTATTCGCCCCATAATGAATAGATACCCGTCTTCGTCAAAATATCCGCCATCGCCGGAAAGGTAGTAACCGGGCATAGGATCCAGATAGACTTGTTTGAAACGAGAGAAGTCTTGCCAGATGCCCGGTAAACAAGAGGGGGGCAGTGGAAGTTTAACAGCAATATTACCCTGCTCCCCTGTCGGTAACACATTCCCTAAATCATCTATAATTTCGATGTTAAAACCTGGGGTAGGTACACAAGATGAACCCGGCTTAGTCGGCAACCGTTCAATCCCCACCATATTAGCCGCAATCGCCCAGCCCGTTTCTGTCTGCCACCAATGATCAATAATGGGACGCTGAAACGTTTCGTTTAACCAGTGGTAAGTAGGCGGATCTAAACGCTCACCTGCAACGAAAATTGTTTGCAGAGAATCCAGGTTATATTTGTTCGCTAACGCTGCTTCTGAATCTTGCTTTTTAATAGCACGAAATGCCGTTGGTGCAGCAAACAATGCTTTTACGTTGTACTCCGAAACAACTCGCCAAAATGCTCCTGCATCTGGTGTCCCTATAGGTTTGCCTTCATACAAAACGCTGGTACATCCGTGAATAAGAGGCGCATAAACAATGTAGGAATGACCAACAACCCAACCCACATCGGAAGCTGCCCAAAAGACATCACCTTGTTTCATACCATAAATAGCGTCCATGCTATATTTCATCGCTACCGCATGACCACCGTTATCACGAAGAATTCCTTTGGGTGTTCCCGTTGTACCAGAGGTATAAAGTATATATAGGGGATCCGTTGCTTTCACAGGTACACAGTCAACGCCGGTTGCTTTGGCAACCTGCGCTGCCCAATCCAAATCATAAGATTGATCTAGTTTTGCTGTAGATTCTGGCCGCTGAAATATCATGCTGTGTTGAGGTTTATGTTTTGCTGTATTAATGGCATCATCCAGTAATGGCTTATAGTGAATAACCCTATTCGGTTCCACCCCACAAGATGCAGCCAACACAACTTTAGGTTTTGCATCCTCAATGCGTACCGCTAACTCATTTGCTGCAAAACCACCAAATACAACCGAGTGAATTGCACCTAATCGCGCGCAAGCCAACATTGCAAATACCGCTTCTGGAATCATCGGCATATAAATAATAACGGTATCACCCTTTTTAACACCAAGATTCTGCAATGCTCCCGCCACAAGCGACACTTCATTCAAAAGCGCTTTATAAGTAAACTGTTTTTTAGTTCCCGTCACAGGAGAGTCATAAATTAACGCACACTGATCTGCTCGTCCATTCTGCACGTGATAATCTAACGCCAAATAACAGGTATTTAGTTCGCCATCAACAAACCAACGCTGCATACCATTTTCATCACTGCCTAAAATCGTAGAAGGTGGTGTAAACCAATCCAAATCCCCCGCCTTTTCTTTCCAGAAACCCTCTGCATCAGAGACAGAACGTTGATATTCAGATTGATATGTGGCCATGGGTTTCCCTTATTGTAATTGGCTAATATTGCCTTACCAGTAATGATAAAATACAGTGTACACTTTCAATAGATTACAAAAATATTCATTTCTCATCAACAAACTCTGCCCATAGAAAAAAGAGGAAGTGTATCAAGCTATTTCGATAGTTAGTCAGCGTTTAAAAATAGTACAATCTATCAATCACTTGTCTTATTTTCTCAATAGCCTCGTCCATTTTTGACACATCGGTATTTGCAAAACCCAACACTAAACCTTGGTATTGGGGTTTATCTACATAATACGTTGATAACGCACTTCCATATATCTGCATTTTATTCATAGCATTAACAACATCCATATCGCTAATATTTTTCAATATGGCGGAGTTAAACGTTAAAACAATATGCATGCCTGCTCCAGAATAAATAGGCGTAGCAATAGTCGCCAAATATTTATTACAAGCCGCTAAAATCGCCTGTAGCTTTTTTTCATACAACAGGCGCATGCGATGCAAATGGCGAAGAAATAAGCCGGACTGTATAAACTCAGCCGTCGTTGCTTGATCAATTACAGGTGACTGGCCTGACATATAGGTTTTTGCCGTTACACACGCCTTCACTAACCGTTTTGGTACAACCATATACCCTAACCGCAGCGAGGGAAACAACACCTTACTAAAGGAACCAATATAAATAACGTGTTCTTTTAGCCCCAATCCCTGCATTGCGGCTATTGGTTTATGATCATAATGATATTCACTGTCATAGTCGTCTTCAATGACCCAAATACCGTTAGCCTCCGCCCACTGTAAAATGCGCAACCGGTTACCCAACGGCATAATGCCACCCATGGGATATTGATGTGTCGGCGTCAGGCAAATGAGTTTACCGGTGGGTCTGGTAGGTAACTGAGTTATATCTAACCCTTCATCACCAACATCTATTCCCTGAATATTCACCCCCCGGGCAGCAATCGCTTTTCGCATTCCGATATAACCTGGATTTTCCACGTAGGCAGTATCACCCTCATTAAGTAATACATGTAACGCAATACTATTCGCCTGCTGTGCCCCGACGGTAATAATGACCTGATCCAAAGAACATTCCAAACCTCGCGATGAACGCAAATAGTCAGCAAGTACTCGACGTAATGGTTCATAACCTTGCGGGGCATCGTACCCCATCAACGCCATTCGCAAATTATCATTCGCTATTTGTCCCCATTTCTTAATGGGAAATGCCTTTAAATCTGGTACACCGGCAGTAAAACTTGTGTTCTTTACCTCTTCACTCATCGCAATAGCATTGCTTGCCTCACCAGCTTCCGGCTCCCCAAGAACGCTGCATCCAAAATTCGAAACACTTAGGTCTGCCGTGTTCACCGTTTTTGAAGGTAAATTGCTTTCAGGCTGTTTATGTACCAACAAAAAGCTCTCCGGTAGCTCATCAGAAACATAATGCCCCGCACCCTGTTTCGTTTTGATATAGCCTTCTGCTTTTAACTGTTCTAACGCTCCGTTTATTGTATTTCGACTAACTGATAGCGACGAAGCTAATTGTCGGCTAGAGGGTATTCGTGTCGAGGCAGTCAATCGACCCGTTAATATGCGTGACTTCAATGCTTGATATAACTGTACCTGCAACGTGACACTTGAATCCGCCTCGAACTCAAAATCCCTTAAAATGTCCACAATCATAAACTGGCCCCATCAAAAACCCAAAACTGGCACTCAACAAGGAGCCAATATTAGCGAATACTTACGTCGAATCCAAACTTTAAAGCACAAAACAAGCAAGGAGCAGTACGGTGTTAGCCAAAACAACGCAATCGGAAGTAAAAAGAGCGTCATCAAGAGCAAGTTATAAAAAAGAAGAGTTATTCCCTATTATTGATGATCTGATGATGGCCCATATCTGCTTTATTCAGGATGGATCCCCCATATCAATCCCTATGCTCTGCTGGCGTGTGGAGAACCTCATATTTATTCACGGTAGTCGTGGTAGTCGCCTGATAAAACAGCTCACCAATGGAAGTAAAATATGCGTTTCTTTTGCGGAGCTAAACAGCTGGGTGATGGCAAAATCAGCTTTTCATCATAGTGCTAACTATCGTTCAGCCGTTCTGTTTGGAAGCTTTTCTGTAGTAAGCAACGATGCTACACAGTTACGTTATTATCAATCGTTTGTTGAACAACTGGAAAAAGGACGCTGGCAGCATATTCGATCACCTAATGCTAAAGAACTCGCCGCCACAACATTGCTTAGCATGGAGATTGACGAGGGAGCGGTAAAAGTCAGAACCGGAGGGCCTATTGATGACCCAGAAGATATGGCTCTACCGGTTTGGACCGGCGAGATACCACTGTTAAAACAATGGGGAGAACCCCGAATTAGTGATTAACACACTCTGCCCCCTACCTTCTGATTATTCAGAAGGTAGCTCTTTTTCTCCAACCACTCGATTTCGGCCTCGTTCTTTCGCAACATATAACCCTTGGTCTGCTCGCTCTACAATACTGGAGATATCATCTTTTGATGATATTAATGCAACACCAACAGATATCGTTACGTTGCCCAGGGATTTTTTCTCTTTCTCATTCATCGTTAGCTTTGTTTGGGCTACTTTATCGCACAGCAGCTGGGCAACGACTTTTGCCCCTTCATAGTCAGTCTTAGGTAATAAAACAACAAACTCTTCTCCCCCGTAACGGGCAACAAAGTCGGTGCCTTTAACCCCTTTTTTAAGCATCTTTGCCACAAATGTCAGCACCATATCCCCAACACTGTGACCATGGGTATCATTAAATTGTTTAAAGTGATCAATATCGATTATGAGCAACGAAAATAACTGATGGTCATTCTTATAGCTTTCTAACAACCTTTCTATTTCTTCATTAAAGGCTCGACGGTTAGATATTCCCGTCAACTGATCCGTAAGTGCAGCAACATTTAATGTTTCCATGTCCGTTTTTAAAACATCGACCTCTTCCTTCATGGTAATCAGTTTTTGTTCCATTGCGGCATTGGCTTTTTTTACTTTATCGGTTTCTTCAATAAGATCCCCTACCAGCCGACTAACCGATGATATATCGGGGTTTTTCATTAATTCTTCTTGGCTGTTTTTTAGCGTACTTGAAAAGCTTTGTGTGCCGTCATACATCCCTTTTATTTCAGCTAACAAACCACGAACTATTTTCTCGGTTTCACCCTGTACTCCAATCAACTTTCCACTGGGCAGACTGGTGATGTACGTATCATACAATTCCCGATTAAGCTCCGAGGTAAACGCCATCCCTGAGTTTAATAAATCATCAATTGCTTTGTTTAATTCTAGATTGACACCGCTGGTGTATTCGTACCACACCGTGTAATTCTCTGGTGTAATAGGAATTTCAAGATTGCTCATGCGGGGAATGGTTAACCGGAGGTATTTTACTGCTTGGACCAATTCTCGTTGTTTTTTTTCATCCGACATAAATTTGAACTACTCATTGAAGCAAAGGCATACTAACAAGGCGGGTTACCCAAAGAGTCGGATAACATCCCTATAAGAATAAACCATACGTCCCAATGATCAACCAAACAAAACTAGGTGGACTATCCGCCAGATCGGCTCAACTAATCCGTTTCAGCAATTCTATTGAAGCATCAACCTCAACCTTTCGAATGGCAACACTTTCGATATTACAACCAACAGGAATGCCCTTTTCATCGGCAAATCGCTTCAATTCAAGCCAACTTTGCTCACAAAAATCCACTGATTTTTGAAGGATATCCTGGGAATGTACAAGATCATTTTCCAACCACTTGGGAACGCTAATACCTAACCACTTCATAAACTGAAGTGTTTTCAATGAACCACATGGGGTTAACGTAAACAAGATCGGTACCAACGGAATGTTATGTTCTAAACCGTAGTAATAATATTCTGATAGGAAATCTTTGGAGGCATTAACATCATAAACCCCCTGGGACACAAAAAAACTACAACCCTGAGCTATTTTGTTAAACACCCTAATATGCTCATCCCCCTTACTTTGATGTCGCTCTGAAATCGTGACACCACCAAGCAACAGGTTGCTATTTGCTTCTTTTCTGAGTTGATAAGCCTCATTCATCGTCAAGGTAACACCCTG
>CAJXXT010000089.1 GCA_913063495.1 uncultured Gammaproteobacteria bacterium | reverse complement strand
ATTTGATGCATGGATCTTTCTCCTAGTCGATGAGTGAGTTTATCGATTAATGCATGTTTAGATTGCGCGCTTTCTTGGTAGGATAAAAATAGATCTCGGGTTTGCTGTGTCATGGGTGAAAAATAACGGGCAGTGACTTTTATGCCAATAACGGGTTGTTGGAGGTTGATGTTTTCCAATTTTAGCTTTATTAAACTGAGAAAGTAGTCGCTGCGATAATGAGGTTGAGCTAGCTGCATCACCAAAGAGTGTCGTTGTTGAGAACGTTCATTAAATGTGACAACAAAGCTGTTACATAAAAGCTGACGTGCTAATAAATAATTCTCCAGATAACTTAATAGACGTTTTAGAGGGAAGAGTAAGCTGCTACTGTGGATAAGCTCTTCGGTAAAATGAATACTTTGGTCAAATGTTCTTGGTAATGAGAAGTTTTTTTGTATGTCACTGGATTTTCCCATAACTTGTTGTAATTGGAGTGATAGGCTGGTGCCAAAACGTCGATTAATGGCATCTTCGGGTAGGCATGTGACATCTTTTATTTGTGTTAACCCCATACTGAGAAGTGTTTTTTTTGTTTTTCCATTAATATCGAGTAAATCAATAGGGCACTGTTGTATATCATCTGTGTGAAAAAATAGCTTATCGAGGTTTGTATTATTCCTGTCTTTTGCCTTTGCTTTTGCAAGTAAATGTGCTGATTTTGCCGTTGAGCAACAAGCAATGCTGTATTGGTAGCCCCATTGTTGTAATCCGTCGGTTATGTGTTTGCACAGAAGTTCTTTTCCTTTAAACAAGGATAAAGATGATTCGACCTCTAGCAATAAAGTGTGCTCTTGTAATGTAATATAAGGTGTGAATTGATAGGCCCAGGTCGCTAGCTGCTCTAAGGCTTGCCATTCTGCGGCTTCATCTTTCTTTTTGATAGATAGCGTTGAAACCAAGCTTAACGCGGTGGCAATGCTGCTACCAATGTTGATACCTGCTTCACTGGCTTCGGTATTAGCAAGCAATACTTGGCGGCGGCGATTGGACTTCTCTTCAACCACAAGAGCTCCGTGCTGTTTTTTTTGCGTAAAAACTTCTAGTGGTAATCTCGGGAGATGAATACAGATCCATAACATAGCAATACCTTACTGATCTCTTAGGATAGGTGCGTGAAGTGTGGGTATGAAGTTAGCCGGAACGAATGGTTGAGTTTTTACAGAACCTTGTGTGACGTCAGGGGAGACCGATTTTGTTGATATAGTTGTAGGTTTTGTTGACGTAAACTGCGCAGTCAGTAAATTTGGAAATTGAATCCAGTGACTTGTCCAGCTACCACGGCGCTTAATGAGTCGCAACTCAACGTGAGCACCAGCCATGCGAGCCATTATACGTAATGGTGCAGGGGAGGCGTGTTGTGCATAATCACTATGACGCATTAATAAACACCATGAATTACCTTTTTTTGCCGCCAAATGTAAACGTTTGATTTGTTGTGGTAGCACGTTGTTAGGCCAACCTAATACCATGCTACAGGCTCCAGATTGCAAGCAGGTTTCCATTGCCCACAGTTTTTCGCTATTGGTTTTTGCATAAATTAACAGTACGTTATCAATATTTACCCCTTGTTGTATTAACGCGGGGCCGTAAGGTTGCCAAGGAGGGGATATCCAGACAATCCAGCGTTGTTGCTGGCTTAACTGTGCCAAGGCGGGGCTCAGTAATTGCAGTTCTCCAATGCCCCATTGAGGGCTTAACCATTCGGATAACTCGTTTTGTGGCCAGCCCTGATGAGGGAGCTCTTTATCTAGTTGAGAAAAACCCGTTGCTGTGTGTTGTTGTGTTTGCTGGGCGCAACTTTCCTGTTGAAGCGTGTCCGATGCGCGCCATATAGAAGGGTGTTGTAATACATCGTGCAGCCCAGTCATGAGAGTGTGATGCCTGTAAAAATGAATGTACTGTAATTATATACAGTATATTCAGGCTGGCAAGATGTGTTTTTACTTATGTTTTGGTATTATTCTGTGCGTGTATTATTTGCTAAGCAATTCAATAGCATAACCGTCAGGGTCTCGGCAAAATGCCAAAATAGTCGACCCGTGCTTCATTGGGCCTGGTTCTCGTGTGATGGTGCCCCCTTTATTTCGGATTACTTCGCAGGCCTGATAAACATCATCTACTTGAATGGCTATGTGGCCATAAGCATTGCCTAAATCGTAGGTGTCCGTGTCCCAGTTATGGGTGAGTTCTAATGCGGTGTTCTCTGATTCAGGGCCATAACCAAGAAAGGCTAAGGTAAAGCGACCATCAGGGAATTCTTTTTGACGTAATAGCTCCATTCCCAAGACTTCAGTATAAAAATTGATAGATTTGTTTAAATCACCAACACGTAACATGGTATGTAAAAGTCGCATAAGTATTCTCTGTTTTTTGAGGCTGTTGCAGGGCTTTGGTTGTAGAACAATAATAAAAAATGATCGAAGAAATGTAAAAGAATGGTTAAATAAAGTTAATATGCGATTATATGGACGGAACTAGAGCGGTTAAATAATACGGCTAAAAACGACACAGATTAAGCGAGTTATATCGATGAATAACGATAATAGGGGTATTAACGCAATGGATTGTTATTTAAGTACGACGGATATTATTGATTGGAAAGAGCCAAATGTACTTGCGTTAGCAAAAGAAATTGCCAGGCAACGGGAAGCCAAGGTAGCTTCCGTATTAATGGATGCCGCTATTGCTAAAGCGTGCTTTGAATGGGTGCGAGATAATATCCAGCATAGTTGGGATTACAAACAGAACCCTGTGACTTGCCGTGCATCTTCTGTGTTAGCTCATAAAACAGGTTACTGCTACAGCAAGAGCCACTTACTTGCGGCTTTATTGCGAGCGAACAATATTCCTGCCGGTTTTTGTTATCAACGATTAAGTTTGGAGGGTGGTGGGGCACCTTATTGTTTGCATGGCTTGAATGCGGTGTATTTGCAGAGTTATGGTTGGTATCGTATTGATGCTAGAGGGAATAAAGAGGGTGTTGACGCGCAGTTTACCCCACCCATTGAACAACTAGCGTTTCCCATTGAGGAGACACTAGAGGCGGATTTGCCAGAGATTTGGGCAGAGCCGTTGCCTGTTGTTGTGGGTGCATTAAATGCTTATGACGATATAGCGGCATTATATGATAATTTGCCTGACGTACAGTTAATGCAACGCTGATATTATGGTGAAATTAATTTTACCACTTAGAAATATTATAACGTTCAGAGTATTTCTTTAAGATGGTGCCGTAGACGCCATTTGCCTTTATTCTTTCTAAACTATTTTGTAGGGTATTCGCTATTTCTTGAGTGTTGGATTTTTTGGATAGAAGAATATAAATGTCGCCTGTTTTAATAAGAGGCATTGGATGTAGTACGATATCATCTTCGACTCCCATTGCTTTTAAATCCAGCGTTTCTACAACAGGGTAGCCTAAGTAGCCGTCTATTCTATTAGCTTTGAGTTTTAAATAGTTGGCTCGGTTGGGGAGCTCTTCTCTTTCGGGTATTGCTTGATTTTTCTTGCCTAGTAGTTTGATGACTCTATTAAGTTCGTTGCCGTAGTTGTATCCGATAGATGTTCCTAGTGTAAATTCTTGTGTTAGGAGGTCGTTGGGTTCTTGTATGGAGTGTTTTTCGATATCTGTTTTTAATACATATAAGCCAACATGTTCGCTACGATAAGGACCAATCAAGTATGAGAATTTTTCTCTCTCAGCGGTTTTTCCTGCTGCGGTGATGAGGTCTGTTTCTCCGGATTCAATCATTCGGATGTGTCGAGCCCAAGGAAAATAGGTGGCGCTATAAACCAAGTTGCATCCAGCTTCAGTGATAATGGCATCTAATATTTCGAGGTCTAAGCCTTGTGGGGCTGATGGAGAACCTAAGTTGAACGGTTCCCAGAGCCCCATCCATGCAATTTTGAGGGTTTTTTCGCATTCGGCAAATGCATTAATAGAGCAGGTGAAGAAAATGCACGTTGAGAGTGTTATCAGATAGATCCGTGTTTTTTTGTTCATAGGCTGTCTCGGAATGCCCCTTTATATGTTATGGCACCTAGTATGTTTTTATCGCCCCGAATTTATTTTCAGGGGTTGGCACTCTAGAGGAACCCAGCGTTTAAGGTTGGGGTCAAACTCTTTGAGCCATTTTTCTGCTGCTTGCTGTACATTTAAATGGTCGATTTCTACATATGCTGCAGCTTTTGAAAACATGTGATTGGTAAAAGTAAGTTTTTGAAGTGTCTTGTAAGCACAGGGCCATGTTGATGCCATCCCAGGCCAAGCAGCTTTTTTTAGCCAGCCTGATGTTGGGTTGCCGCAGTCCATAGTAGCTTTGGGGTTAATACCCCATGTTTTGTCGGTCTCACAGGCCGGGGAGTATTCTGGGAATTCAATGAATTTACCGGGTATTTTGGCCCCCACCCAATTAGGGGTCCAATTGAACATTAGGATAGGACGATTACTTTTAATGGCATCTTCTAATAAAATCCAAAGCCCGTCGGCGTCTTTGGTGCGCTTGAGAGTGTAATGCAGGTTTAGTGCGCGTATTCTTAATCCGTCAGGTTTCTCCCACGGCCCTGAAATATACACACCTTTGGATTCCGCAGCAGAGGGGCTGAACAGGTGGGCACAATTATTAAGGGCTTCCCAATGGGGTAGCTCAGGGCATAATTTTTCAACGTATTCTGGGTACCACCATTCTTCTCTCGTGATAGCTTGATGTGTGCCTGCATCAATAATTGCATGTTTCGTTAGTAATTGATGAAACATTTTGCTCATGGTGCCTTCCCATATTTCAATTTGAACATGACCAAAACCGTTTCCGAGTGCCCCCCACTGTTGTTTTACGGGGTACTTCACATATTCAACGTTATAACCCATCGATTCGAAAATTTTGCCTGTTACCGTAGATGTAATAATTTGGCTATTCCAATCGTTTATTACGATTTTGATAGGGGATTGAGATTCGGGGGGGGATGCCATGCAGGTGAAACTATATGTTAGTAGTAGAGCCAACAAATAAAGGGAGGGGAGTCTTCTTTTCCACATTATCTATGTTTACCATAGTCAGTTTTTAATCGTGTGCCCTGGTATTGATGTAACCTTGGCTGGCATGATATTTTATTACTTGTCTATATCTTTGCTTTGGTTGTGGGAGTCATAGTCACCACTCGCAAACCCCTGCATGGCCTTGCGAAGCGTGTTCATGCTGTTTTCAAAGTTGCGACATCCAGAGCACATCATGGTGTGAATCTTTAAAGAGGCTTTTTCTTTGAACGTTAATGGGCGCTCTTGTGCATCTGATGCGAGCCGTGTTGCTTGATGACAGCTAAGCATGCTTACCTCCGTCATACCATTTGATTTCTAAACATTTCTGTAATTTTAGTCGAGCACGGTGCAACATGACATGTAGGTTGCTGATGGATAAATCCACCTCCTTGCAGATTTCATCGGTGTTTAAACCGATATATTCACGCATCATAAATACTTTAGCTTGGTTGCCGGGTAAGTTGTTCAAGCAGGTTTCGAAGACAACCCAAAACTGTTGTTGCTTGAATGAATCTTCAGGGTCCCCCCAGCGGTTAGGACGATCTTCAGGGTTCCAATGCCCCTTTTTGTCAAAGAGCGATGAGAGGGCTTCATCATCTTCATCGCTCCCCATAATCTCACTGACTTCTGCTAGGCGTTGCCGTTTACGTAACACATCGGCGATTTTATTTTTTAAAATGGCAAAGACCCAGGTTTTAAATGCTGAGCGTCCTCCAAATGAGTCGGCTTTTTTTATAGCACCGATTAAAGCTTCTTGTACGGCATCCTCAGCAAGGTGAGTGTCACTGATTTGAAGGTTTGCAAATTTTAGCATTTGCTGGCGTAAGGCCTCTAGGTAATCAGCATCATTTAGCTGAGATGCCCCGTCGTATTGTTTGCCTTCTGCCTGAGGGGTGCTGCCAGTCATTCGTTTATCCTTGAGAATCGCTTGATAAAATTCGTATCGATGCGGTTTTTCCACTTCCAAACCCAGGCCCCAGAGAAACTAAGGCCGCCCCATGAGGCTACACCGTATCGACTGCCGCAAGATAGCAGGTATAGGGATCTTTTTTTAGCATTGTATTCTTTTAATTGCAGCTTTTCCCGTGAGGGCTCTTTTGAAGCGTAGTCCACAATAGAGCTTCGGATGTTGTGTGCAATGATGGGGCCTGCGTGTACAGCGTGTACTCCGGAACGGGCGACGTATTTGTCTTGTCTGGCACATACGTCGCCTACAGCAAAGACATTCTTATGGGATGTGCTGCGGTGGCAGGCATCGACAGCCACGAAACCTGATGAATCTAGCGCTAATTTGGATAACTCTAGCCAATCCGGGGCGGTACCGCCTGTTGTGGCAAGCACGCAGTCTGCGGAAAGTAGCTCTCCAGAGGATAATAAAAGGCCATCATCGGTCGTGGTTGCTTTATGGGGGGAGAAGGTAATAGATGATTGATCGAGAATGGTTTGAACGTGGCGAATAGCATTCTTTCCATGGCCGGGTAATAGGCCTGATGAGGTGCCTATTAAACTCACTTTGAATTTTGTGGCGTTATCGCCTAGAACATGGCGTGCCGCTAGTGCTAGCTCTATACCTGCAGCTCCGGCACCAACAACAGCAATATGACACGAGCCTTGTGTTTTAGCACGACCTAGAAACCGGTTCCAGCGATCAATAAAGCTGTCCAAAGGTTTGATGGGGATGACGGGCTGTTTGCTTAGGGATAACCAGGAAGTGTCAGTGGTGCTGCCAACATCAAGAGATAACACGTCATATTCAATGGCGGTGCCATCAGGCAAGCATACACATTGCCGGTTGGAATCTATGCCAATAACGGAATCTAAGATGAGTTTAACCCCAGCCTCTTTGATTAGTGGCTGCAGATCTACTCGGCATTCAGGTGGTTGGTAATGTCCTGCGATTAAACCAGGAAGCATCCCTGAGTACCATTGAAAGGCTTCAGGAGTGATCATTAACACCTCTGTGGGTGTTTCTGTTTGCAGAGGGTTGCGAGCTAAATCCTCTAATACAGATAGATGAGCGTGCCCCCCGCCGACCAATATAACGCGCTTCATGTATATCCCCGATAAAAGCAACAGCAAAACAAGCAGTATATGAGGATAGTCGTTAAGAGGAGGTTTTTCTTACAAAAATATGAGGGAGGTAAAATCTTATAGGGGAGGGGGGAGAAGGTGCCTAGGTGTTTACTGTCATTGTAAACACCTAGAACGAATAATCTTAAGAAAAATTATTCAGCAGCTTCAGTCGCTTTTTCTTCTTTAGCGGCTTCTTCTGTGGCAACTTCTTGTTCGCCAGCAGCAGGTGCTTCTTGAGTGATCGTAGTGTTAGCTTCAGTAGATGTCGCTGCTTCTTCAGCAAAAACTTGTCCAGAAATTGCTGCGAAAACCATTGTGAATGCTACTGCGATTGCTTTAATGCTCATTGTGGTATCTCCAAAAGATAATTCAAAAGTTATCGACGGCGCTCAAATGACGCCTAGTCAGCAACAACATTATTTTTGTGCTTGTGTTGCTGAAACTTGTGTTACTGCTTGTGTTACTGAAAGTGCGGATCATTAAAACATCATTCGATGAATGCCAGTCGTTAAGCTCAACTGTCATTTCCCCGTCATCTTATCGTAATAATCGAGGCTAACTTTTACGTTATTTTCGTGTTTTCGCAAGATATATTTGTACGGGAGTGAATATTTGGGAGCTTTGACACGCAAATTGATGAGGCTATTAAGCCTATCAAGGTAATGTATGTTTTGATTGGGTGAAAATCAAGCATTAGAAAAAAGCTGCTCCTCTAATGTTTTGCCCTTGATAAGTTGTCGATACTCCCATTGGCTATCTTTAATGCATTGCAGAAGAGCTTGATCTAATGGCGATGTATTGATCAAATAATAGCTGATAAGGAAATGGTTTTTTTGTCGAGTTTCTACCGTTTTCACGCCGGGTATGTCGGATACCCTGCGAATAAATGCGTCCGTCGGGCAATTGTCCATATGTACGGTGAGGTAGGACAGTGGGTTTTGTGTTTCTTGTGTTCCCGTAAGATCTACTTGTTGTTGCAAGCGGCCATTACTGAGGTGAAGCACCGTATCACAAAGCTCTTCTAACTCTGAAAGGTTGTGAGAGCTAATAATAAATGTAGTGTTATCAGAATGCTCATTTACCAGGTCTCGAATATTGCGAGCGTTAATGGGGTCTAAACCGGCTGTTGGTTCATCTAGTAGCACTAATTCTGGAGAGCCTATTAATGCTTGCGCAATAGTGACCCGTTTTCTCATGCCGTGACTTAGCTCGGCGGGTTTTTGATGTAATACATCACTCAGTTGCATCAATGATAAAACACGTTCAGCTTCTATCCGCGCATTACGTCGATTGAAACCTTGTAGCTGAGCGTAGAGCACCAGTTGACGGCAAATACTAAAGCGGGGGTCTAGTTGGGCATCTTGAGGCAAAGCACTAACGCGGCCAAATAATTCAGGGGAGCCGGGGGCTTTACCAAAAACGGACACTGTTCCACTTGTTGGCCTAATGTAACCACATAAAATGCTGAATAGCGTAGTTTTTCCTGCACCGTTGGGGCCAACAAGAGCAATGGGCTGGCCGTTAGGTAACTCAAATGACAGATCATGTAAGACTGTTTTTTCTGCGAATTGTTTGTTTAGCCCTTGGCATTGAATTAACGACATTACACTGACCCTCTAGCCATCACAAATCGACCGATAATAAGTAGTACCAACGTTTGTAGTGCTGGAATGTAAGCCAGTGACAAGGTTTCCGATGGTTGTAACTCTGTTAAGTTTTCTAAATGTACGCCAGGAATTAGATAGGTTAAAAATTCAAATATTGGCCAGTGTTGACTGACAGAAGTTAACGTAGCAGATACTAGCGTCCACAATAGCACAGCAAGAATCATCGCTTGACGAGGGGATCGGACTGCTGCTGATAATAACGCCATCATTGCTGTGAAGGGGAGTAAGACAAAAAACAAATTGGCTGAAATTAATAGGAAGCATTGGATGCTTGCCATTAAGGCTTCGGGGTTATTGTAAACAGCAACAATAAAGGTAGTGAGTAGCGTGAGGATGATTAATATCGACTGAATGATCATTTGGCCAATAAATCGACCTAGGAAAATGCTGTCACGAGAGCAGCGCATGGTTAAGAAACGCAAACTGCCTCTGTCCCTATCTGACGCGGTTTGGTCGGCTGCAAATAATACTGAGAAGATGGGGAATAGATACAGGGATAAACGCCAATAAGCCGAGAACTCTGCAATAGGCCATGCTAGCAATTGCCCAAATCCAGCAGAATTTAACATCATGCTAGACATGTTTCCTGATGCATTTTGTTGAATAAAATCCGCGGCCGTCATGACGAGCCCAGTAAGCATAAAATACCAAACAATGGCAAAGGTAAATAGCGTTAGTAACCCACGACGAGTGGCAAATAATCGAACCAGCTCAAATTGCGCAATGATCCATAATGAGCGAAAAAAATTATTGGAAAGGGTGGATGCGGTAGGCAATGCGGGGGACTCCTGATAAATATTTGAGTCTGCAATGTACAGGGTTCAGGAGAGTTTGTATATCCACGTGGTGTAGGCCATATAGCGTAGACCATGTGGGGAATGCCTGTTTTTGGGTGATAAATGTACTATTGGTTCTAGAGATCAGCAGGTGATTAGCATTTCATAATCATTTTATAACAACGTAATAAAGGAGCCTTTAATGTTTAACAAGTTAATCTTGGTGTTGGGGTGTGTATTAACCACATCAATAGTAACCCCGGTCGCAAATGCATTGCCTATCAGTTTGGGGGATGCCGCAGGTTATAACGGTTTTTTTCTGAGTGATTTTAGCTCCACTGCCAATGACAGTCAGGGGGCGTTAGCGGTGGGCGGGAATGCTAGCCTACAAGGTTACACTGTTAATACATTGGGACAGACGATAGTACCGGCCCTTGTCGTTGGCGGTGACTTGGTACAGAACGGTGGCGATATTAATGGCGATGCGGTTATTGGTGGTGCCTATACCGCAATCAATGGCGCAGGGGTTAATGGTATTGCCACTGACAACCTTTCTGAGAATATTCCTGTTGATTTTCAAACGACGTTTGCCCAACTTACTACGCTGTCTAGCACGCTTTCTACATTAGGCTCACCAGCAGCAGGAGCGTGGGGGCAAGTAGATTACAATGGCGATGGTAGTGCCGATCAGCAAATTTTTAATTTAACCGAATCGTCGTTCGAATCCGCATGGGGCTTTTTCGTTAACAATATTGAACAAGATCAAGAGGTGATTGTGAATGTGGGAGGAACCCACATTGATATCGATAGTGCTGATTATTTAGTAAAAGCAACGGATTGGTCTTGGGTTGGAAATGACGCTCATATATTGTTTAACTTTTATGAAGCAGAAGAGATTATTCTGGGTGGTGCTTTTCATGGGACAATATTGGCAGTAGAAGCGGATATTATCGCTTCTGGTGGCTCAGTTGATGGGCAAGTTATAGCAGACTCTTGGCAAGGAGCTACTCAATTAAATGCGCCGCTTTTTCAGCATAGTGTGGCGAGTGTTGTAGCGGTGTCTGAGCCGGGAACTATTTACTTGATGCTGCTTGGTGTAATGTTGTTGGGAGGTGCTCAGCGACATAAATGTTATTTTTAACTGAGTAGTCAGTTGTTCAAAAGCCAGGGGCATAGGGGATGTATAAAAAATCGCCACAATTTAAGACGGGAAGGTTCCATAACGCCAAAAAAATCAACATGCTGAGTTGGGATAAGGCTCATGATGTCGTTACACGTTATATCTTTCAGAAATCACGAGAAGCATTGCCCAGAAACCCCATCCCTGTAGAGCCACTGACGCGGCAACAGCTAATGTCTGCGCCAAATAACACCCTGTATCGATTAGGTCACTCGACTGTATTAATGAAACTGGAGGGCGAGTTTTGGATAACCGACCCGGTGTTTTGCGAGCGAGCATCTCCTGTGCAGTGGGCTGGCCCTAAGCGGTTCCATAAACCCCCCATAACAATTGCAGAGCTTCCAGGCCTCAAAGGCGTGATTTTGTCTCACGACCATTATGATCATTTGGATAAAGCGGCAGTGAAGGCATTGGCGCACAAAACACAGCACTTCTATACGCCTCTGGGTGTAGGGGATCTATTGGCAGCATGGGGGGTTGCGAAAACAAAAATTACTCAATTAGATTGGTGGCAGTCGGTTACGGTGGGTGGCATGGAGTTGGTTTCAACCCCGGCTCAGCATTTTTCTGGTCGTGGCCCCCATGACCGTTTTGCAACGTTGTGGGCTTCCTGGGTGATTATCACGCCACAAAAGCGAATATTCTTTAGTGGTGACACAGGGTACTTTTCTGGATTTAAAACGATTGGTGAAAAGTACGGCCCATTTGATATCACGTTAGTGGAAACGGGAGCTTATGATAAGGGCTGGCCTGATGTGCATATGTTGCCAGAGCATACTGTACAAGCGCATATTGATTTACAAGGTAAGTGGCTGCTGCCGATACACAACAGCACGTTTGATTTGGCGATGCATGCCTGGTTTGATCCATTTGAACAAGTCACGACTTTGTGCCGACAGAAGCAATTAGCAATCACAACCCCACGGATTGGCCAACCTCTTTCTATTGATGCGCCACAGTCGGTTAATTATTGGTGGAAAGGAGTAATGACAGTAAAGGCCAGAAAGGCGTCGCAGCTATCTTACGAATCTAGATAAACTGATATTTTATGGTTGGGAGTTATGTGTTTAACTTTTGCTTTACGTGTTCAATTCTGTCAGCCCCCCAAAACAGCTCTTCACCGACAATAAAGCTAGGGACACCAAAAATGCCGGCTTTTTCAGCTGTTGCGGTTTGCTCTTTTAATGTGTTTTTGATTTCGGGGCTGTCGATACCTTCGGCGAAAGCTTCTCTATTCAGTCCAGCACTAACTGCAATGTCGATGACTTGGTCTTTGTTTGATATGTTGACATTGTCTTCCCATGCTGCTGAAAACATGACTTGATGATATTTTTCGAAGCAACCTTGTTCCAATGTAAATAATGCACCTCGACATGCATAGATTCCATTGATAGGTAGCTGACTAGGAATATGAAAAGATAAACCCTGTATATCTGAGCAGCGCTGAAGGTCTACTAACATATTTTTTAGTTTATTAGGGACAAATGGCATGGCGCCTCGAAAGGTTTCAAGGCCACGTAAATAAATGGGTTTGTAGATTATTTTAACGTTGGGTAATTCTTTGCGTATAGCATGGTTTGCGAGGAAGGCGTAGGGGCTTGCGTAATCGAAATAAAAATCTATGGATTGATCGGTTGTCATATTTTGCATCCAAAGAAGAGGTTGATTGGCTGTATTTTGGTTATATGGGGCGAAAGTGACACAAAGGATAATGTTCCTCTAAGTGATTGTCTAGTAAGCCTTTGTGTGGGTGGGGGCTTGATAATTGGATCAAGCAGGGGGGTTGTTATGTATTTGTGCCAAGTCGGTTAGAAATGTTCGCTTTGTTGCTGAAGCCAATAGCCTGTACAATACGCGATTCGATTTCTGCACAAGAAGAAGCCACTATATGCTCGCGCAAGACAGTATCCACACACTCATTCAAAACTATAAAAAACTTGGGGAGGCTGATCAACGCATCCTGCAAGTGCTATCCGTGATATTTCAACCTGTTACGCAAGCAGATCTCAAAAAAGTACTAAAAGAATTAGGCTGGGCTTCCGAGTCAGGCCAGTTGTTGGCAGATCGAGTGAACAGCCTTCAGAAAATGCAATGGTTTGATGCGGGGCTGATTGTTGAGGCTGAGGATTGTGTAAAGTGCTCGCCATTGATCGAGGAAGTGTTAACACGAAAGATGGAAGCTGATGGTGTTTTAAGTGAAGTGGTAAACGCTGCAGAGCACGCGATTCCTGCTCGGCCGTATCGAGATTATGGTGGTTATGTAGCAGCGCAGGGTTCTGAGGAGCGGTGTTTACGTAACGCGCTGTATCAAAATGACGTTAACGTTGTGCTTAGTGAGCTGTGTATCGACGAGCCGTTTGAATCGGCGGATTTTTCACTCGCGATGCCGTTGGTGGTGATGTGCAGCACCCCTTTTGAGCCTAAGTGGTTTTCTCGGCGAGACATCGCTATTCAATACCAGGTCTTGAATACCTATTTGACGTACGGAACACCATCGATTTCTCCACATATCAGTACGTATTACGATGTTGTCGAGGCATTGTATAGTGAAGGGAAAATTACACATCCTAACTTTTTACGTTTGCTGTTAGAACAACGACTGCTTAGAGGGGCGGTGGATGATGTAGAGCCATTATTGGTAGGTGTTGACCTGGTAAAAGGCCTGGGAATGCTGACGTGGTTGCGTTTTCTACAGGGTAAAACCGATGAGGCGATTACGAGCTATCAATTGGGTTTAAAAGCGTACCGCAAAGAGACTAGAAAAAGGTCAGTATATACTACAGGACTGTCCTCCATATTTTACGTCTTAGCATTGATTGAATCCGGCACTGCAGAGCATAAAAAAGAAGCATTAAAATGCCTGCAATTTGTCGACCAAGATTCTGACGAAGATGGAAGTTACGTCCAATCAGTAGAACTGCTGCAAGAAGTCTTAATGGTTCTTGAAGGTAAGTCTAAAGCGAGCGACTGTTATCAACTGCAAATAGAACTGCTACGAGAAGCACCTTTCTTTTCACTGCTTCAAGTATCTGCCTGTTATTGGCTGGGAGAGGAGGTCACCGTTACACAGGTCGATATGTTAGTGGAATGTTGTCATGCCGCATTTACTGAAAAGTGGTATTGGTATGCGTATGAGAGTGCCGCGTTATTACAGCGACTTGATAAGGCTGATTCATGCGAAGAGATATTGACTCAATCACAAGACGCTGCATTTTTACCTCGACTTGTTGACCTAGTTGAACCAACGTCATCGTGGGAGATAGCGCTGGGTGCGTTGCAGGATATATGTCAGAAAGAATCTGATACCGCGACAAAAACCGATGAAGTGAGCGAAACGCGCATTGTGTGGATGGTTGAAAAGGACGCTTACAGCGGGCATTGTGAATTAGCCCCTCGACAACAAAAGCGCAAAAAGAATGGTCAGTGGACGAAAGGTCGAGCCGTGGCGTTGTCTCGGCTTTATCAAGAACGGGATCAAATTGAAGATCTTACCGAAGACGATAAAGCTATTTGTGAAGCCATTCGAGAGGAAGTTGGTTATGGATACTATGGACGCTCCAGTTATTATTTAGACCCAGAGAAAGCATTTGCAGCAGCGGTTGATCACCCGAATTTATATTGGGCAGATCGACCTAATACGCGGGTAGAAATTCAACGCGGCGAACCTGAGTTAATGGTGTTGCAAGATGGTAAAAAAATCACCTTACAGCTATCACCAATACCGAATCTAGATGAGCCTCGTGAAGGCCTTTTGCGGCATTCAATGGTTCAGCAAGAAGGCCCTAACCGATTACGAATTATTGAATTTAACCGGCAACATTTGCATATATTCACTATTGTTGGGCACAAAGGCCTAACGGTTCCTCTGAAAGCAAAAGCTCAGGTGCTTGATAGTATTGCTGCTGTAGCACCTCTACTGACTATCCACTCAGATATAGGAGGCGGAGAAAATAGCAGTATTGATGTGGTTGATGCTGACCCCCGGTTACATATTCATTTGCAAGCAGTAGGCGATGGCCTAAAAGCGGAGTGTTATATTCAGCCATTTTCGGGCGGAGGCCCACTGTTTAGGCCGGGGGAAGGTGGTGCAACGGTGTTTGCAGAAATTGAAGGTAAGCGCTTTCAAACTAACCGGGATCTGCCTTTAGAAGCAGCAAACAGGGCAGAGCTTTGGGAACAATGCCCCGCGCTCGGGGACGATCAAGGTGAATGGTTATTGGATGACCCTGAGCTTGCATTAGAGGTGCTATTGCAGTTGCAGGAAATGCAAGAATCATTGGTGTTGTCATGGCCTAAAGGAAAGAAAATTCGCCTGTCTCGTGAAATATCAAAAGACCACTTTCATGTGACGGTAGGGAAGAAACGGGACTGGTTTGAGCTGGGCGGTGAATTAACCATGGATGATGGTGATGTCATTGCCATGAGCCAATTGATGGCGCTGATGGAGAAATCATCGGGGCGATTTCTTCATCTGGAAAATGGAGAAGTACTCGCGTTAACACGAGATCTTCAACACCGGTTAGACGCGATGCGACGTTTCAGTGATGATGACGGTGTTTTTCACCCGTTAGCAAGCCATGCCATTGATGAATTAACGGAAGGTATGGATGTACGCGAAAACCCCGTATGGCATCAGCAAATTGAACGAATTAACCAGGCGCAAGAATTGCAGCCTGTAATCCCGTCAACGTTACAAGCTGAGTTGCGAGAGTATCAGGTAGAAGGGTTTAACTGGTTGGCTCGTATTGCCCACTGGGGGGCTGGAGCCTGTCTGGCCGATGATATGGGCTTAGGTAAAACAATTCAGGCCTTAGCGTTAATGTTAACGAGAGCGCCGGACGGACCTGCTTTAGTGTTGGCGCCGACCTCTGTGTGTATGAACTGGATGGACGAAGTTGCTCGTTTCGCCCCTACATTAAAACCTGTGTATTTTGGAGGTTTACTGGGTGCTGAGAATCGTCAGCAATGTTTAAGCAGTGTAGGTGCATTTGATTTGGTCGTGTGCACTTACGGGCTATTGCAAAGTGAGGCAGAGGCTTTTGCGGGTGTGCAGTGGCACACTATTGTGGCGGATGAGGCGCAAGCGATTAAGAACCCTGCAACCAAGCGCTCTAAAGCGGCTATGGCGTTGCAGGGGGACTTCAAGATGGTAACAACAGGCACGCCTATTGAAAATCATTTAGGCGAGTTGTGGAACATCTTTCGATTTATTAATCCAGGGTTACTGGGTTCACTCGAAAGTTTTGGTCAATTATTTTCTGGCCCGATTGAGAATGATAATGACGCTGAGGCTAGACAACACCTTAAAAAATTGATTAGACCATTTATATTACGTCGATTAAAATCCGACGTGTTAACAGAGCTGCCATCACGAACAGAAATAACATTACGAGTGCAACCGAGTGAAGAAGAATCGGTAATGTATGAAACTTTGCGTCGTCAAGCGATGGATCGGTTAACGCAATCGGGAGAGAATGCAGGTCAGCAACATATTAGAGTACTAGCGGAAATAACGCGATTACGCTTAGCTTGTTGTAATCCAGAGTTGGTATTACCGGATGCAGGCATTGAAAGCGAAAAACTTAAAGCTTTTGAAGCTGTATTGGATGAGCTGCTAGAAAATCGACATAAAGCATTAGTATTTAGCCAGTTTGTGGGGCATCTATCCCTTATTAGAAAGCTGTTAGACGCAAAAGGTGTTCATTACCAATACTTGGATGGAAGTACCCCAGCAAAGAAGCGTAAACAAGCGGTTAATGAATTTCAGGCAGGCAAGGGCGATGTGTTTCTAATCAGCTTAAAGGCAGGAGGGTCGGGGCTTAATCTTACTGCGGCAGATTATGTTTTGCATATGGATCCGTGGTGGAATCCGGCAGTGGAAGATCAAGCGTCTGATCGAGCTCACCGAATGGGGCAGCAAAGACCGGTAACTATTTACCGCTTTGTAATGAAAGGCACCATTGAAGATAAAATAGTCGATCTTCATCAGCATAAACGCGATTTAGCAAATAGCTTGCTGGAAGGCAGTGAGATGAGCGGCAAGATGTCGGTAGGTGATATGTTGCATCTAATTAGCGAAGAAGACTAAGTGGTAGAGCGAGGCAGCAAAGAGAAGTAGTAATACGTACAGGGGGAATGCTTTAGTTGCATATAACCCTATGAAAGAAAAGCGTTTTCCTGCGCTCCTTGTGTGACGTTTTGTTGATCAACTAACGCATACTTTAGGGGGTGTGTTACCTCTAAAGTATGCTGGTTTGATTTAAAACCTTAGATATCGCTAAATACACGTAAAATGTGTTTGACATCACCCCCTTAATACCGTAATTTTCGCACCAAGCTAGAAAAAAGTCTTTTGTTTACAATCTACACAGTACTGTTCTATTAGTAATACGACGTCCTGTAAGTTTATAAGTGTCAGTCTGCTTTTCCGCTATTCGGGCCTCTCGAAGGCACAAT
This sequence comes from uncultured Gammaproteobacteria bacterium, assembly GCA_913063495.1. GTDB lineage: Bacteria > Pseudomonadota > Gammaproteobacteria > Pseudomonadales > Ketobacteraceae > 42-54-T18. Next base: position 2,683 of record CAJXXT010000089.1, on the reverse strand, counting down.
CAATCAATAAAATACAGGATATTATTATGTCTACTACTACTGGTACAGTAAAATGGTTCAACGAATCTAAAGGTTTTGGTTTCATCGAGCAAGAAAATGGCGCAGACGTATTTGCACATTTCAGCGCTATCGTTGGTGACGGATTCAAAACTTTGGTTGAAGGCCAGCGCGTTGAGTTCACTGTAACTCAAGGCCAGAAAGGTCCTCAAGCTGAGAACATCGTAGCTCTTTAAGCTTCTGCTTCGCTTCGCTCATTGAGCTAAGCGGTGGAACTAAAGTGTTATGAAAAAGGGTAAACCTCCGGGTTTACCCTTTTTTTTTGTTAATTATTTGAGTTAGTTCAAGAGTGAAATGAGTGCGTATATTACATACCTCTGACTGGCATATCGGCCGTCAATTCCATAATGTTTCCTTGCTTGATGATCAGCGTGTTGTGCTGGAGCAAATCATCGATATCATTCAGTCACGCGAGGTGGATGTGTTATTGATTGCGGGAGACATTTACGACCGCTCGGTCCCTCCTGCTGGTGCGGTTGCTTTGCTGGATGATGTTTTGCACCGTATTTGCCATGAGTTATCGGTCCCAGTGATTATGATTGCTGGGAATCATGATAGTGCAGGCCGCTTGTCCTTTGGTTCAAGGCAGTTAACAGGGGCTGGCTTACATATTGTCGGGCCGTTAACCGCATCGTGGGCCCCGATCGTTTTATCCGATCAATGGGGTGAGGTTGCATTTTACGGCATACCCTATGTTGACCCTGTCATTGTGAATGGCGTTTATGGTACACGGTGTGGAAGTCACGATGATGCCATTGCGTATTTAACGGAGAGTATCCGAGAGGATGATGCTAGTAGGAGGAAGGGGGTTATAGGTAGAACTGTCGTACTCAGTCATTGTTTTATTGATGGTGGTGACGAGTGTGATTCTGAACGGCCATTATCAATGGGTGGTGCGGATAAAGTATCCCCGAAGCATTTTGAAGCATTCAGTTACACCGCGTTAGGGCATTTGCATGGCCGCCAGTTTAAAGGCAAACCCTATATTCGTTATTCAGGTTCCCCTATGCAATATTCGTTTTCAGAAGAACGGCACAAAAAAGTCGTGACACTGATTGAATTGTCCGAAGATGGCTCTGTGGAAATTGATGATATAGCACTAGATTCCCCTCATCGCATGCGAATCATTGAAGGGGAACTTGAGGCGTTAATTAAGCAAGCTGAAGATGATGAGCATAGTGACGATTATTTATTGGTAAGGCTTACTGATACGCGAGCAATCTTGGACCCCATGGGTAAGTTAAGAAAAGTGTATCCGAATGTACTGCATTTGGAGCGCCCAGCATTGGCTGCAACTGGGCGACAGTACGGCGTTGATCGTGAGTTGTTAAAAACGAGTGTTGGTGGACAGCGACGGGGGGCTTTATCAATGTTTGAGGATTTCTATCAGCAGGTAAGTGATGGGATACTATCGGACGAACAGCGAGCGGTTATTGAAGAAATGTTGGATGAGTGTGTTAATGGTGAGGAGTCGTAAGAGATGAAACCTATTTGTTTGACCATGGTTGCATTTGGTTCTTTTCCAGAGAAGGAAATTATTCAGTTTGATGATTTGGGTGAGTCACCATTATTTTTAATAAATGGGCCTACTGGATCTGGTAAAACCACCATTTTGGATGCTATTTGTTTTGCTCTTTATGGTGAAACTACAGGAGAGGAGCGAGAAGCTCGCCAAATGCGTTGTGATTTTGCACATGGCGATACACTTACGGAGGTGGCGCTGGTCTTTGAGTTGGCTGGGCAGCGGTATCATATTCGACGGGTACCGGAGCAGCTTCGACCTAAAGCAAGGGGGGAGGGTACGACAACACATGCCCCTGAAGCACAGTTGTGGAAATTAAAAGGGAAATCAAACCGCGCTGGGGGCGTTGAGGCTGTTGATATTGAGATTGCTGATGAGTTAGAAGTTATTGTTTCAAGCAAAGTAAAAGACGCGACGTTGGAAATTGAGAAAATAACGGGATTAACTGTAAATCAATTTCGACAGGTCATGGTATTACCCCAAGGGAAATTTAGGCAGTTATTGTTGGCAGAGTCAAAGGATCGAGAATATATATTTGGCAAATTGTTTCAAACCGATATTTATAAAAAGCTGGAAGATAAGCTGAAGCAAAAAGCCAATGCTATAGCCAGAGAGGTGGAAAAGAAGCAGCAATTACAGCAAGGGGTGCTGGAAGGGGCAGGGCTAGTAGATGTAGATGCATTGGATGTGTCATTGGTAGAAAATAAGGCTGCGTTAGCGGTAGTTGCGCAAAGGAAGGTATCCTTGCAGGACGCTGTTCAAAATGTTGAGAAGCGGCATCAACAAGAACAAACGTTAGAAGGCTTGTTTCAGCAGTTAGAGGAAACACAAAAGACGGTTGATCAGCTGGTGTCACGTCAAGAAGGATTTTCTCTGCAGCGTGAGCATATACAAATGGCCGAGGGAGCGGAACGAATTCAGCCGGTTGATATTGAATTGAAGCGGTACCAGGAAGAGCTAAAAAAGGCTGGGGTTGCGTTGGTTGAAACGCAGGAGCAGCTAGAGGAGGCTGAGCGCCGACAGAAGGATATGGATGCGCTAAAAAACAATGCTAAAGCAGATATGGCAATGCTTGATGAAAATAAAAAAAAGCAAACGTATCTA
>CAJXXT010000088.1 GCA_913063495.1 uncultured Gammaproteobacteria bacterium | reverse complement strand
GAGTCTGGTAATAAAGATGGTATTCCTGTTCTATTTTTGCACGGCGGCCCTGGGTCAGCTTGCGAGCCTTTTCATCGGCGTTTTTTTGATCCTGAGAAATATCGTATCATTCTGTTTGATCAGCGCGGCTGCGGTCGATCTACACCTCATGCCAACGTTGAAAACAATACAACTCAAGACCTTATTGATGACATGGAGCGCATCAGGGAGGAACTTGAGGTCAAGAGTTGGGTTTTATTTGGTGGCTCTTGGGGGACGACCCTGGGGCTTCTTTATGCTCAACAATACCCTGATAATGTCAGTGCGATGATCCTGAGAGGTGTTTTCCTTGCTCGCCAGCGAGACCTTGATTGGATATACAAGGATGGGGCAAACCGGATATTCCCTGATGCTTGGCATGAGTTCACCAAAAACATTGCGCCTGATGAGCAAGGTGATCTTCTTCAGGCCTATAAAAAACTACTTTCTGGCAACAATGAGTTGGCCCGTATGGCTGCGGCTAAATCTTGGTCTGCTTGGGAGGGGCATTGCGCTACGCTGAGGCCTAATATCACGGTGATGGATCATTTTGCTGAGCCTCATACTGCACTAAGTATGGCTCGTATGGAGGTGCACTATTTTTCTAACAAGGCGTTTATTGAGGAGAATCAAATCTTAGATAATATGAAGGGAGTTGCGGAAATTCCTGGAATTATTGTTCATGGCCGTTATGACATGGTTTGCCCTTTAGAGAATGCGACATCACTTCACCATCAGTGGCCTGCATCTGAGTTGCAGATTATTCGGGATGCGGGACATGCGAGCAGTGAGGCAGGGATTGTTGATGCTTTAGTGAGAGCTACGGATTCTATTGCGAAGATTGTGGGTAAGAGTGCTTGAAAGAACGAAAGAGAACAGAAGCATAATTTAGAGTGCGTGCTTTTGCGGATCTAGAAGAGCGCACAGTATAAGCAATCCCGTTTCAGAAATCGCAAAAGATCGCATCCATGCGTGCTCGACTGCGGCGGAGCCTGCCCCGCGAGCAAAGCGAGTGCATTGGGTATCCGTGCCGCAGACGTTTCTGAAATGGTATTACTAACACATCACTTATCGCAAACATTGAAATCTAGTACTTAATTAGTCGTCTTCCGGTTTATTAAACGCCACGTACTGTGCAGTTAAGCATACAGCCTCTTCACCATCACAGAAAATTGAAACGTCCACCTTTAATCTCGCCTTACCCTTTTCTTTAAAATCCGACAGAAACGTATCAAATGTTTCCTTGTCTACAAAGGTTGATGCCTTGATATCGTGTGTTACGGGACGTTTATAAACAACTTCTGCTTTTGCCAAAACGACACTAGGCTGATAACCCGCATCCATCAATGACAGGTGCGCTAAACTCCACCCGGTCATTGCCCCAACACAATATAAACTTCCAGCGAAAGCTGTTCCGTGGGTATTTAAGTTTGGCTCTAGCGGTGCAACAACCACAACACGTAAATCGCCATATTCTGAAACGGTAATCCCCAAGTGCTTCAAGAGAGGCACCTGTTCCCGCAGTTTTTCTCTGACAATATCAATATTGTTCATTTTTCTACCTCATAAAAAAACCACTCAAATGATCTCCAAATGAGTGGTTTTTAGATTTACGAAAAACTCAAATCTTGCCGCTTTACACCAAACCTAACAACAACTCTTCAGTTCTTGCCTTACGACGTTTAGCCACTACCGCAGGGTCTTCCTCAATAACAATTTCATCCGGAGTCACTTTAAACAACGGAGCGCCTTCTTTAATGATAGCGCCATCCATGTCTTCCATTAACACCTTATCAATCGTGCAATCAAAAGGAGCATAGATCTTATTAAACATTTTCATTACTTCGATGATGTAGATAGGATCTCCAGCTTCAACGTGAGTACCTTCCTCAACAAAAGTCGCCATACCAGGAGCTTCACGAGCGTAGAACATACCGCCACATACCGCCACAAGTTCATCAGCCTTTGTTGCTGGAGGTGGTACAAGTACCTTGATCATATCGGCTTGCAGGTCGCCGTCAGTTAAACGTGCAGGGATTGTAATCGTTAGATCTGCATTCACCATTAGCTCATAGTACAACGCGTTTTGCGCCATCTTCGGCAATACACTAAAGATTTCAAGACCCGATTGATACCCTAAGTGTGCAGCCTGAACCTGAGCCCACGTCTCTGCATCATACTCGCCTTGTGGAGAAGCGTTATCTAGCAGCGTTGCAAGTTTTGGATAATCTTCAGTACCTAAGGCTTCTTTTACTGTCTCATAGAATGACAATGCACTTTGTAATACATCATTGTCATGCTTCCAGATAGATTCTGCAGCAGGTAAATCTTCTCGATAATCCATATTGAGGAAATGATAAGTTTCATCTAACACTTCAATTGGATTCTTCAACCACTCAACATTGTCGCCTTTAAAACGAACATTCGCTTTATTCAAACTTAACCAACCGGATAAGTTATGAGGCTCCGCTAGCAGGTTATCCATAGGGCGTAGCAGTAGACTTGTCTTACGTGCCATCGCATTATCAATACCTTTTAGAGCATCCGTTAACGTATCGTCATCACCATGGGCTGCAGCCACTTGCTTACGATACGCTGCCACTAACTGCTTGAACGCATGTTTAGCATCAAACTCATTAGCTTCTTTCTTTAACAATCCCACCATCGTGAGATAAGGCATGATAAAGCCAGTAGTTGACTTAGCATTAACATTCTCTGCTAAGAACCAATGAACAAGACCGTAGTGGAATGCCAAGTTAGTCGCTAGGTTCTCACCGGTAAGTTTGGTGCGACGTAACACGTCAGACAACCGAATATAGCTATCACGACGACCATCACCTGTTGTTAACAACAACGCGATATTTGAATCGTAAGCACCCGCCAAATGATACTTAATAAAACGACCACTATCCGGGTTACGCAGAGAAATACCCTGATCATCACGAATCTCGCCTTCACGAGGTGCAGACCAAAAGTTAATCACACCACCAGCATGAGGCTTAAGCGCTCGATTGGTTGCGTTCAGGCGAGCTTCAACAGAAGCATGCTCACGCTCAATACGTTCAGGCTTTGGCAGCGCCTTTTTAAATTTCGCGATCAACGTCATGGCCTCTACAAGAGAGTCCACAATGAAGTAGTCATTTTTGTCTTCAGGATTAGTAAACTTTAACGAGTAACACAATTCAGATACACGATGCTCTACCTGGATACGAGTATTCATTTCCATAAAGAAGTGCATTTCTTTATCAACAATACACTCAAAAGTAGAAACCGAATCCAGGCCTACCGCCAAACCAAAACGCTCAGACTCATCTTCCATTTTCACCAAAATATCAAGATCCGTCTTTAGTGCTTCAGCTTCTTCTTTACGCCCCGCAGTTTCTGCACTGGCGATAGAAGCAGCCAATGCTTCACGGGTCTGCGACACTTCAAGTAATTTCTGCTCGTGCATCTGAAGAGAGCAATCACGAGCTCCCAACGTCATACACCACTCACCGTTACCAATAACTTGAATTTCTTGGTGACGGGTAGTTTCAATATTTAGCTCAACCAGAATATTCTTGTTGTCGCCAACACCATTGGTTTTTACTTCGTTCAAAATCTCAATGAACAATTCAGGCGCTTTTAAAGACGCTTCAGTAATACGAGCATCCAACTCACCTTCATAAAATGTTGGTGCTTTTAAGATACGTTGACCTTTACCACCACCACCACCGATCGCTTTTAAACGGATTCGATTTTCAGGAAAACGCTTAAATGTTGCAGCAACCTGAAGTTTTAGCTCTTCACTGATTTCCTCAACAGAAAGCAAATCAAGCCCTTTGCGATACGATGCAAACAACACGTCATCAGCAACATCTTCTAGTTTTTCTGCTTCAAAAGCAGACGCATCAACCTCAAGGTCATTATCTTTAGTGATAGCTTTTAGGCCGGCTAAATCCTTAACCTTTTTAACCAAGGTGATCGCAGTGAGGTTATCAACACCCGGCGTTACACTTACACCGCACTCTAGAGCGGTTCGCTTAGCCTCATCTTTGGCGCCAGCGCTACGTACCGTTTGTGAGCAAGGGCCAATAAACGTCAAACCTGCTTCTTCAAAAGAACGTACAAGTTCTTCTTCTTCCGCCATAAAACCATAACCAGCAAATACACAGTTATAGCCGTTATCTTTAGCGATAGAAATAATCTGTTGGATACGCTGAGTACGCTCTTCTTTATCCGCACCGGTATAATCAGGTACACGGTGTACTCGATTAGGATCCGTCAACTGGCGCAACTCAGGAGCCAAAGCGTTGTTATACGTAATGGAATCTTTTTCAGAAAGAAGAATACCGTAATAGGTCATCCCCATCTCTTCCCAGACGTCCATCACTTCTTTACGAATAGGGCCACGACAGATAATTAACGGTCGCATATCTTCACAGCTATATTGCTGTACCCACTGGCTCTGTTCACCGTTACGACGACGGTTCTTATTTACCAAAGGGTTATCCAAATAAAAATCAGTTTGCTTAGTCACTTCTCTAACCCCTTAGTGGAATTCACGCTGCACAGATGTCATTGGCTCAACTTTATAAGTACGCAATAAAAACGCTAAGCTTTCGCCTAAACTACTGCGTAAATCTGTTGGCATAACCAAATGCGAAATCGAGCCTAAGCTCAAAGCTTCTTTCGGGTTCATCAGCTCTTTTTCATACTGAGTGCCCAATGCCGCCTCTTGCTCTTTTAACCAAGCATCCACATCAGCTTCAGCTTGCTTTTGCGCAGTTTCTTGTGCCATACCGCCAGCCACTAATGCTTTGGCCTGATCAGTAATACGAGCAGCCAAAGAAGCACGAATTTTCCGCAACTCTTTCTTGAATACAAATTCTTTACCAGCCGGCCCCATTACCGCTAAACGGGTTGTAGGCAATGCCATAACCACATCAGCACCCGTTGCATAACTGTTAAACGCTGCATATGCGCCGCCGTATGCGTTACGAACAATTAACAACATACGCGGGGTGCGCAAATCAATAATTGCATCCAACATTGAACGACCAGCTTGAACGATACCGCGACTTTCTTGGTCCGTACCCGGCAAAAAGCCAGTGGTATCTTCAATAAATAAAACCGGAATATTGTAGATATTACAGAAGCGAATAAAACGTGCATTTTTTGTCGCCGCATCACAATCAATCTGACCAGATGCCACCGCACTGTTGTTGGCAACAAATCCAACAACGTTGCCTCCAAGACGACCGAAGGCACATACCGTGTTCTGCGCACGCGTTTCTTGCATTTCAAAGAAATCGCCATGATCACAAATTTGCTGAATTAATACACGAATATCCAACGGTGTATTAAACCCGGTTGGAGAATTGAACGCTTTCTTCAATAAAATATCCGCATCCCATGTCTTACGATCAAGGGGATCTGATGTTTCAAGAAAGGGTGCAGGTGATGCGCTGTTATTGGGGATATAACTTAATATCTCCTTCACTTTACGCAGCGCACTAACTTCATCAGCAACAATAAAATCGGTAACACCGGATTGGCTATGAACACCAGGGCCGCCCAACTCATCAGCCGTTACATCTTCACCTAATACTGATTTAACAACACCGGGGCCAGTTAGACCAAAGAAGGTATCTCGCGGCTGAATAATAAAACTGCCTTGGCGCGGCAAATAAGCACCACCACCCGCATTGTAACCAAACATACACATGATGCTTGGCACTACACCACTGACTTTACGTAATGCAGTGAAAGCTTCTGCATATCCATCAAGGCCACCAACACCGGCCGGTACATAAGCACCCGCACTGTCATTCAGACCAACAAGAGGAATACCACGCTCTCCTGCTAATTTAATCAAATTAGCCAGCTTTCGCCCATTTGTTGCGTCCATTGATCCCGCACGAACCGTAAAATCATGGCCATATACCGCAACATCACGCCCATCAATATCTACGATAGCTGTTACTAAGGAAGCTCCGTCAAGGTTTTTACCCCAGTTTTGATAAAGAACGATCGGCTCTTTATCCGTCAACACCTTGATACGCTCCCATACGGTCATGCGCTTCTTTTGATGCTGGCGCTCAATGGCAACAACCCCTGCCGCGGTTTGAGGCCGCAGCATCAAATCATGGCCTTCTGCTAAGGCTTCTTCATATATTCCTGGAGTGCGATTAATCTCTCCCGGAACTTTAAATTCTACGGATTCTGGCTCTTGGAACGGATTGTCCAGAGATGGAACGACTTTATTGTTGGTACCCATAAGCTCTCTGTCTCTCTGATAGCATGACATCAAGGGTGAACAACCACGCTATGCTAGGAACGTGATTACTTCAGATGTTCGTATTGTCTTGTGACGTTATACTTTGTGACGTTTACTAATGACCTTGGCCTATCAAAAACGCAGGCTCTCGAAATTAGCGGCGCATTATCAACCACCATGACCAAGCAGTCAAATGACACTTGTTCACTGTTGGGTGATAAACACATCAAACTCACAAAACGGTGCGCCGCAAGGTTACTGATTTGTGGCCTAATTGTCACGCAGAAGGTCAACCAGGGACATTGATTTTGTAACGAAAAGGCATTATCCCGCCTCACCCCACCTACCCTGTACCAGAATTACCTCCAACCTCAACCAAAGCCATTTAGTCTTCAGTTGTTTTCCTGGTATTTCCCTAGATTCACCGTAGAATCCCCGTCACTAATAGATTACGCCCAATCACAAGCACCCTATCTATCCCCTACCATTAAAGTAAGCGCCCTTTATGAACTTAATTTTACTTCACGCAAATGAGCTTGTTTGGCAAGGAGATAGCGACAGCCGCATTGAAAGTGCAGAAGCGGTTTTAAATGGCCGCCGCTTCCTACATATACAATCAGTACACAAGGCTGAAATTGGGGATTTACTACGAGTAGGCGTTATCAATGGCAGCACAGGCACAGGGGCGGTCAAAAAAATCGACAGCAATAGCATTACACTAAACGTGATACTACATCAGCACGAACCCCCTTGCCCTCTCCCTGTCACATTGATTTTAGCCTTACCTCGCCCAAAAATGTTAAGGCGCATCATTCAATCCGCCACATCAATGGGCGTTAAAAAAATCGTACTGTTAAACAGTTACAAAGTGGAAAAAAGTTTTTGGCAAAGCCCTTATCTAGAACCGGCCAGCATTGAAGAGCAACTTATTTTAGGTTTAGAACAAGCAGTCGACACTGTCATGCCTGAGGTGATCCTGAGAAAGCGATTTAAACCCTTTGTGGAAGACGAGCTACCTGACCTGGCAAAAGGCAAGCGATGTATTGTTGCTCATCCCGATCAGCAGGCACAGCTTTGCTCAGCAAGCAACACTGAAACATTGCTTGCTGTTGGGCCTGAAGGCGGCTTTATTCCTTATGAGGTTGAAAAGTTAAATAACGTGGGTTTTGAAACAGTGACTCTCGGAAAAAGAATTCTCAAAGTTGAAACTGCTGTGCCGGTAATATTATCAAAACTGTTTTAAATCCACATAATTTAGAGAGTGATAAAACTAGGCTTAAACTTTAAATGAGCTCAACGCCTCTTTTAGAGAGTTCGCATCATCGGCCATTGCCGCTGTCGCTGCTGCAGTCTTTTCTGCGCGAACAACGGCACCTTCACCCATTTCTCGAATTTCATTAACATTTTGATCAATTTCTTCTGAAACCTCGGCTTGTTGAGCAACCGAGTGAGCAATCATATTATTCATTTCTACCATTGTTTCTAATTTTTCATTAATAGTGTCCAATACAATACCAATCATACTGGATTCTTGTACCGTTCCCTCCGCCACCTCACCACTTCGATTCATAGCGCTAACAGATTCATCAATACGCTTTAAAAAACGCTCAATAATGGTCTGGATATTGGTTGTTGATGCATGAGTTCTCTGGGAAAGTGACCGAACTTCATCAGCAACTACAGCAAAACCTCTACCTTGCTCACCTGCTCGCGCAGCCTCGATTGCTGCATTTAAAGCCAGCAAATTAGTCTGTGAAGCGATACCTTTAATCTCATCCACAACCTGTGCAATACTTTCACTATCTTTTGCTAAGATATTAATAGATTCTGTGGTTTTACGAATTTCTGTGCATAACTTTTCAATATTTTGTAGGGACATTTTCACAATGCCTCCACCTTGATTCGCTTCATCGCGAGTTTCTTGCACCGTCTTCTGGGCTTGGCGAGTATAGTCAGCAACTCCATGTGCTGTTTGAGTCATCTCAGTAACCGCCACAGCAACCTGACTTGTGCCATCTAATTGAGTATTAATACTTTCTCTTGTTTTAATGGAGCGCTCTTTAGTTTCATTAGCAACCTGAAACACATTATCTGCGCTTGCGTTCACTTTCTTTATTAGTGACCGCATATTTTCAGCCGTCTCATTAAAGTGATCCGTAAGGTCACCCATTTCATCATCAGACTGAGTGGTTAAAGATAAGGTCATATCCCCCTTCGCCATTCGATCTGAGGCATCTACCAATTGTTTGATAGACTCTTGAATAGAAAGATAAAAACCGACATAAAGATAAAAGGTAACGAACAAAACAATAGCAACCGCAATCAACGTCTCTGCCATTTGTAGTTCGGCATCCGCTCTTTTAAGAGCTACTTTAGTATTCACTAAATCCAATATTTTATTTGCGTAATCATATTGAGTCGCAACATGCTTAGATAACTCATCTATTACTTTCGGCGGTGGAATATCGTAAGAAGAGGCAGTCAGCACATTAAAGTCCAAGTAATTAACTATCTCACCAATACCCTCAATCATTGCCTCATATTCTGCTTTCACTATCGCTCGCTGAGACTCAGGGATTGCCACTAAGCTAGATTTTTCAACCACAGGTTTCAACTTATCTAGTTCCACAAAAACTGAATCTAAAAAATCAAACGTTAGCGACGGCGGATAATCGAACGTCATAGCAAAGGCTGCCCCAGACCTACTTTGCCCTGACAACGTAGTCAAAGAAAATAAATCACCGCCAATAAGACCCAGCGTTCCCGTAACCTGGCTATCAGTCTCTGCACCTAACCCACTCAACTCAACAACCAGCGAATAAAAAACAACCAAATTCTCAACAAACTCATTATTATCTTCAAATAAGTTTTTAGCATCTTGAGATTGAGTTGCCTGGTCTACATCCAGCTTTTTGGCCAGTTTTAACAAGACCTCCAACTGATCAACAAGAACAGGATTATCCAATAAGCTAAATTTTTCTGACTGCATCTCGAAAATGGAATCATTAATGCGGGCCTTATTTCTAGATTCCTTACTCAAAAACTCATCTGTTCTAAACAACACGGCAACAACATGATAATCACGATAATATTCAGCATGCTGCTTAATTTTCAATACATGCCCAATAATTGCCGCCCCTTGGCTTTTATGATCAGCCGCCTGGATAGACTTGTAAGCAACGTCGACAATCATATAACTTGTCACAAACAACGGGATATAGAACAACAAACTAATCAGCGTAAATTTATACGCATACCGCATCATATTGATTAGCTTAATAGCAGGAGTAAACAGCGCTTTCATAGGGAAATAATAGTCACATCACGTAATAACATTACTTTCAGTATAGCAACTTTCCTCAAATTGCTAGGATTTTGAGCGAATTTGACCGTATAGACAACCAGCAAAATCCAGACTAAACCGTAAAAGAGCTTAAGGCTTTTTTCAACTGAGAAGCCTCTTCTGCCATCTTGGCACTGGCATTTGCTGTTTTTTCTGCAGTATCCACAGCATCCTCACCCGTTGAACGTATAGCGTTGATATTATTATCAATATCTTCCGCAGCTTCAGCTTGCTGTCCCACTGACATGGTAATCATTGAATTCATTTCCACTACCAAGTTTAACTTTTCATTAATTGAATCCAATACAACACCAATACGTTTAGACTCTTCCACGGTATCATTGGTAACCTCCAAGCTGCGGTTCATTGCCCCTACAGATTCTCGGGTACGTAAAATAAACTTCTCGATGATACCTTCTATATTGGAGGTAGAATTATGAGTACGTTGCGACAATGAACGCACTTCATCGGCAACGACAGCAAAACCTCGCCCTTGCTCTCCCGCCCTAGCAGCCTCTATCGCAGCATTAAGTGCCAATAGATTTGTTTGTGCTGCAATACCTTTAATTTCATCAACAACCTGAGCAATACTTTCGCTATCTTTTGCAAGTGCATTAATCGATTCTGCGGTAGAGCCAATATCTCCAGCAAGAGCATTAATATGCTCCAGAGACTGATTCACAATCACACCACCTTCTGTTGCCTCATCCCTTGTCTCTTGCACCGTTTTTTCAGCATTGCCTGTATAATCGGCAATACCATGTACAGTCTGATTCATCTGAGTCATCGCTACCGCAACCTGGCTAGTACCATTAAGCTGCTCACCGATTAAACTATTGGTTTTCTGAGACATACCACTGGTTTCACCCGCCAAAGAAAAAACCGTTTCCGCGCTAATAGTGGCCTGCTTAACCAGCCCCCTCACTTTGTGAGCACTATCGTTAAAACGACCAATCAAATACCCCATTTCATCATTGGAACATTGATCAATATGTACCGTCATATCACCTTCCGCCATACGATCAGCACCCTCCACCAATCTATTTATCGCATCTTGAATTGATACATAAAACGCCACATAGAGGTACGCCGTTATTACAAGAACTAATGCAATAACAATAATTATCTGCATCATACGCAAATCTGCAGCACTTTTTTTCTCTTCTATACGCGCGGCAGCAAACAACCTAACTTTATCAGCCAACACGTAATGATGAGCCACCTCCTGGGTAACTCGCTCAAAAAACTGCTTCCAGGAAATTTCAAAAGATGAAGCATTCATTACCTGCTCATCCACATAGGTTTGCAAAAATGCCACTCCCTCTAATATAGAAGCCAAAGATTGCTGTGTACTTGTCGCCTCTTCAGACCCGCTACTTAGAGTGTTTTTATACTTAGGTTCAAACTCTGTTTGTGCCGCCTCCAAACCATAATAAGAACCATCAAGAACATCCAATGTTGCAGAGTCTAGGTAATTTGTTGTTAACCCTTGCCCGCCAACCGCTCGCGCCTTTCCTAACAAGTCATTTAGGGCAAACAAATCCACACGAATAAAACGAATATAACCCTTTAACAGCTCATCATTATCCGCATTAATTCCGCTACGATCAAAAACAACCGCAATCAAGTTATCAACCGCTGCAACAATGGAATCATTAAAATCGAAATTTGCACTGACCCCAGATTGAACATCTGTAATTTTACTCCCTACTTCTTGTATTTTTTTCCTAAACACTCCAAGCTCTTCTGCACCCACCCCAACAACACCCACCTTTGCCGCCTCCAAATCAGAAACAACGTTTAACAACCTCTTCTTTATTGCAGCCTCATAGGCAACGGTATCATCGGTAATCAAGGATTGATCATGCAGCGAACTCCACACCACCCGCATATCACGAAACTCTTCCGCATACTTTTTAAGCTCCAATAACAGCGATAGAGTATGTATTCCTGTTAATTTGTTATCGGCAAAGGTCACTTCCTTGTAGGCAGTATTTACCACCATTGCGCTCACTACGCACAAAGGAATGTAGAACAACAAGCTAATCAAAATAAATTTATACGCATAACGCATACTATTGATAAAACCAATAGCAGGAGAAAGAAATACTTTCATATCAACCACTTACCACCAAATCTGCCCACACATATTTTAAGTATAGCAATGACTGGGCATTACACTAGGCAAGTTATAAAAGGCCAACTGTAAGCACAATAACTTACTCAGCAATACGGCTATAAACTGTCTATGCTTAAAAGAAGCAATTTATAACCAGTCCATTGGTAGGTTTCTTATGAAATACAAAGATATTATCGACATTGCAGAAAGCTTGCGCCGCCAGGCTCGAAAAGCCATAAACAAATTTCAAACTGAGTTAGATTCTGAATTAGGCCTTGTAGATGCCATGAAGAATTTTGGAGAAAGCGCCATTTATGGCAAATTAATGCTAGAACACCTAGAAGCAATTTTCAGTATTTTGGATACCGGAGACAACCCCGAATCCAAAGCTGAAAACCTTGTCAAACAATATTTAGAAGAACGAACCGAATTCCTGACAGGAATGAAGCCCTGGGTTCCAAACTCAACAGACCTACTCAATAATCTTGTTAATTCTGTCAGTGCAAATGTACTCGCCGACCTCATTGAAGCCTTTAAAGAGTAACATTTACGGTAAGATTACCGGCAATCTTATCGGTAACAGTATCTCAGGAAAAGAAACTCACTACCTGATAAAAAACAATTAAGTACGAAAACACCACAACAGCTGAATTAGCACTGCTGGGCAATAGTGACTGCAGCCAATTCGGAAAAACTGGGGCAGGAAATTCATTTGATAGCATCGACTCTGATTCAGGCGTTAATTCAGTAACCGTTTGAATCACAGCATTTTCTAGAGACTCTAATTCTCCTGCAGAAGATAGTTTTTCTACCTGGGTTTTAATACCTGCAGCCTCAAGCTCGGTAAGACAAAGTTGAGCATCATCGACATTCATCTTACTGCGAAAAATAACACTTTTACGTTTGAAGGCCAGGTTGAACGCCAAGTGATCAATCTCAAGATAACGAGACATAACGTCACGTATAAATGTAATATCGTAATCGGCAATCAGGGCCTTTGAGAAAGTAACTTGATAATGGTGCTCCATGCCGCAATTCCTTTGCTTTATCTGTATCAGTTCAGTCAAAATTTGAGCAGCAGTATAACCCTAATAAGACTATTAATCAGCCAGCAAATGGAAAAATAAGCACAGAAAAAACCAATGAATTTAGGGGTAACCTTCTTTGTTCTGCGCTTTATTATGACGTGACTATTAGACTACTATTTATACGACTCAATAGTACAAGCACGTAAAGCATCATCAGCACTCATGCTCCAATCATCCTTAGCAGCTTTATTGCTGTTAGTAGGAGCCTTATTAATGTCATGCTTTCTTATTTTTGCATGCGACTGCGTACGCTCAATCGCTTTATTGATGATATTAACCATGTGAACCTCAAAGAGATAAATTCAAAAATATCCTATACAAAAACTCTTCCTTGAGGTTCGTATCATCACATGAAGTCTACGCACATTCTGTTAGGTATCTAACGTCTACACTTCGAACTCTGTCACATTGCTAGTAATCAACTATGATGTTGCAGAAAGAAGCGCTGATGCGACAGCACCAACCACCAGCCCTAAAAAGAGCCCCGCCCAAAAAGATAACCTGCCTTTATCCGAGTCCTTTTGGCGCTGCAACCCCTCTTTAAAAAAACGAGCATTCACAATCTCCTCCTCCATTTGATTGCCCATTGCAGCCCGCACGGCAGTCAAATCGTTAAGCCAACCAGGGAGATCAACTCGCTCCAATTTCTGCGTATTAGTATGAACCTTTAATGCTCCTGCTTTTGATGCAACACCAAACAACCCAATCTGACTGCCTGTTCCCGAGTTGTGCAGAGAGAACCCCATTTTTGCCAAAAAAGTTTTATTACGTTGCATCGCCTCATTCCCTTCATCAGGGGGCGCGAATGCTTTAACAGGAACAACACCATAGTCCGGCACACTGGACTTGGCCCACTTAATCAGCTCCGACATGATATATGAGCCCAGACCGCCGCCACGAAGTTCCACTGGCATTAACGCTCCCATCTCACCTAACGTAAAGGTCACAGAGCGCTCAGTATGATCGGCAACCACATCAAATTTTGGGCTTGCACTAAAGTTAACCACCTGAAACCCATCTGCTTTTTTCTTCACAGCATCCAAGATGTAGACCTGAATTCTGAATTGAGTCATATCTACACTGCCATCTTTTGCTCGCTTGCTACCTTTTTTTATCAATACCATCACCTCCTCTTCGCTTGGGCGATTAGGGTGTGGCTGCATTCGAAGCAAATCAAAACTCATCTATACATCTCATCAAGTCATCAATTTCGGGCTTACTCATACCCCTAAGTGTAGTGTAAGGAAACAAGCACGCATAAAAAAAGCAAATACCCTGTTTAGCTATAGGTGTATTTGCTTTTTGCGCTGCATTTGCTTTGCTTGTGCTGTATTACTTCTTAGGCGCTGTTTTCTTAACCGATGCTTTTTTTGCCGCTGTTTTCTTAGCCGTCACTTTCTTAACCGTCGCCTTAGCAGCAGTCTTTTTAGGTGCAACTTTCTTGGTCACTGCAGCTTTGCTCGTCGCTTTTTTAGCAGAAGCCTTCTTTACCGGAGCATTTTTTGCTACTTTTTTCTCTGCTACAGCTTTTTTTACAACAGGCTTTTTAGCCGGAGCTTTAGCTGAAGTCACTTTATCTTTCTTTTTAGCTTTCTTAACTAGCTCTTTCTCACGTTTCTCTACCGCTTTTGCAGTATCTTTAACTTTCTTTTCAATTTTGCGCTGATACTGTTTAAAAGACTTAGCATACTTACTTTCGAGGGCTTTTTTAATTTGCTCTCGTGCTTTTTCCATCGCATCTTCTATTTCATCTTCAATACGGTCACGAATCTCTTCTTCTTTATCAACAACCTTTTGCCGCAACTCTTGCTCTTTAGCAATCAGCTTATCTTTTAATTGAGCGACCTGTGCCTCCAGCTTTGCCTCAGACAAGTCTTTGCGTTTATCTGCCAAGGCATCCAACGCACTTTCTAATGTGTCTTGCGCCTGCTCCACCGCAACCTGTGCCGCTGCTGTTGCTTTAATCCTCCACTTTTCCTGAGCTTTACTGAGTTTAACTTTCGCTTTTGCCACTTGATCTTGGGTTTTTGCAAGCTGAGTTTCTATCTTTTCAACAAGCAGCTTAGCTTTATCAAGCGCTAAATTCGCTGGACTCAATGATTGTTTCTTAGTAGATTTTTTTGCAGGCATAGCTTTCTCCATTTATTCGCTATTGCTTTATAGAAAGCCCATAGCTTATCACATCAACCGCACAATACGGGACATGCCTACAGCTTAGCACAGAGAAATGAAGTTTGAATTTGACCTGCCTCAACGCTTTTTACACATCACCACTCAGATGCATGAGGCACTTTATCCCCCTGCGCAGCAAATCCAACACATAAAAAAAGCAGCGAATACGCTGCTTTTTTTATGTGTTATCACCTGTCACTTACTCAAATTAAAGAGCATCAAATTAAAGAGCATCAAGTTAAAAACAACTAGCCCTTCAAACGACCTTCTTTCTTTCTCTCATGCTCTTTCAAGTATTTCTTACGAATACGAATCGACTCAGGCGTTACTTCAACCAACTCATCATCCTGAATAAAGTCTAACGCTTGTTCCAAAGAAAACTTAACAGGTGGCGTCAACGTGATGTTCTCATCAGTACCAGACGCTCGAACGTTAGTAAGCTGCTTACCCTTAATAGGGTTAACCACTAAATCATTGCCACGAGTATGAATACCAATTACCTGACCCTCATACACATCAACGTTCGGATCAAGGAACAAACGACCACGACTCTGAAGGTTAAACAAAGAGAAACCAAGCACTTTACCTTGCACCATAGAAACCAACACGCCATTTTGACGCTTGGCTACTTCCCCTTCCTTTATATCACCGTAGTGAGCAAAAGTTGAGTTCATGATACCCGTGCCTGACGTTAGCGTTAGAAACTCTGAACGAAAACCAATTAAACCACGAGCAGGTGCTAAGAATTCCAAACGCACACGGCCCTTTCCATCAAGTTCCATATTCGTCATTTCTGCTTTACGTAAACCAAGCTGCTCCATGATGGAACCCTGATGCTGCTCTTCCACATCAATTACCAAATCTTCGTAAGGCTCCTGCTTCTTTCCATCGATCTCTCTAATAATTACTTCTGGACCACCAACAGCAAGCTCATAACCTTCACGACGCATGGTTTCGATCAGTACAGAAAGGTGTAATTCACCTCGACCCGACACTCGAAGCTTATCAGGAGTTTCTGTGTCTTCAACACGTAACGCTACGTTATGGATTAGCTCTTTATCAAGACGGTCACGAATATTTCGTGAGGTCACATACTTGCCTTCCTTTCCCGCAAACGGCGAAGTGTTCACCTGGAAGTTCATACTAACCGTTGGCTCATCAACACTTAACGGTGGCAATGCTTCTACCAAGTCAGGGGAACAAACCGTATCAGAAATATTTAGTCCTTCAATACCGGTAATACATACAATATCACCCGCTGATGCCTCTTCTACTTCTACACGATCCAAGCCCATATAGCCCATGATCTTCTGGATTTTACCGTTACGCTCTTCGCCATTCGCATCAACAACACGAACAACCATATTCAATTTAACCGCACCACGAGCAATTCGGCCTACACCGATAACACCGAGGTAACTAGAGTAATCTAATGAGCTGACTTGCATTTGGAAAGGGCCGTTAACATCTACATCTGGCGCCTTTACGTTTTTAACTACAGACTCGAACAAGAAGTCCATGTTCTCACCCATTTCTTCAGGCTCTTTTCCCGCAATACCGTTAATCGCTGAAGCGTAAATAATAGGGAAGTCTAACTGTTCATCCGTTGCACCCAAATTATCAAATAGGTCAAATATTTGATCAACAACCCAATCTGGACGAGACCCAGGGCGGTCAATTTTATTCACAACAACAATCGGGCAAAGGCCTGCAGCAAAAGCCTTCTGTGTTACAAAGCGTGTTTGAGGCATTGGGCCATCAACCGCATCAACCAATAATAGAACACTGTCTACCATCGACATTACACGCTCTACTTCACCACCAAAGTCGGCGTGTCCAGGGGTGTCCACAATATTAATATGGTAACCATTCCAGTTAATCGCTGTATTTTTGGAAAGGATGGTAATACCACGCTCTTTTTCAAGATCGTTAGAGTCCATCACTCGTTCTACATCTTCGTTACGACCCAATGTGCCGGACTGTTGAAGTAGCTTGTCAACAAGGGTAGTTTTACCATGGTCAACGTGCGCGATGATTGCAATATTACGGATTTTATCTGTCACAATGTTTTGCCTGTTGTTCGGCCATGATGCAGCAGGCGCTTTCCCACACCAAAATAATTAAGGTGCGCAGAGCGTGTCAGATACAAAATAGCGGTCAAATATGAAATCGTTTTGGAGCTGCTTTGATAGCGCTAGAAGACTGGCTCTAGGCGCTGGGGGCGGCAGTATACCCGAATTTAATTGATTTTGTATGTTAGCCGTACAAATTGTAACCAGAAAAGCAGTTTTTTTTCGGGTATAATCTCGCAACTTTTGGTTCGACGCATATTCCCCACATAAAGCACCGTTACCTTCTCTGACTTTAACGGCTATAACGAGATTTTGAAACATGGCAATACAACGAAAAGCGATTGCACTTCTTTCTGGCGGTTTAGACTCCCTACTCGCCGTTAAAGTCATACAAGAGCAAGGTATCCTTGTAGAAGGCGTTAACTTCTACACCGGCTTTTGTGTAGAAGGCCATACTCACGCCATTCGCAAAAAAGACGAGAAAAAACAAAAGCGTAACAACGCATTGTGGTCTGCGGAATTACTCGGCATCAAGTTAAACATTGTCGATATCTCGGAAGAATACAAAGATATAGTGATCAACCCCAAGCACGGTTATGGCGCTAACCTTAACCCTTGCTTAGACTGCAAGATTTTTATGGTTGAACAAGCCAATGCCATGCTCAACAAGGCTCGCCAGCTTGCAGCGGAGGGAGGCTTTGACTTTATTATCACCGGCGAAGTGATTGGCCAGCGCCCTAAATCTCAGCGAAAAGAGACCATGCCTATCATTGCTCGCGAATCAGGCGCAGATGATCGCCTATTACGTCCTTTATGCGCCCAAAACCTACCAGCAACATTGCCAGAACGAGAAGGCTGGGTTGATCGAGACAAAATGTACGATTTCTCTGGTCGTAGCCGCAAACCTCAAATGGCCTTAGCAAAAAAATTCGGTTTTGAAGACTACGCCCAGCCTGCTGGCGGCTGCTGCTTCTTAACGGATGAGTCATACTCTAAGAAACTTGCCGACCTATGGAGTGCTCGCGGAGAGAAAACCTACGAAATCGACGACATCATGATGCTAAAAATGGGCCGTCACATCCGCCCAGCACCACACTACAAGCTAATCGTCAGTCGTGAAGAAGGTGAAAACAACTTTATGATGGGATACAGGAAACAGTACCCCTCCATTAAAATCACCAGTCATTCCGGCCCATTAACACTCATTGATGGTACCCCGAACGATGAAGATTTACTTTACGCCGCAAGGATAGCAGGGCGTTTTAGCAAAGGTCGAATGGAAGATGAAATGACCGTTGAAATAACCAAACTCGGTGGCGTTACTACCACCCACACGATCAGGCCAATGCGTCCCGAAGAAGTTGACCAAGGGTGGTACATATAATATGGCTCATCACCAGCTAGATACCCAAGGGCTATTATGCCCGATGCCCGTCATCAAAACACAAGACAGAATCAAAGAGCTTGCTGTTGGCGACACGTTAGAAGTACTCGCCAGTGACCCCGGTGTTATGCACGACATCCCTGCTTGGTGTCGAATCAATGGCCACACCATTGTGGAAAGTAGCAAGGAAAAGCGGTTGTGCACTATTTTAATTGAAGTCTGCGACAGCTAGATCAAACAAATACCGAAATAGCACCAAACAAGTGCATTGCCGGCATTTTTGCACCAACACAGTGAAGCAATGAATTTCACAGCAAAGGCAACGCACTTAACAAAACTACCTGTCTACCTTCCAATAAGGGCCATTTACGGCCCTCACCTTCGATTCAAGTCAACTTTTTACCCTTTTTTTTCAAATAGCTGCCCCAAACAGAGATTAGGACTTTTCAGATTCGAATCAATGGCATATATTTTGCCTTCTCGACAGGCATGACCAGAAACTCCTCGTTTGGTTAAACGGAAAAAACACCCAAAAGGTCGCTTTTTACCAAGATAGCTCATGCGATATTGAGTATCACAGCTGTCGGAGAACCCTAATGCCCCATTGGGCGGCAGGATAAAAGAGGGAAACGATCATGATTTCAACAATCCAATTGGAGGACACCTAATAATGTCTGAGACTTTAAATTTAATAAAAGAAAATAACGTACGCTGGGTTGATTTGCGTTTCACCGATTCTCGCGGTAAAGAGCAGCACGTTTCTATCCCTACCGGCGAAATTAACGACGCATTCTTCGCAGAAGGCAAAATGTTTGACGGTTCTTCTATCGAAGGATGGAAAGGCATCAACGAATCCGACATGATTCTTATGCCTGACGACAGCACTGCTGTTATCGACCCTTTCACAGATGAAGCAACGCTAAACTTGCGTTGTGACATTGTTGACCCAATAACAATGGGCGGCTATGAGCGTGACCCTCGCTCTGTTGGTGCTCGTGCAGAAGAGTATTTAGTTGCATCTGGCATCGGCGACAGCGCGCTATTTGGTCCAGAGCCTGAATTCTTCGTATTTGACGATGTTAAGTGGAAGTCAGACATGTCTGGCTCTATGTACTCGATTAGTTCTGAAGAAGCAGCATGGGTTTCTCATGATGATTTTGACGGCGGCAACATCGGTCACCGCCCTGGTGTTAAAGGCGGTTACTTCCCTGTTCCTCCAGTTGACTCACTACACGACCTTCGTGCAGCAATGTGTGCAGCGATGGAGTCTATGGGTCTTGTTATCGAAGTACACCACCACGAAGTAGGTACTGCTGGACAGTGTGAAATCGGCGTTGGCCCTAACACTCTTGTTAAGAAAGCTGATGAAGTTCAGATTCTTAAGTACTGTGTACATAACGTTGCTCACGCTTACGGCAAAACAGCAACATTTATGCCTAAGCCAGTAGTTGGTGATAACGGTTCTGGTATGCACGTTCACCAGTCTATCGCTAAAGATGGCAAGAACTTGTTCTCTGGCGATGCTTACGCTGGACTTTCTGAAGAAGCACTTTATTACATTGGTGGTATCATCAAGCATGCTCGCGCGATCAATGCTTTCACCAACGCTTCTACTAACTCCTACAAGCGTCTAGTTCCTGGCTTCGAAGCTCCTGT
>CAJXXT010000087.1 GCA_913063495.1 uncultured Gammaproteobacteria bacterium | reverse complement strand
AGGTTAAGACCAACACCGCCAGCTTTTAAACTGATAAGAAAAATTTCAACATTTCCTTCTTGGAATTCTTCAACCACGGCCTGACGATTGGTAGTTGATCCGGTAAGGGTGACATATTTGAATTTTAATGTTGTTAGTGTTTCCCCAATGATTTTTAACATGGAAGTGAATTGTGAGAAGATCAGGATGCGTCGGCCTTCAGAGACAAGTTCACTTACCATTTCTATGAGTCGTTGAAGTTTCGCAGATTCTATGTTTTGTGCATCTTCAAGTTTGGTGAGCCTTGGGTCACAGCAGACTTGGCGTAATTTTAATAATGCGTCGAGTATCATGATGCGACTTTTGCCAATGCCATTTTCTGCGATAGCTTGTTGTAGCTTTTGGGTTGAGGCAAGGCGGATGGTTTCGTACAGATCCTGTTGTTCTTCTGTTAATGGGATATGAACAACGATTTCTGTTTTAGATGGTAGTTCGCTTAATACTTCATTTTTATTTCGACGCATCATAAAGGGTGCAATGCGATTAAATAGCGCCATAGAGCGATCTTTGTCGCCGTCTTTTTCTATGGGGTTCCGATACAGGCGTTTGAAGGTGCTTTCGGACTCTAAAAATCCAGTCATTAGAAAATCGAAGAGTGACCAAAGCTCACCAAGGTGGTTTTCAAGCGGTGTACCGGTTAAACAAATTTTGATGGGGGCTTCAATTTGTTTAATGGCTTTGGCAACTTTAGCTTTGCTGTTTTTAATGTTCTGCGCTTCATCAAGAATAACGGCCCCTAAGGTTTTTTTGTTCCAAAATTCAATGTCACGTAACGCTAATGCATAGGTGGTGATAACGACATCAATATCCTTTAGATGGCCAAGTTTGCTAAAACGGTTGCTGCCGTGTAATACCACTACGCGTAGTTCAGGCGTGAACTTTGCCGCTTCGGACTTCCAGTTATGTAATAAACTGGTGGGGGCAATAATAAGGGCGGCTTGTTTTAATCGGCCTTCGGCTTTTTCTATGGAAAGGTGGGCGAGGGTTTGAATGGTTTTACCCAAACCCATGTCATCGGCCAATATTCCAGAGACGCGCTGTTCTCGTAAGCTTTGTAGCCAACTAACGCCGATTTGTTGGTAATCTCGTAACGTGGCATTAAAGGTATCAGGGAGAGTAATGGGGCCCGCGTGTTGTAATTCAGAGAAGCGGCTGGCATTTTCAAGGATCTCTGGATCTCCCTGCCACGCCATTACATCCCCAATGGTATTGTTTAGCGCGAGTTGCAGCTCGCCAATACGTGCTTGTTGTGTGGCGGGCAGTGTTAGTTTTCCGGCATCATCCCATTTGGGTTGATCAAATAGTTCGACTAATACACCCAGTAACGCTTTGAGTCGGGGCACTTCTAATTCAATAATACGGCCGTCATCAAGAGTGAGCGGCAAAACGTCGTCGTCGCCAAACATATTCAGGCGTTTAATTGAAAAGAATTCTGGAGATTGCTGAATAGCTTTTACTAGCAACGGTAATAGATTAATTCGTTCGCCGTCAATTTCAATACCCAGTTCCAATCCGAGCCAATCATTTTTGGTTTGTTCAATATCACCGTACCATTGCTCAACAGAAGCAAAGTGATAGCGAAACTCATCTTCAAAAACAACTTGCCAACCTTGTTTTCGTAACAGAGGTAGCGCAGTAAGAAAAAACTGTTTCCATTCTTCTTTTCTCTCAAAGGTAAGGTCACCTTTGGTGTTGCTTAATAAGTCTGATGGGTCTTCGGTATTGAGTGGAATAACATCTGGGGCAATATCAAACAAGGTATCCAAATACTGCTGCTCTAATGAGACGTTTCTGCATACTTGATGTACGATACCTTTGTGGAACTGGCGTTGTTCAGTTTGAGGGTTGCGATAAATAAAGGTCGCTTCTTCTCGTGGCCCTTGGTAAATAAATTGCGCTAACATGCCATCTTGAATCGTAGGTTTGCGATAGCTATTTAGTGATACGGCATGTGAACGTTTCGAATAAAACATCAACTGTGGTGTGATGCTGCCGTTGTTAAAAGGTTCGACGGGGTAAAAATGTGGTTCCGGCAATTTCCAATCTAGTAATTGTTGCAAGTGCTGCATAATAAACGGTTTGCTTTGTTCTGGTTCTACCTTTATACCTTGGGCGATCCAGGATAATGCGGGTTTTTCTAAGTCTGAAGCTAATGGGCCAATCTGATTGCTTTCTCGGCAAATATAAAAGGGCTCCGGTGCTGGTAAAATATGCAGCTTAGTATTCTCGCTACAGAGGCGTAATGTTTGGTTACCGTTGCGAGTGGTTCTCCAAAGCGCATCGCAGGGTTCTTTTGTTCCCCATTGAATAGGCTGGCTATCTGCTTGTTGCCAAGAGGTGTCTGCAAAATAACAGCGCTGCGTTTTTACGATGTCTTCAAGTACACTGAGTGTTTCATGGGTTGGCAGTGAGCGTTTACTTTGATTTTCCCAGTGGGTGTCTGAATCTAATAATGATTTGAAAATACGCGGGTCAGCCATACGTAAAAAGCGCGGTGGTCGGTTTAATGCGCGTAATTGAATATGGTAGGGTTGGTTGGTACGAAACTCACCAGATGGTTGTTTTTCTGTGACCACCAGCTCAACAGTAATCGGGGCTTTTGGGCTTAGTTTGTTAATGGCAAGCAGATAAATGAGCTGTTGGTAAGCATTTTCAGTGGGTTTTGTTGCGGAAGGTTCTTCTCGCTGCGAACGAACCTTGTTCATAAAGCTGCTACCGCTACGATTGGACTGTCGTTGACGTCGTGGGTTACTTTGAGCGGATTGGTCTAAGTCCAAGCGGTGTAGTAGTACTGCCGCGACATGCATGCAGTTTTCTTCTAAATCACAGGAACATTCGCTGGAGAACAGGCTTCTCTGTTGTGGGTGGATAGAGATGAATACCCGTTCACTGCTCAATTGGTGATCGCTATCTATAGCGGTTACCTTGGCAGATAGGGTCGCTCCGTTATCTTTCTCCGTTAAATCCGTAACAGCCTTCTGATCCACCAGTTGTTGGCCCTTTTCCACGACAAATCGCGGTAGTTGAGCGTTTATTTGGTGTTGATCATATAGCATGTCGTGGTAGCCTTGTGCGCTGTTATCCCTGATAAGGGGATAGAAGAAATCAAACAGGCAATCATACGGTGCTGGCAGGGCTTTTTCTAGCGTTAGCCGGGCTCAATAACGAAATTTGCTAGCAATAATTCGAATGGTAGGGAATATCTCATGAGTACGGTAAATGATAAGGCAAACGGCGTGGTGAATAAGGTGATCCTTATTGGTCATGTTGTCAATGAGCCTGACATTCGTTATATATCAAAAACAGACGATCATTTAGCCCAGTTTTCCTTAGAAACCGAACCTAATGTTATTCATCAGTTGGTTTGCCGGGGCGCGCAGGCGTTGTATTGTAAGGATTTGGTTAAACAAGGTACTAGGTTGTATATAGAAGGGCATTTGCAATATGTTGAGCATAGCCACCCTCAGTTAAAGGACTTTAAGTGGCACAGTGCCCAGGTGCGCATCCTATCGCTACAGCTTATTGATGCACCTGAACGGCTAGCGTACCCGGAAGATATTAAGAAAATTGATTTTCGTCGTAAGAAATAGGATTTAAGTCAACGTTAGAAAACGGGTGGGCTTAAATACTGAGGTTAACTCTGGCTTTGTGTTTTAGCGTTCTTCCAGAGATCCAGCGTGATAAAATGAGCTAATATAATAATATGAGTTCAACTAAAAATGGTATATATCAAAAAACAGTGGTGTTCGGTGTGAGTACATTTACATGAGGGTGTTTAGCAGTATTCAAATATCAAAAATTATAACTTCAATTCTTATTTATACCTTTTTGATTTTTTCTTTTTCTTCAAAATCTTACGGTGAGTCCCCCTATTCATGGTACACCTTTAATATTCCTCCATTTGGATCGGTCTCTGAACGTGGGATTGGTTACGTATTGGCCAATGCGTATGTCGAGGCAGGGCTCGAAAATGACATTTTTTTGGTTAATGCGGCTCGGTGGAAAAATGACATGCTTGACACTAAAAACACGAAGTTTTGCAGTACTGGAAGTTGGAAGTTACCGGGTACGAGTCATCGAGTCTATTCAGATTCAATTATTAATACCGTTGATTATGGCGTGGCAGTTCGACCTGAACTTTATAAGAAATTGTCGAATAACGGTAAAAAAAGAATTGTTTCCATATTGGATGTTATTGAGGCTACAAAATCTGCGGGACACATGTTGATTATGGATGGTCGTCCGGTGTTTGGAGCAATGGGGAAAATTGTAGAGGATAGCAAAAAGGAGTATGGCACTCATATTCGTTATATGACCGCTTCCGAAGGGCCAGTGAGTATGCTAAGACTGGCTAACGTTTCAAGTAGAAATGTCGATAGTGTTTTGATCTTCCCTGAAGAATTTCCGATTTTTGAAATGATTTATCCCCACCATTCTCTAGAGTATTTAATGTTATTAGAAGGACAAAGTTTTGCACCGATACGGGCGAGTTGCCCAGATACGGAGCAAGGGCGAATGATTATTTCTAAAATAAACAAAATGTTGAATAAGGGCTTAAGAGAAAAGGTTTTTGAATTGTTTTTAGATGCTCTACCAAATATCATTGAAATTAGAGAGCAAGCTAAGTTAAACCAGATTTGTATAAATGATAACTCGTGTAAAGATCCTCTTGTTGATTCTCGGTAGTTAGGGTATCCCTATAAAAGGAAAATATTTTATAAAAAAGCTAACGGTAATCCACACTGAGGATTAACCTTTTATCTATATCTGCTTGAATAATCTCGCCGTCATAATATTCTTGCATTGGTTCACCTTGAAGGTGTGTCATAAACCAGGCTGTCATTGTGCGCTTTAAAAATGCAGCAATTGGGCGTGAGATGAGAGGGACATATGCGGCATGGGAAGTCTTTCCCATATCAATATAGACAGCAGGAGATGCTACCGCATATAAACTGTTTCCATCGTAACCGTAGAAAAACCACGATGCGTTAAATTCTTCTGCCGGGTTAAAAAGTGGATCTGGAGAGGATCTAATAATGAGGCTGGCAGTTTGGATGTTGTTCAAAACTCCAATTGCTTCACGGGTTGGGTTTGGTGCAACAGGATAAGCAGCACAATTGGAAGGGGATATGAAACAAGGTGGCCCACCAGCATTAGATGGATCCATGGCGGCTATAGCACTAATTCGCTGATCGATTGATGCTGCGTAGAAACCCACCTTTGCCCCCATGGAGTGTCCAGCCAATCCTATATTAGCAGGGTCAATGTAGTCCGAAATCTCACTCGCGGTACTTAATGCAAAGTCAATCGCATAACTAACTTGGCGTGCTTTATAGTCATGTTCACCATCAGTAGAGATGGCGCTAGGCACAAAATCAAAACCCAATACAACAAACCCATGAGAAACAAAGTGCCTGGCGAAGCGCTCATAAAGAGTAAAAGACGTAGAAAAACCGGGTGTTAATAGGATTAACTTGTAGTCACCGTTTGCTCTTGATGTACCTGTATCCTGCGACGGAAAGTAAACCTTTCCAGAAAGCGGCTTATCAGGGTTTTCTGGGTTTGGAATGCTGACACTACTAATATGAACATCATAGGGGCCCCTATTTTCTAGGGGGTCGTTAATATTAATGGGGGTATCTTTTGCACACCCGCTGACTAAGCCAAAAGAGAGCAGTATGAAAATAAAATAGCTGCAATATGTGAATGACTTTAAAAATGGACGTTTCATTATGCGAATCCTTGGGTTTCTCGCTAAGTTATTGTTAATTTTGAAGAAGACAAAGCGTGGAGGAAGGTTATATTATGCCATTCATTTGTTATTTTCTGCCTTTTTGGCAGGTTTGTTCACGCAAAAGTATGTTGAGATTTTTTGGAAAGAGTCGCATCGTTAGAACCGGTATATGAATTTGTGTCAGATTAAACGGATACTAATATGTCTTAAACTATGCCTTAAACTCAGAAATCCATTTGCTGGGTGGGAATAATTCCCTCTTTGTGCTAGTGTCGATGTATGAGTGAAAATCGAGCACCTGAATCCGGCAGTACTAACACGCCAGCCACCTCTGTAACCCCTCCAGCCCCTGTTGTTGCTGCGCTTAAACGTATCTTAAAGCCATTGGTTCACCTGCTCCTGCATTTTCAAATTACCTTCCCTTATCTATCAGAGTTACTAAAGTCGGTTTATGTGGACGTAGCCGAAAATGAATTAGCTTTGGATGATAAGCCTCAAACCGATACACGGATAAGTTTGCTAACCGGTGTACATCGAAAGGATACTCGACGTTTACGAGGAGCGTTAAAAGAAGGGGAGGTGTTGCCAGAAGTGGTTAGTGTGGGTGCTCAGTTGGTCGCAAAGTGGGTGTCTGATGGGGCGTATTTGGATGTTAATGACAGACCTGTAGCATTACCGTTACGGGGTGATGGGGTAAGTTTTGAAGGTTTGGTTCTTAGTGTTTGTAAACAGGATATTCGCCCTCGGGTGGTGATAGATGAGTGGCAGCGGTTAGGTATTGCTACCGTTAGTGATGGAATGATAAGCCTGAATAGCGACGCGTTTATACCGCAGTCGGGCATTGAGGAGAAAGCCTTTTATTTGGGTATGAATGTGGCAGATCACTTGTCAGCCGCTAGCAAGAATATACGCCTGGATACGCCACCTTATTTTGAGCGTTGTGTGTACTACGAAGGGTTAACCGATGGTTCAATTGCTCAGTTAAAAGCGATGTCAGAGGCTGAAGCAATGGCATTGCTAAAAAAACTGAATAGAAAATCCTTGGAGCTAAAGGCAGAGCAAGAATCTGCCGGAGCAATAGGGTCACGGCGATTTAATACCGGCGTTTACGTCTTTCACGAAAAGCAGGATTAATGGATGAGTTTCCTGCGCACCTTTTTATGGTTATGCCTTTCTTTATTACTGGTTTCTTGTGCGTCATATATTGCAGATTCTGGACATGTTGATGAAGGAATTGGTGGCACGGGTTATATCGCAAATGCTGGTGAAGGTATCGGTGGTACTGGGGCGGTTGCATTCGGCGGTGAAGGTATTGGTGGCACTGGCAAACAGTTGGTATCAGGAGAGGGCATTGGTGGTACTGGTGTCCGCGCGAGTAATAAGGGAACGGGTATTGTTGGAACAATCACGGCCTTTGGTTCTATTTGGGTTAATGATGCACACGTTACGTTTGATGATGAAACGCCAATTACAATTAACTTTAAGTCGGCAAATCAACAAGATTTAAAGATTGGTCAAGTAGTAGCGGTATTGTCCGATCGTAATAAAGGTTTCTTTGCTGCACGCAGTATCGATATTGTTCATGAAACGATAGGCCCTGTTTCTTCTCGTACGGAAGATACTGTCACGGTATTACACCAAACGATACATATAGAAAAAGATACCTTGGTGGAAAATAACGGTAAGTTGATGCCGTTTGCGAATGTTGGTGTTGGGCAATGGTTGGCAGTGAGTGGGCACCGTCGTCGAAGTGGTGATATACAGGCGACTCGGCTTGATGTGATAAAG
Organism: uncultured Gammaproteobacteria bacterium; assembly: GCA_913063495.1. Classification (GTDB taxonomy): domain Bacteria; phylum Pseudomonadota; class Gammaproteobacteria; order Pseudomonadales; family Ketobacteraceae; genus 42-54-T18. The sequence goes on along the minus strand of CAJXXT010000087.1, from coordinate 12,616 downwards.
GAAAAAGAATTCGTACAGGTGATCGGCACTCCTGAATTCATAGAAGACAATACGTATGCCGTGAATGGATTGCGCCTTCAGGTTGATAGTTGGTTGATGGATGAATACGAAGGTGGCCGTTTACTGATTACGGGTGACCTGATATTGGCGGAAGATGCGCCAGGGAAAGTGTCAGGGGGTGAATCGACTGGTGACTTTGTGCGTGTGGATAATATTGGTTCAGATTCAGTAAGCCAAGTTATTGAGCAGTCAGAATTTTTATTAATGGAAGGTTTTGTTTCTAATATTGATAGTGAGGCGGTAATCAATGGTGTTGGATTTGATTTACCTAATTCTTTTGATGAAGGTATGTTTGATATCGATGAGCCAATTCAGATTGGTGGTAGTTGGGAAAATGAAGGATTTGCTGCTCGAGATTTTGTGATTCAAACGGAGGGGAATGAATCCGAAGAAGAGTATGAATCTGAAGAAGAGTATGAATCTGAAGAAGAGTATGAATCTGAAGAAGAGTATGAATCCGAAGAGGAGTTTGAATCCGAAGAAGAGTATGAATCCGAAGAGGAGTTTGAATCCGAAGAGGAGTTTGAATCCGAAGAGGAGTTTGAATCCGAAGAGGAGTTTGAATCTGAAGAGGAGTTTGAACCTGAAGAGGAGTTTGAACCTGAAGAGGAGTTTGAACTTGAAGTGTAACATCCCTGAGTTGTAGTGATTAAGGCCCCTTGGCTAAATTCATATGAAGTTAGTTTATCGGATTACAAAAAACCGCTTATGTTGAATTTGTTAAAGCTACGGTTTCTATAGTTGAGCGCTGATGCCTAAATCTTCGGATATTGGAAGGGTAATAATAAACAAACTGCCATCTGGGGAGCTATGAGATAGTGAAATGTCACCCTGCATTTTTCGGATCAGTGACCTTGCGAGTGATAAACCTACACCGACTCCACCTATTTGATGTGATTCAGCATATTCAAGTCGAGTAAATGGTAAAAATATATCTTTCCAATGCTCTTTTCCAATTCCTACGCCGGTATCTTGAATGGCTATTTCAATATGTCCCTCTACAGCAATAGCGCACATGATGTTAACGCTTCCTTTGTTATGATTGTATTTGACGGCGTTAGAAACGATATGGGTAACAACTTGCATAAGTTTTAATAAATTTGACTTTGCTTTTAGTTGGGAAGAAGCATAGTTAATTTGTATTTGAGAGCCCTTGTTGGATTCTTGAACTTGTTGAATGGCTTCCAGAATGGCAACGTCAACATCACAAATTTCTAGTGCTATATCATTTTCGGTATCATCTATTTGTGAATAATTAAGAATATCTTCGATGATGCGCAATAATTTGTGTCCTGCATCAAGGATGTGCTGTGTGGTTTCTTTTTGGCGTTGATTTCCTTCTTTTCGTAACAAACGCTCTTGGACTTGTGCGAATCCGAGCACTTCATTGAGTGGTGTTCGTAATTCATGGCTCATACGGGCAAGGAATTGTGTTTTTGCGAGATTAGCTTGTAGTGCTTCTTTTTGAGAATGCTCTAATTCTAGGGTTCGTAGTCTGACACGCTCGTCTAAAACATTGTTAAGTTGCTCAATCTCAATTTTTGCAATTTTATGTTCTTTTACCTCTAATTCTTGTTGTTGGTGGATTTTGTCTAAGTCCATTTTAGCGGAGGAGAGCCTGGTTATTAATGTATTGAACGACTCAGTCAGGGTACCGATCTCATTTTGGTTATTGTCTGGTGATCGGATGACGGTCATGTGTAAGTTGTCTATATCCATTTTTTTAATGGCGCGAGTGATGGCGTGTAATGGTTTGTGGATTAGACGTTTTCCAAACCATAAGAAAATTAGCCACAGTGCAATGGATTTTATAGCCGCATTTATCAAAATAAAAATAAACCCGTGACGTAGCTTATTGATAATAATATCTTGTGATGATGATAATAATAGAGTGCCAACAGTATGGGATTTTCCGCTGTTGTAATAGTATATTTCGAAGGATTTTGTGAACATGTTTTCTTGAGTGGTATTTTGCTGAATGTCACTCAGTATTTTCCCTTGATGATCTAATAATTGTACTCGTGTTATTACGGGCATATTTAGAATGCCTAGAGGGATTGCACTGGATTGCTCATCGTTCATCGTCCATAGCGCTTGTGCTAAGCCTGTTTCAAACGTCTTGTGGATCTGATTCATCTCTTGGTAAATACTATCTTCTGTGTTGAAGTATTCTGCAATCATATGGATGGCTGTGACAGCGATAGCAATAAAGAGGTAGACACCAAATACGCCTCGAAGCATTTGAGTTGCGAGAGCATTCTTTTTCGGTTCAGTATCGAAAGAGGTCATTAATAGGTGGATCCACAAGATTTTGTCGGTGTCTCACCTAATTGTAGGGCAGCATTGGCGAGTTGCCAGCTCAGTTTAGGCATCCCGGGGCGTATGCGGCAGAGAAGAATGTGAGGAGGTGAATTAGATTAATACGGTAGGATTTTCTGGAGGAATTGTTGAGTCCTGGGTTGCTGAGGATTGTCAAAAAAATCAATAGGTTGGCCGGTTTCAATGATGCTCCCTTGATCCATAAATACCACATGATCTGCAACTTGTCGGGCAAAGCCCATTTCATGAGTAACACACACCATTGTGATACCAGAGTCAGCTAATTCCATCATTGCATCCAATACTTCTTTGATCATCTCTGGGTCTAATGCTGAGGTGGGTTCGTCAAACAACATGATTTCGGGTTCCATAGCAAGAGCCCGTGCTAAGGCGACCCGTTGCTGTTGACCTCCTGATAGTTGATGAGGGTACTGATGAGCCTTTTCTGCAATGTTAACGCGTGTTAGGTAATGCATTGCAATGTCTACGGCTGCTTGCTGGTCTTGTCCTTTAACCCGCACAGGGGAAAGTGTGCAATTTTCCAAAACACTAAGATGGGGGAAGAGGTTAAATTGTTGAAAGACCATACCGACCTGCTGGGGTACCTTGGTATTAACCTGTAATTGCCCACTCTGGTATGTTTCCAAATTATTGATACAGCGAATAAGGGTTGATTTTCCTGATCCTGAAGGGCCACAGATGACCCACTTCTCGCCTTTTGATATGGAGAGATTAATATCCTTTAATACATGCAGGTTGCCGTACCATTTGTTGACCTGGTCAAAGACAATAATGTTATTGCTGGTGTTCATGTGTTGTACCTATTTTGTACCTGTATTAAGTGGGGTGCGTCGTTGGTTTTGCTTTTAAGTGTGAGCGTTGCTCAAGGTGGCGACTAAAGCGCGACATTGAGAAACAAAAACACCAAAAAACAAATGCCGCAAAGATATACCCTTCAATGGCGTGCCCTAGCCATTTGGGATTTGTTGCGGCGGCTTGTACGATACCTAAAAAGTCAAAAAGTCCGACAATTAACACCAGTGTTGTATCTTTAAAAAGTCCAATAAAGGTATTAACAATACCTGGAATAACGTGTTGCAGTGCCTGCGGGAGAATAATGTAACGCGTGGTATGCCAATAACTTAACCCCAATGCGGTTGCCGCTTCTTGTTGCCCAGAGGGAATGCTTTGAATGCCGCCCCGAATAACCTCGGCTAAATAGGCACTAGCAAATAACATAATACAAATAAGGACTCTGAGTAATTTATCAATATCCAAACCCTGAGGTAAAAATAGGGGCAACATAACGGATGCCATAAATAACACGGTAATTAATGGCACCCCCCGCCATAATTCAATAAATAATCGACAGAATGCTCGGATGATCGGTAAGTTGCTTTGTCGACCAAGGGCAAGTGCTACACCTAAAGGAAATGCACCTGCAATGCCAACTATAGCAATGACTAAGGTCAGAAATAATCCACCCCATTGATGGGTTTCTATGATATCAAGACCAAATGCGCCCCCATAAAGTAGTATAAAGGCAATTATTGGATAGCTGGCAATGAGTGTGGGCGTAAGAATTTTGAGATATTTTTTCTTAAATACTATTTGTATGCCGATAAATAATATCGCGATAATAACGGCGGTTACTAATCGCCAGCGGGACTCTTCTGGGTAGAATCCAAAAATAAACTGAGGAAGAAATTCACGAACAAATATCCAGCAAGCCCCATCGTTAGTGCATTGCTCACTACCTTCACCAATAAAAGTCGCTTGGAGAATAAACCAGTCAAGTAGTGGCGGGAAAAACCATGTGATAAACAGACAAAGTGAAAGCGTTATGACACAGTCGATGGGGCTGCTAAATAGATTTTTATACATCCATTGGATGCAATATTTTAGGGGGATTATCGTTGTATTTATAGCCTTGCTCATCATTGATTCCAACGAGACTTTTTCTCGTAAAGAGACATGATAAGAGAGATAGCAATACTGATGGATAAGTAAACAAGCATGGTAATGCCGATGATCTCGACGGCTTGCCCGGTTTGATTGAGTACGGTGCCAGCAAAAATTGAAACCAGGTCGGGATAGGCTATCGCTGCTGCAAGGGATGAGTTTTTGGTCAAGTTTAAATATTGATTGGTCAAGGGGGGGATAATCAGGCGTAATGCTTGAGGGATGATAACAAAACGTAAACTGTCTGACGGCGATAACCCTAAGGAGTTTGCTGCTTCTTTTTGACCGTTGGGTACAGATTCGATGCCGGCACGAACGATCTCGGCAATATACGCTGCAGTATAAAGAGATAATGCCAGTACAAGTGCAATAAGCTCTGGAATAATAACGGTGCCACCAGAGAAATTAAAGCGACCAAAGACCGGGGTGTTGAGATCGTAAGGACTTCCAACAAAAATACTGAGTAAGGTACAAACGCAGATGAATAGTAAAAGCAAGGTGCCTTTTTTAGTATTCGTCTTTTCGCTAATTTTGTTGTCACTTATATTGCTGCTCTTGGCACTACTTGTGGCACTACTTTTTCTTTTGTTAGCAGAGATCAGGAAAAGCATAATAATGATTAACGATATACCTATCGTATATTGCCAGATAGTGGTGTTGGCATTGTCTATCAATGTAGGAATATATAACCCTCTATTATTCAGGAACAAGGCGTCTGCAACATGCAAACTTTGCTTGGGGCCCGGTAAGGGTTGAAGAACAGCAAAATACCAAAAAAATAGATGTAATAATAACGGCACATTTCGAAACAGACCGATGTAAGCAGAAGCAATATTACGGGCGAGAAAGTTGTGTGAAAGGCGTGCTATACCAAGAAGAAAGCCTAGTATGGTTGAAAATACAATGCCGAGACCAGCGACTAGCAACGTATTGAGTAAACCAACAAAAAATACACGGCCGTATGAATCCGATTCGTTATAGTCAATGAGACTAAAGATAACACCAAAGCCTGCATTGTTATCCAAAAAGTCTAGCCCGGTAACAATGCCTTGGTGAGCTAAATTTCCCAGCAAGGTATCGATGAGTAACCAGCAGATACCTATAATGCCAATAATAAAAAGCGCTTGATATAACCAAGCGCGTAATTTGGTGGTTTGTTTTATCAGCATGCAGTGAACGACCTAGCGAAATGGCGGAGCGTAATGTAAGCCGCCTTGTGTCCAAAGGTTGTTGTGATTTCTGGGGATGTTTAGGCGTGAATGTTTACCAATATTCTTTTCATAGATTTCCCCATAGTTACCTAGTGTTTGGATGATTTGCCTGGCCCAAGCATTGGATAGTCCTAAATTTTCACCGATATTGCCATCGTATCCCAAAAAACGTCTTTCTTTGGGTTTAGTGGGTAGTTTTTTCAACATAAGACTTTTTTTCGTAATATTTAGCTCTTCTGCTTCAAGTAATGCGTATAACGTCCACTTTACAATATTAAACCATTGATCATCCCCTTGTCTTACCGCAGGCCCTAGGGGTTCTTTGGAAATTATTTCGGGCAATATTTTATGAGCGTTAGCATCTTTAAGTCGAATTCGCTGGGAGAATAACCCCGATTGGTCTGTGCTTAGCACATCACAGCGCCCGGCTTCATAAGCAGCTAACACTTCATCGTATTTCTCAAAGACAACGGGTTTGTATTGCATGTTGTTGGCCCGAAAATAATCAGACATATTCAGTTCAGTTGTGGTGCCGGTATTGGTGCATAATGTCGCCCCATCCAATTCAAGTGCGGAGTTGACGCCCAGGTCTTTACGCACCATAAATCCTTGGCCGTCATAATACATCACGCCTGCAAAGTGAACGCCTAGGCTAGTGTCGCGGGAGGCTGTCCATGTCGTATTGCGTGATAACACGTCAATTTCACCGGATTGTAAGGCGGTAAAACGTTCTTTTGCAGATAACGGGGAGTATCGCACCTTTGCGCTGTCGTTAAAAATGCCTGTTGCTAAGGCTTTGCAAAAGTCCACGTCGAGGCCGCTCCATTTACCATCTTTTTCAATGTAAGAGAAACCAGGTAAACTTTGGCTGACACCGCATGTAACGTAACCTTTTTCCTTTATATCGCCTAGTGTACTGGCATAAACATGGGATAAGGTTGAAGACAATAATAGTAAAACAACCGATGTGGTCTTGGTGAGTCGGTGTGTAAGGTTAATGCGGGGTGAGGCTAGTGGTTGAGCTGAGGTCATACTGTTGAACCTTGTTTTTAATCAATCCTGAGGAAAACACTTTACCGCAGGTAGGGAAGTGAAGACAATAATCTCGTATGATTCTTCTGTAGTGACTATTTAATAGCAACGTATAGGTGATAGGCGGTTATGTCGACAATTTTAATTCTAGGCGCGACGTCGGCTGTGGCGGGTCAAATCGCGGAGCTTTACGGTGAGGCGTCTCCAGTAGCACAGCCACATCGTATATACTTAATGGGGCGTCGTGAAGATGCCGTTAATGCCTTGTCAGAGCGGCTTGGTGATGTTGTGGTTGGTACTGCTTGTGTGGATTTTGTTGATCTGCCTGCGACACAGGTGTGCATACGTCAGGCTTATGATCAGATGGGATCGTTTGATTATGTGTTAATAGCTCATGGTGTTATTGGTGATCAGATTGAAAGCGAAAGGAGCGTCGAAGAAGCGTTAACGGTTATTGAGGTTAACTACACATCAGTGGTTGCACAATTGGTGACATTAACCACATTGATGAAAAATCAGCCTTCGGGGAAAATTGGTGTCATTACCAGTGTTGCGGGGGACAGAGGGCGTCCTCGAAACTACACTTATGGTGCGGCCAAAGGTGCGTTAAATACCTACTTGCAAGGGTTGCGATCAGTGAAGTGGGGCTCAGGGTTAGAAGTGTATACCTTTAAGCTGGGCCCGGTGGATTCTCCGATGACAGTTGATCATGAAAAGAACTTTTCTTTTTCGACAGTAGGCACGGTGGCAGAAAAAATTGTTCAAGCATTTGAAAGTCACCGTTATGTGCACTACATTCCTGGGTACTGGTGGTTTGTTATGTGGGTGGTACGTTGGTTGCCCGAACCAGTGTTTCAGAAATTAGGTTTTTTATCAGATCGTTAAACTGTCTTATTCGTTAATTCGGGCCGTTTTAAAGTAGGTAGCTTTTTAATAGATAGCTTTTAAATAGGTAGCAATGTGTCACAACAGGATTTACATTTATATCATGGAGCAATATCAACAGCCTCTCAGCGAGTTAGGTTGTTGCTGGCAGAATTAAACTTGCCTTATACCAGTCACCTTGTTGATATGCTGAAACAGGAGCATGTTAATGATACTTATTTGGCAATTAATCCAAAGGGGTTGTTACCCGCGCTGGATGATGATTGTAATGTTGTGGTTGAATCCAATGAGATACTGATCTACCTAGATGATACTTATGGGGGGAAGCGTTTTCAGCCAATGACGCCAGAGCGGCTGGCTGCACAGCAGACATTAATGACGTTAGCATCTGATTTGCATGGATATTCAAAATATCTGTATTACGAATTTTTATTTAAACCGCTGGTGCGTAAGACGCAACAGCAGATGGCGGAATTTGAAAAACAGCAGAAAGATAAAAAACTGGTGCTATTTCATAAGACGTTGTCTGAGCAAGGAGGTTATGACGAGGAGCAATTACTGTCAGCATTTCGATCGGTAGAGGTCATCTTGGATGTGGTTGAAGATCAATTGAATGCCGATAAGTATTTATTGGGAGGAGATGTCCAGTTGGCTGATTTATCACTGTTCCCCAATATTTATCGTTTACAACGTATGGGGTATCCGTTGCAAGAGCGGAAGCGAATTCGCCGTTGGCTATCCGCAATGAAAAAACGGGAATCCTACCAAGTGGCAGTCGCACAGTTTGAACCGGTGAAACTGCTGGTATTTTGTGCTTCTTATCGATTGTTTCGGCACGTCCAGGGAAGCTCTATTTCTCACCTTGCTGAGCGAGCGAGTGTGCGGGTTCGGTGATAGGTTGTCGAAAAATATAAATACTCACCGCTATACCAATGCTGCTGAGTAGAGCAATAGACCACCATTTACCAACAATCCACATTGACAGCAACATACTTGCCCACATAACCACTAATACACGGTTCCTAAGGCCCCGAGAAATACCTTCACCACTTTGCCAAGTATGAATGATGGGGCCTAGCTTGGGGTGAGAGGTTAGCCAGAGGTGGAATCGAGGAGACGATTTTGCGAAGCACCAGGCTGCTAACAAAATAAAAGGTGTTGTGGGTAACAAGGGAAGAAAAATACCGACAACGCCTAATACAACACAAATCCATCCAAGGCTAATTAGGCAATAATGTAGAGTTTCCTTCATAATACTGGGGCTGCTTCTAAGGGGTATGCCATTAGAGTAGTATATCGCTCCGATCATTTCTATGATTTCAAAATCTCTTATTGGTAACAAGTGCAGGGTAATGTAAAGCAAATGTCCAAATCCACGAATGAACCGTTAACAAACGGTCACCCTCTCCTTTATTCCTTTCGCCGCTGCCCATACGCCATGCGGGCAAGATTGGCACTTTATGGAAGTGGGGTTCTTGTAGAGCTTCGAGAAGTGGTGCTGAGAGATAAGCCGATTCAGTTACGAGAGCTTTCTCCCAAAGCGACGGTACCTGTGTTGGTGACACCTGAGGGGCGGGTGATTGATGAAAGTTTAGACATTATGTTGTGGGCGTTAGGTCAACCTGACTCAGAGGGCTGGCTTTTAGTGCAGCATAAAGCTGCAATGGCACTTATTGCCCAAAACGACGGTCAGTTTAAGCATTGGTTAGATCATTATAAATATGCAGACCGGTTCCCGGAGCACTCCGTGAGTTATTACCGAGAGCAAGCGGAGGCGTTTATCGCCCAGTTGGAGCAGCAACTACAATGCCATTCTTATCTTATGGCAGATAAACTCAGCTTAGCGGATATCGCGATATTTCCCTTTATTCGTCAGTTTGCCCATGTTGATAAGTCATGGTTTGATCAGGCGCCATACCCCAATGTGCAACGTTGGTTACATGGATTGCTGGCATCCCCCTTGTTTATTGATATTATGCCCAAATATCCTCAGTGGCATGCAGAGGGCGATGCGGTGATGTTTGGCAAAAAACGATAAATCTGCCGTATACCCTAATTTCTGAGTAGGGATTAGAGGCCAATGTGTAAAAACGTCTTATGGGTGATAGAATGCGCTCCAGGCTCTGTTCTGCACGTTGAGTAACACCCTTACGAATCATTTAACACGATACATACATTAGATAGATTGAGAGATTATATGTCTGAAAAATATACAACTTCCGAAGCGCGCGTCAGCTACGGTATTGGTCGCCAAATGGGTGATCAATTAAAGCAAAACCCATTTGATGGAATGGTTATTGATGATGTACTTGCAGGCCTTGCCGATGCATTAAACGATCAGCCATTGGCTGTTGACCCTGCGGATTTGGATGCGGCATTCCGTGAAATCAGTGAAGTTATGCAAGCGAAGCAAGCTGAGGCGTCTAAAGGTCAAACCGAAGCGGGTGAAACTTTCCTAGCTGAAAATGCGAAGAAAGACGGCGTTGTTGTACTAGAGTCTGGTCTTCAGTATGAAATTCTAACAGCTGGTGACGGTGAGAAGCCTGTTGCTGCTTCTACTGTTCGTACTCACTATCATGGTACATTGTTAGACGGTACTGTGTTTGATAGCTCTTACGATCGTGGTGAGCCTGCTGAATTCCCAGTAAACGGCGTTATCGCTGGCTGGACAGAGGCATTACAGTTAATGCCTGTTGGTTCAAAGTGGCGCTTAACAGTACCTTACGGTCTTGCTTACGGTGAGCAAGGTGCAGGTGGTGCTATTGGCCCATTCGCAACATTGGTATTTGATGTTGAATTGTTGGCAATTGTTTAAATTGCAGTAACTGTTGTCATGACGATGTTGTTATGACGATGTTGCGATGATGTTAGTTATGAAACAGTTACATTAATCGCGTTCGGTAATTGCGCGGTTGGAAACGGTAAGTGGTGAGGTTAATACTGAATATTGTATTAATCGAACGGCTTACCGTTTTTTATTGCCTGGCTTTAACGTTGTCGGGTACTAATCTTGTTTGATGCTAATCCTGCCACAAGCATTCGACGCCTAAAGCGTTGAGCCAATCGACGCCATCATGTTCCATTAACATCGCGATGGTGCAGGCGGATCCGGCAATAACACACTGTGACGCTTTCACCGTTACTGACGCTAACCCTTTCACCGGCCAGCCCGTTTTGGGTGACAAAATATGGCTATAACGTTGGCCGTCAATTTCAATAAATCGCTCGTAATCCCCGCTTGTTGCTAAACCTTCAGTGTATAAATCAATAACACCTTTATGTTGCCCTGGTTTGTGGGCATCGCGAATATTGATTTTCCAAGGGGCCCCGCCGGGGTGAGGGCCAATGGCCTTAATGTCCCCCCCCAAGTTTATCAGTCCGTGTTTAATGCCATGGCTAGCACAGATGTTAGCAGCACTGTCTGCGGCATATTCTTTGACAATGCCACCAAAATCTAACGCCATATTCTGAGTTAAAAAATGCACACGGTTGTTGTCTATTTTTACATGCTGCCAACCGATATGTTGTAGTACATTTTTGATGTCGGTATCGCTGGGTAGATTTTTTGAGGAAGAAAAATCCCATATCCGGCTTAGTGCGCCTGCTGTTATATCAAATAAGCCGTCACTTTGTTGGTAGCAGGTATCTGCATAATTGAGTAATGATATAAATTCATCGTCGACATCAGCATAAGTTCCTTTTTGGGCGGCTTGATTGACGTGGTCTAACACGTTGTTTTTTATATAACGTGAAAACTTGTTTTCTAAACGATTAACTTCAGCCGTTGCTTTTTGTATTACATTGATAGCTTCTAATGCATCGGATGCATAAACTGTGATGGTACAGGGCGAGCCCATTGCTTTGAAATCAAAATGGCTAGGGCTGAGTTGTGTTTTAGAAGCGCACATCAAAACTTACGCTAAAGGCAGTAAACTCGTAATCATCTAATGGGTCTCCATTCGTTTGTCCACCCTGTTCGTAATCGTATTGTCGCTCGTACTCTTCATAATGAAGATAAACGGTAAAATCACGACCAAACTCTTTTGATATTTCCAGTTTTTTAGAAAAGGCACCAAACCCCGCTAGACGATAATCACTGCTGACATACCCGTGGTTCGGAATGGTTTCAAAAAAGGTGTCGTAGAAAAAGGCACTATGCTGTGAGTAAAATCGAACACCAGGAGAAACTTGCCAGCCAAGTCCCAAACCGATATTCCATTTGAATTCTAACGTGTGAGAATAAGCGCCCCAGCTGTCATCTGAGTAACGATAATCGGTGTGTAATGCTGAGTTGGTACTTTTGAAGTAGTGGCTCATGCGTAATAATGAAATCCACTGTTCGCGTTTTTCTGGGCGATTGTCTTTAATGACACCTAAAATATTTTCGGATGCCGCAGTAATAAGGCCAGGGAAAAGGTTATTGATGGTCTCTGTAATACCTGAATTATTTACATATCGAATAACTCCTGAATCCACCAAATAACGAAATATTCCTGCAATATCAATATTTAACTTACGAAAATCAAAAATCGCCTCATCAACAACAAAGGATTTCTTATACGGATCAGATAAAAAACCACTGCTGTCAACGTAGGTTAATGCAAGTTGAATCGTGGTGTTTTTATTAATAACTTGACCAAAGCTAATATTAAATTCATCTTTTTGTCGGGTATTAAAAATAGAAGGCTCTTCAAGCAACACGCTGGGGTTGTAGGAATTCCACACATCGTCATCACTATGGCCATAACCAAAGGTTAGGCTGGATAATTTACGATTAAAATCGAAGCGATGGCTTATGCTAAAATAATCGGAAGTATAGTCATCCTCTTCGGACGTACCTAGCTTAATGCTGGATAGGCTGTTATCACCGTAGTGCGTGAGTGTCCCTTCGTAAATATCTCGTTGGTCTTCAATTGATGCGCCAGTTTCTAAAAACTGATGGGGTTTCCCTTCGCCGTCGAGAAAGTTAACCACTGGAGATGCACCGCTGGTAACGTCGCGGATCGCGCTAAAGTTGCCTTCAAAGTCTCGACCAATAGGTCCGGTAATGGATATCTGATCAGCCTTAATCGTCATACGGTCACCGGATTCAGTGAACTCCGAATGATGAACACCAATTTCGATATCTTCCGAGCGATAACCTTGCT
>CAJXXT010000086.1 GCA_913063495.1 uncultured Gammaproteobacteria bacterium | reverse complement strand
ATTGTCAGCGTTTGTAAGAACAGGCCCTTGCATCCATTGCTTACAAAGCCTTACACAAACTGACACGGGCTTACCCCGAAGAAATGAAACCTAATGAATACTATGAGGGCGAACAAAAACAAGAATTAATAATACAATCCTAACTTCAGGAGTTCCCATCATGTACACCCTAAAGAAATGTCTACCTCTACTCGCCATCAGCGCTCTGTCACTGGGGGGCTGCGGAGGCTCTGGCCCCTTTACTCAACAAGTCACTGTCTTTGGTGTTACCATTAAAGCCACCGCAGCAACCCCGCCAGAAAAAGTGCTTCACGCCGCTAACATCATGGCTGAGTACCTCGATAACAATGAGGACGGCATTGCCGATAACCCCGCGGTGGTTGAGCGCCTGATAAGCCAAAGAGCCACGCTGCTCATGGCTAAAAATTCCGCTGACATGCCACTAAGTGCCGGCCCGACCCATGGGAACTCAGGTCAGGATTTATACGCTGTGGAAACCCACATTAACGGCGCAGCACAAGGTAAATTTGATGCATCTCTCGAAGAGATTTTGCACCTCATCACTCATGTGGGCTACACAGGTGTATACCCTGGTGTTTTTGGTGAAGAAGCTGGTTCTGCTATCGCAGATGCCATGGATACCGCTCGTGGTGGGCGATTCACCAATATTCCTAAGCCTTATCCAACCGGCGCTTGGTATACCTACGATGACAGCACGTGTGACTACAGCTGTATGGTAACGGAATATACCTATTGGGCGCTCACGTCCATTCTCGGTGCTCAAGATTTTTCTGGTCGATTTGAGTCCATTCAACAGGAGTGGAAACTTAACACTAGCGAAAAAGTAATGAATCAAGACACAGCCGTTTACACGATTCTAACCGACGCGCAATACGGGTTAGCCTCCATGCTACCGGATGGAAGCTATGCGGCGACGGTATTTGAAATAGAAGATATCACACCCTCCGTTGTTACATCATCGACAAAAAGCACCCAGTAAAAGTCCGTGATGATCAGGTAATTAATATAGGAACCTTAGATACAGCAGCCCTAGATTCAGCAGCCTTGAATCTAGGGCTGCTGTATTATTCGAACAAGAAGATCCTAACTTGTTAGTAGCCTATGTCGTAGTGGGAATGATATTCTAGCGACAGCTATTGAATTCACATTAACAGAGGTCTTTAACAGGAGGCTTTCATAAGGAACTTCCACAAGAAACAATGAAACGCTTTTCTACGCCCTTGAACGTAATGTTATCAGCACTATTGTCATTATTGTGCCTCACCATAACACTCTATGTGTTCTGCCCGCGGCCAGAGCTGAAAACCTTTACAACCTATTCCAGTGCATGGTTTGACAACCAAGACCGTTTGCTCAGAATTTCCCTTGCGGAGGATGATCGCTACCGAATTTTCGAACCTTTAGATCAAATATCACCAGAGTTAATTGCAGCCACCCTACTTTACGAGGATCAAGGTTATTATGATCACCTTGGTGTGGACTTCACCGCATTAGTACGCGCTTTTTGGTCGACCTTTATTCTGCGTGAACGGCGCATTGGCGCATCAACTATTACCATGCAGGTAGCACGTTTACGATGGAATATTCCTTCGAATACCATCCCAGGAAAAGTCCATCAAATTGCTCGAGCAATACAGCTTTCTCGTCATTATTCAAAGCAAGAGATTTTGGAGGTCTACCTCAATTTGGCGCCGTACGGGCGTAATATTGAGGGCATCGCCGCCGCTAGCTTGATCTACTTTAACAAGAAACCCAGTCACTTAAGCCTGCCAGAAGCGTTAACACTGGCAGTTATCCCACAAAACCCAAACAAGCGAAATCCGACCACCTCTTCAGGGTATCAGCACTTATTACAGGCTCGGCAGAATCTATTCCAACGTTGGCTTGCAGATCACCCATCGGATGTTTCAAAAGAAACGTTTTTTTCCATGCCATTGAATGTACGCCCACCTGAAGACTTACCCTTTCTAGCACCCCACTTTGTCAATCACGTTAAACAAAAAATGTCCCGCTGGGATCATGGTTACATCAACACAACACTAAACAGCGTACAACAACAGTCACTTGAAAAAGTCATTTCCCATTACGTTTCATCGAAGGCGGCCTCTGGCATCAATAATGCAGCGGCGTTACTGTTAAATTATGAGACCATGGAAATAAAGGCCATGGTGGGTTCAGCGGATTTCTATAACGATGATTTACAGGGGCAAGTTAATGGAACTGTGGCGAAACGTTCGCCCGGGTCTACGCTAAAACCCTTTGTGTATGGGTTGGCAATGGATGAAGGGTTAATTCACCCAATGACACTCATGAAGGATTCCCCCAAACGATTCGGTGGATTTTCACCAGAGAACTATGACAAACAATTTTTGGGGCCAATTTCTGCAAGAGATGCGTTAATTCAAAGCCGAAACGTTCCAGCGGTGGATTTGCAATCACAACTGACACACCAATCTTTCTATGACTTTCTTATGGATGCCGGTATTACAGGGCTTAAAAATGAAGCCTATTATGGGCTGGCGTTAGCATTGGGCGGTGGTGAAGTTAGCATGTTAGAGCTGTCGTCCCTGTATGCCATGCTGGCCAACAAAGGTGTATTAAAACAGATAAGGAGCCTTAAAACTTCCCAAGAAAACACCCTAAAGAAAACGCCAAAGAAAGCGCAAAAACAACTATTAAGTGCTGAAGCCAGCTTTCTGATACTGGATATCCTTAAAGACAATCCAGCGCCCGATGCTTTGAATGTTGATCAGGGTTCCCTACAAAAAAACCAAGTAGCTTGGAAAACAGGCACCTCTTGGGCATTTCGTGATGCCTGGGCTGTTGGTGTATCTGGCCCCTACATTCTGGTGGTATGGGTTGGAAACTTTGATGGTAGGGGCAACAATGCGTTTGTTGGTCGTAGTGCAGCGGGGCCACTATTATTTTCTCTATTTTCAACGATAACCTCTGAAAATAACTGGAAGGTTGAAGATCTGCTAACAAGTAATTATTCGGTAAACGCGTCCCTCAATATCAAACAACTCAACGTGTGTAAAAACACGGGGGATTTGGCAGAGAGACACTGCCCCTCCACGGTAAACTCCTGGTTTATCCCTGGGGTGTCTCCCATTAAAGTCTCCAATATTTATCGATCAATACCAATAGAGTCATCTACAGGGTTACGTGCTTGTTGGTTTGAAGCAGGAAAAACAGAGATGAAAACCTTTGAATTTTGGCCATCTGATTTTTTGCATCTTTTTAGACAAGCTGGAATTTCGTTAAAAACACCACCTCAGTATTCGACAGCCTGTAGTCTTGATCAAAAAAGTCGATCAGGACAAACCCCGATAATCACATCACCCCAAGCAACCATTGAATATGTCATCCAAAGTATCACGCCAGAACAAAGCAATAACGCTAACCGCGAGATTCCTTTCTCAGCTATTGTTGACTCCAATGTAGAAACCCTCTATTGGTTCGTCAACTCAACCTATGTTGGTAACTCAAAAAGAGGCGAGCCTTTTATATGGAACGCTTCTAATGGGGAGTACAGTGTTCGTGTAGTTGATGATCTTGGACGTGGTGCCAGTAGGACGATAAGGGTGTTACAGATTCGCTAACCACCTATTAGAACCCGTATTGGCACCCACTTTCAAGATACCCCCCTTTATACAGGCATTTTAATGGGCTAATGGACAATTAGCTCCTTCGCATAGAAAGTATTACCATCAAACATTGTACCTTTGGCAACAATCACATCCCCATCTTCAATAGACGCTATTAATTCTGGAGATATTGATCCTGTAGGCTGAACATCAATGCCTAATAGTAATAACCTGTCATTGCTGTCAATACTCACATGCCCCTTTAATATCGTTTGCGGTTTGTTCCGTAACGAAAATATATTTCCAATCGTTAATCGACCGTTTTCTTCGACACCTTGAATTTCAATCCAATCGCCTACTTCAATATCGTTAATACTGAAGTACTTATTAATTGCCCTTAGTTTAGATTGGTAAATCGTATCAGACATTGCATAGGCTTTTAGGTTTAGAAAACCAATTTCACCGGTTATTGGATTAACCGAACTTACTGGTATTTTTGCAGCGAAGTTCGCGTTAGGTTTTATGCGTAACGTATGGACCTCAAATATTCCGTCACTATTAATATAACCGGAAGCCCGAACACGTACACCATTACGTAGGCTTTCATGATTACCACGTAAAATATCGGCCTCAGAAGCATTTGCTGTGTAGCCATTAAGGCGGAACTGAGTTAGTGATTTATAGTCGGTCACGATGGTATCTACGTTCAGTTTATTACCTTTGCTCAGCGACAAATCATTGTTTTTCACACGCACTTGATTCGCGATGATTCGATTTGTCGCCACATCATACTGACCAACAATTTCCACTCTTACTGCTATTCCGATAGTTTGCAGGCTACCCTGCTTCCACCTAGCTTGGCTAACATCAACGTCCATTCCATTTAATCGTATGATTTGATCCGTCGCATTAATCGAATCAACGGTACTCTCTAGCTCGACCTGTTGCCCTTCACGGTACACCTCAGAACGCAACGCGATATAAGTAGCCACAAGTTGATTCTTTTCGTTGGTGATACCACTTACTGTCACTACAGAACCCATGTCAAATTGATAAGGAATACTTCTATCAATCGCGGTGTCGCCGGCAACCACAACGGTGGTTCCCAAAATATTTAAGAACGTGACATCACCATGGCGAGCAATAGTGTTGATAGGCCCCTCGATTTGATGGTCAAACGTCACTTTCTGAGCGTTGAACACGCCATCAGTTTGCTGCTGCCAATCAGCCTGTACCTGAACCATCATACCAATGCTGAGCTCTGATCTTCCCGTATCATTCACAAATTCCAGTTCGGCATCATCAATTTCATATTTGGTTCCGTTCACATAGATGCTTCCAAATTGCGTGATTGGGCCATAAGCGATTAGTTGGTTTTCTGCGCCTGCAACAATACCCGTGCCCTCGATCCCGCCTTCATCAAAATCGTAATCGTCATTTTGGCTGTGCTCTAAAGGCGCTGAATTTTCATCAAAGTCTCCATAGATCCCAGTTCCTTCAATGCCACCTTCAGCCATTGCGTCGTCATAATCGACAAAATGGGATGGGGCAATTGAGTGTTTGTCCTCAGCGGGTCTAAAACCGGTTCCCTCGATACCGTCTTCTTTCCCCCTAGACGTTGAAACGTTAACCCATAATCCAGGGTCGGTGTTCTTGATGCTATTAGCGCCACCTATGGAGTTTTGCGATGCTGGATCTAGAAGTGCTTCTTGAGACTGGTCAACTGTACGGGATTGGCTCACTACCTGTGACTGATCAACAAGATAAAAACCACCAGCCAACAGTACAATTATTTTCAGTAAAAGAGGCATAATCAGGAATCCTCTTCCAAAACATGCTCAAAGTAATAGATGCCAACGCCTGCTCGTGCTTTACCGGTTCCTTTGGTTTCCGGATTAACATCCCGATCTTGTTGAGAGAGCCATTGATTTATTTGTAAAAGAAATTGTTCGCCCTCCTCTTTGCTACGCAAACGAATTTGCGCTAATGCTTCAAGAGGTATGTCACTATAAGCAACAGTTCGTTGCAGACGTGCAGTATAAGGGTCGTGTTCTAAGTTATGATCGAGCGTCGAGAACAAATCATTGGTCGCACGCCCCATGATTCGAAATTTCTCTTCCAAATCAGCTTGAGGCACGTAAGCGCTGGAGCAAAGTACAATCCTTTGTTGTGGATTTTTTGTCACGGCTCCCACTCGAATTAACTCATCAAATACCGCTCTCGGGGTCACATCACCACCATAGCGACGAACGAGTTCAGAAAAGCTGTGTTCTGCTCCTTCAAAATGTAGGGGTTTCGGTGCACCTGATTCATTCGTAAAATCGTTATCTCGCAACCAGCCTTGAATAATGCGCGACGGCCGATTCCCTCCAGTGAGGTCACCGGTTTCCGTGGGATTAGGACGGCTCAAAATTTTGGCAATGTCCTTACGGTTAATCCCTGTCAACACTGATATTCGGGAAGAGCTTTGCTTCTTCCCTGGCAGCTTAAAATCTTCTGCAGCCACATCCACAAACAAGCGGCGCGTTACTTCTGCAAAACTGGCATAGGTAAACCCCTGCTTGATGAGCAGTTTAACGAGTGGGCGCATTAACTTGGCCAGCGCAGTCTTGGTCGCGTTCTGTACATAATCTGACATAAATGGGATTTTATGCCCAAATGAAACATAAGTGTGTGAAGCTCGTCTCATTTTACTATTGAGGCATTTATTTCAATGCAATTTATTGTAATTCATCGATATTTAGGCATTTCGAGGGTTGATTAGGTAACCATTAGTATGTAGCCCTATGCACTTTTATTTTATTTGGGACAAATGGCCCAAATAAAATCAATTTAGCGTGACACTGTTCAAATTTTCCTCGCATCTATGCAGATATCCTTTTAATCATCCTCCTTCGATAAGAAGAATCCACTGCTTAGAACTAAGAACCGGGGCGCTGTTATGTCAGAAGTGCGTTACTTGCTAAACCTAATCACATTAAAAAGAGTCTTTTTGACTCTATCTACAGTAATACTTTGTGCCTGTGGCGGCGGCGGAGGCTCCGACAGTAATTCGGAGGCTCGTGATAGTAGCCACCCAGGCGCCTCAACGTATGCCTCCTATTGCTCGGGGTGCCATGGATCCGAGGGGCAAGGTTTATCAGCCTCGGCGCTGAACAATATTACCGACTCTGTTGACCATCTAGCGACTACCATCTCCGAGACCATGCCACCGGCTAACATTTCAGCCTGCGAAGGGGTCTGCGCTTCTGATGTGGCCGACTATATCTTGACGGCATTTGCTGGGACTGAACCCCAAGATGGCGATGGCGATGGTCAGGGCACAGATAACCCAAATGACCTCGCCAGCTTCTACTCGCAGATTATTGAGCCAGAAATCGTGCAAACTAAATGCGTTCTTTGTCATACCAACGGAGGTCTTGCCCAAGACACAAACCTGATCCTGAGCGCCGGAAACAACAATGCTACCCATAACCTGGATGTATTTTCGGATTTCTACAGCTCCGACTCTAGCACCCATTCCCAAATCCTTAGTAAAGCGCGCGGCGGATCCGCTCACGGAGGTGGGGTGCAATTCACTTGCGATGATAACGATTTTAAAAACCTTGAAAGCTTTTTACAAATGCTGGGTGGCGCTGCCTCACCGGGTGATGTGATCTGTTCGGGTTCTTTATTTGAAGGCTTAAGCCTAACCAACTCCCGCGAAACCCTAAGAAGAGCCGCACTCATTGTTGTTGGGCGCTTCCCGACTGATGGTGAATACGCACTAGCAGAAACAAATGACAGTGGTTTAAGAACTGTCATTAGAGGTTTAATGGTCGGCGAAAACTTTCACGAATTTTTAATTCGTGGCTCCAACGATAATCTGCTCTCCCAGGCACTCGCGGGAGACGGCGACTTGAAGTTTGCAGATCGCCATGATGTTCATTACCCCGAGTTATCAAACCGAAGCTATGCTGCGAATATTGCAGAGCAAGACGGAGACGAGAGTGCTGGTGGCGAATTTATCAGCCTGTTGAACGGTTTTCGCTATGCCGGTGCTATGGCTCCCCTGAAGCTAGTCGCTCATATCGTAGAAAATGATCGCCCCTACACGGAAATACTGACAGCCGATTACACCATGGTAAACCCCGACAGTAATATCATATTTAGATCAGGAGTAGACTTCGATAACCCAGAAGACTTAACAACATTCAAACCAGGAAAAAATAAGGGACAAATTTTAGAAAATGATGACACGGTCGTTGTGAGGGAAGATAAAGCGTTAGGACCCCAAATATTGGCCCACGGCGGATTTATTGATTACCCACATGCAGGGCTACTCAACGATTTAGGTCTATTAAATCGATACCCAAGTACTGACACGAATCGAAACCGTGGCCGTGCAAGGTTTGCCTACTATCAATATCAAAGTTTCGACATTGAAAAATCAGCAGCTCGAACAACAGACCCTGAGGATTTAGCCGACACTAATAATCCAACCCTAAATAACCCCGCATGCACAGCCTGCCATACGATAATGGATCCGGTTGCTGGTGCATTTCAAAACTATGACGACACCGGTCATTACCGGGGTACAACCGGCGGGCTCAATTCACTCCCCTCTAGTTACACCAGGGAACAAGGCTCTCCTTATCAAGTCGGTGACCTTTGGTATCGCGATATGCTAGAGCCCGGTTTTGGAAGCCAAGGTGAAACCATTACGGAAAAGGACAATACGCTACAAATTCTTGCTCAACGAATGGTAGCGAACGACCAATTTTCACAATCGGCTGTTTCTTTCTGGTGGCCAACCATTATGACCGCACCGCTAGAAGACGCACCTGAACAAATCACTGATAGCGATTACTACGCCAAGTTGGCAACTTACGAAGCGCAACAAGAAACCGTTGCCGAATTGGCACTACAATTTGCTACAGGATTTTATGGTGGCTCTCCCTACAACGTAAAAGATCTGTTGGTGGATATGATGATGTCCAACTGGTTTCGTGCAGAATCATCGGGCTCCTCATTAAGTTCTGATCGTGAAACATCACTTGCAAGCATCGGTATTGGCCGATTACTAACGCCAGAAGAGTTGGCATTAAAAACCAAGGCATTAGCGGGTGGTGCGTGGGGAGAAATCGTAGATGAATCAAGAATTGACCCAAGATACGACAATCTTAAAAATACGTTTAATACCTATTATGGGGGCATTGATTCCTTTGGAATTACCTCAAGAGCAACTGAGTTAACGGCATTAATGTCAAACGTCGCGCTAGCCCAAGCACTGGAAATGAGTTGCCCTATAGTGATAGCGGACTTTACTCGTGACACAAACGACAGAAAGATCTTTAAGAGCATTAGCAAGTACACCACCCCTCTTACAGACGCCAGTGTTCAGTTTGAAATCGACAACCAAGATACACCTAAAGTTTTTAATGCGGAACTTATCATCACCAACGCGGGCGAAAAGCGATTACGTATTAGCTTAGATAATCCAAGTGGCAGCGGTAATCAAAATAGCCGCCGAGTATATGTTGACAAGTTTGCATTAAAAGCACCGGACGGCAGCACAGTCATATCGTTGGAAGGCGAAGATTTAATTACCACGGGTGGAGTTGCTGTTGATCATGACGGGAGCACCGTAGGCGGAACCAATAACGACAATGGTGTAGATACCTGGGCGTTTACCAGTGGATACCTAGAAATACCTGTGTCGCTAGCGTCGTCAGGCGCCTATCAGATAACGATCCATGCCTACGGTAACACGCTGTCCGACGGAATTAGTCCCCTGATATCGACCTCTATCAATAACCTTGAGCCATCTAGCGGTAGTGGAGGTGAAATGCTGATTAAAAATCAACTTCGTGAATTACATGCAGCTTTTCTAGGAGAGGACCTAGCCATCGACAGTGAGGAGTTAAACGCCTCCTACCAATTATTCGTCACTACCTGGCAAAAACGCTGGGAAAGCGATGCTGAGTTTAATGTACAAGCATCTTCAGAAGAAACCTGTACTGCTCCCGAAGGTATGACTTTTAGCGACGATGATTTAGTTGATCCACAACATATGTTGGCCACTTGGTCACGCATGATGTTGTTCTTTATGACTGATTACAAATTCCTACACGAATAGACATTAGGCGGGAGTTACCAATGAAAAGAAGAAACTTTTTGAGCATGCTTGGATACGCAAGCGCAGGGTTGGCATTGCCTTTTTCAAAACCCACGTTAGCAGATGGATTCGAACCTTATACCGGACCATTGCTAGTCACTATACAGGCGAATGGTGGTTGGGATGTCTCGAGTTTTTGCGACCCTAAAGTCAATACTGAAAGTACGATTTTAAACAACTGGGCAAATGGCATGACTGCCAATGATTTGCCTAGAGCGGGCAATATCCCCTATGCACCGTTTGCGAATAATGCATCGTTATTCGAACGCTTTAGTAGCTCCATGTTAGTCATCAATGGCATTGATATGCAAACAAATGCTCACGGCACTGGAAGAACGCACACGTGGAGTGGGCGAACCGCTCGCGGTTACCCATCATTAACAGCACTATTTGCTTACGAGAAAGCGCCGCAACTACCCGTTTCATACCTTAACTTTGGAGGCTACTCGGAAACTGCTCGTTTAATTCGATTTTCCCGCATTGACAAGGTAGGAGAACTACGCCGAATTCTAGAGCCAAACATAACGGGCAGCGCCGCAAAAACTCGCAATTATTATCCCAAAAGTGATTTGGACAACATCATTACTGCACAACAAGAAAGGCTTGCTCGCATAAAAAATGAAGCGTCTCTATTACCCCGTCAAAAGTTCGCAATGGAATCGTATTATGAGGCACGCCCCAACGTTGACGCGTTAGAGCATTTTGCGTCGGTTATTCCGGAAGATAATGAAATCGAATCGTCGAAATCATTATCACAAGCACAGATGGCGGTACTGGGGTTTAAGGCGGGAGTCACCTGTGCAGCAGATGTGGAACTAGGTGGGTTCGATACACATACCAATCATGATGCCTTGCAAGAACCCTCGCTTTCTTCTGTATCGGAGACAATTGAATATTTGTGGGACTACGCCGAAGCGCAAGGGGTTGCTGATCGATTAACGGTTATTGTGGGATCAGATTTCGCTCGTACACCTTACTACAACAGTAGCGAAGGCAAAAATCATTGGCCCATTGGTAGCTATCTCATTATGAAAAAAAATGCCAGCTGGGCGAACCGTGTGATTGGCGCAACCGATGAATATCAAAATGCACTGCCCCTTAATCCACAAACACTAAAAGCTGATGGAGGCGCTGGCAGTGCGATCCTTCACCCCATGCACATCCATAGTGCATTACGCAATGAGCTTGGGTTATCAACCAATGGCTTCCAGTTTAGCAACCTAGAAGAATTTGATTTCTTTAACCCTAATCTAGGTTGATAGAATTTTACCATCGAGAAGTACTATGAAATCAATCGTTTTTGTAACCGTGATTCTGCTGACGGGTTGTTCCGTTACACCCTCTATTACACCCTGGGTAAAACCCTATGAAAGAGGTTATCTCGCAGACCCTATCATGAGTTTTGAGCCGGATGCGGTGTCATCAAATTATATGCATCACGTTTATCAAGCACGAGAAGGTGCGCGAGGCGCTGAAGGCGGCGGTAGTGGCGGCGGATGTGGCTGTAATTAAACCATGACAGCTATTTAAAGTTAAGGGAAAGCAAATCAAGAAGAGGGTTGTTTGTGTCGATTTTTCTCAATGTAAGTTTCAATGTAAATTTTGTTGTATTGATGATTGGTTTATTACTGGTTGCCACACACTCCGTGGCAGCAGTATTGCCCGAAGAGCGTAGTGACGTCATGTTCCATGAATATGAAGGTGGCGGTGTAACCATTAACGGCCCCTCAATACTTGTGCGTAAAAATTTTATGGATCGTATATCCATAAATGCGAATTACTATGTCGACAATGTCACGAGTGCTTCCATTGATGTTTTGAGCTACGGCAGCCCTTATGTTGAAGAACGCATAGAACAATCCGTTGGGATTGATTTACTTCGTGACAAAAACATCGTCTCCATGTCCTTCACCAATAGCACCGAAAACGACTATGACGCCAAATCCTTTGTCTTTGGGTTTAGCCGTGACCTCTTTGGAGACTTAACGACGGTATCCGTTAAGTTTGGATTTGGTGATGACGTAGTGCGCGCAACCGGTCAAGCGGCCTTTGAAGACACGCTAACCCGTAAAAACTACCAATTGTCGGTTTCTCAAATACTGACGAAGAAGCTGATCATGGCAGTCAACCTTGAGAGCATCAATGAAGAGGGCTTTTTAAGAAATCCCTATCGCAAAAGTAGCATCTTGATGCCCAGTGACGTTGGCGTGATTGATCGACAAGGTACCTGGGAAGAAGAAAATTATCCTAACAGGCGCACTGGAGATGCAGCGTCTTTACGATTCAAATACTACCTGCCTTACAGAGCAGCACTGCGAGCAGAGTATCGACATTATTCTGATTCCTGGGACATCCAAGGCAGTAATTTCGAGATCGGTTATACACACCCTATAGAGGCACTTAACCTAACATTGGATGTGCGTTATCGTACATACCAACAAGAGGCCGCATTCTTCTTTATTGACTTTTTGGATGCATCGAATGGAGCAGAAATACCAACCTTCCATGGCAGGGACAAAGAACTGGCTGAGTATTCAACGACAAGTGTTGGCGTGGGGATTAAATGGGAATTTTTATCTAGTCGCTGGCTTGTGCTAGATAAGGCATCCATCTCCTTGAACTACGACCACATCGCTTTTGAGTATGATAATTATCGCACTGCGGAAGCAGGAGGTTATGAATTAGGGCAAGAGCCTTTTTATGAATTCGATGCTAATGTGACCCGAATTTTCTTTACCGCTATTTATTAATGATTGTGCTTATGGCTGCAATTCAACCCGATTTAGCATCCATAAGCACTTGAAGATATTGTTCCGCATTTTCACACGGAATGCGAGTATCAATAGTTCCCCTCCACCCTTCCTGAAATAAGGGAGCATCTATCACAACCTTAAGCCGCCCTTTCTCATCTAAACTGAAGTCAAATGCTTTGAACGATTCATGGGCGACAAGAACGTGAAAAATAGGTGGAATAATATTCCCACGAAAGCACGCAAAGCTACTCTTTGTAAGAACAATCGACCCCATAACCAATGAAACCTTCCGCCCGTAGTACACATTAGGGGCTCGAAAATTTCTGTATCGAAGCACAATAGATAGCCCTTCATCCTGCAATATCACACCTTCCTTTTCCATTTCACCATGATACCGCGTGGGGAATTTTCCGAATCCAAAAAAGCGATAGAGAAATGATTTCGCCATACCCTGTTATCCTTT
Source organism: uncultured Gammaproteobacteria bacterium (assembly GCA_913063495.1). Classification (GTDB taxonomy): domain Bacteria; phylum Pseudomonadota; class Gammaproteobacteria; order Pseudomonadales; family Ketobacteraceae; genus 42-54-T18. The sequence goes on along the minus strand of CAJXXT010000086.1, from coordinate 7,294 downwards.
GTGTTCTTAGTTCTACAAAATCACGAGAATACAAAAAACTATTCTAAATGCTTACTAAGAATTTCGAACAGCTTTTTGGTATTCAGAGGTTTTGTTAGAAAATCTTCACAACCTGCGCCCAATATCCTATCGATTTCTTTTCTATCTGTCTCTGCAGTTAACGCATAAATAGGCATCGTATAGCCCCTCTCTTTTAGATACTCGGTAGCTTCCACACCACCTCTATTTGGCATGTTGATGTCCATTAATACCAGATCAGGTAATGACTCATCACAATGAGAACATGCTTCCAATCCATCATTCGCCAATACAACAGTAACCCCCGTTTGCCTTAGCACTCGGTCAATAAGCTTTTGGTTCACCACATTGTCTTCTGCAAGCAGAACCGTGCCCGTAAGCTTGGGTATGCTTCGTTTTCGTTTCCTTTTTGATTTGGATGCCGGCGGTTCTCTGATCCAGACGACGTCGGTAGATGCTCGATTACTCACGAGCAGAGTAAATTTACTGCCACCTTTCAATTGACTTTCAACGGTTAAGTCCCCGCCCATCAAATGGGCAAGCCTTTTTGAAATAACCAACCCTAAACCAGCACCTCCGTCATTCATTTTTTGCGTCTTTGAGGACAGTGTAAACAATGTCTGCTGCCTCTGATTGGATACTCCTGGCCCAGTATCTTTAACGGAAAGACTAAGTTGCGCTGCAACATTATCCCATTTAACACATAGAGCAACACTGCCTTTTTCAGTGTATTCGATTGCATTCTCACACAAATTTCTTAAAACCTGCGCTATACGTGTTGGATCTCCTGTTATGGATTCAGGGAAAGGATATTGATATTCCACCTTAAATTTGAGCCCTGACCGTTCTGCTTTCACTCTAAACTCATCGCCTATCGTCGTTAGCACATCCAGTACAGGGAAAGGAATCTGTTCAACATCAAATTTTCCAGCATCAATTTTTGAATAATCAAGGATGTTATTAATGAGTTTGAGAAGAGCATGACTATTATGAACAACCGTATCAACACAACCAATTTTGGTTTCACCTTCAACCTCACCATCCTTTAGAAGCTCGCCATACCCTATGATGGATGTCAGAGGGGTTCGTATATGGTGGCTCATCATCGATAGAAAGTCGTTTTTTTGTTTCATATCAACTAGCGCTTGCTCTTTACTCAACCGCTCCTTTTCACGCTCGGTTATTGCTCTCGTTTTTTCATGAGATTCTGTGACTTCAACAAGCGTACCTTCGATATGAGTTGCGGTGCCCTGGGCATCAAAGATAACCCTAGCGTTATGCTCTATAAATCTTAGTTGTTCCCCAGAAATAGGTATCGTAAAGCTATTTCTAACGCCTCGTCCTTGGATCAGATCGTTGTAACCCGAACGAGCACTGCCAAACATTACCAACGCCACTTCGCGCTTCTCTCGCATCACTTCCGAAACCAGCGAATAGCCAAAAATCCTGGCCAATGATGGGTTAACCGAGGTAATGCTTCCGTCCATTTTCATCTGATACAAGCCTTCTAGTGAATTATTAAAAATCGATTGATACCCAAGAAGACTTCTCGCTTTATTTTTTTCAGCCGATAATAACTCTGCCCTATTTAATTTTATTCTATTCGCCAATGCAAAAGAGAATATTGATGCCTCAGTTAAAACGCCCAAAGGAAGCAAAAATGCGTCTAGCGCCACAAAAAATGGTAATATTTGATTAAAAACTAACGCAGAAAAAATAAGACTGACAATATTTGGAACCCATGCATATAGGAAATATTTTCCGTTTTCATTCCCCTTCTTCCAACAATAAAAACTCACAACAAGAAAGAATGGAAGAGCAATGACCGAAGCACCCGCCACCCAATGGATTTTTGCCATACTTTGATCGAAAAAGCTTAAAAGTACATTACAAACCACATAGACCATATATATGCGCAACAAATAGTATATTCGTGGATGCAAACGTTCAATTTCCAGAAAAGAAGACATGAATAAAATTCCGAAAATATAATTTATCCAGATAAGTTCCGCCGTAAGGTCTTTACCAACAAGATCATAAATCAGGAAGGCATTAAGTACTCCATGACCATACTGAACAAGAACATATAGACCAATCCCGACCATATACCCCACATAATATAGGTAACTAACATCTTTCACCGAAAAATAGATGAATACGTTATATATCACTAATGTTAAGAGACAGCCGTAAAACAACCCATACAGATACTTCTTCACCGCCACACTTTGAACAAACGCCTCTGGTTTCCATAGAGTTACTGGCAAATAAAGTGGCGCCGATAGATTTTTTATTTTGAGATATATTGTGGGATATTGCCCGGCGGGGAATGTAATCGGAAACACGCTATTGACATATTTTACCTCTCGCTCGCTAAACGGCAACCTTATATCGGAAGACCTAACGCTATACCCTCCTCCTTTTACTGGCTCATATAGCTCAGCAACACTCAGCAGCGCCCGACCAATCTCTAAATACCACGTAGAACCCAAATCGTTCGATGAGCTTTGCATAGCATATTGCAGGTCAATTTTGAGCCAATAGGTCGATTCGGTAATACCTAAATTGGGTATTTCGTCACTATTTTTCGTGAATCGTTGATTCTCAGAAGAGCTCACCTGATCAATCGTTAGCATGCCGCTCTTATCTTCCAGAATACTCATGAGGGGGCTCAGAAGATAAGAATCGATTTCTGTCCCATGTACAGACTCACCCGTATCGGCAGATGAAATATGAGCAGAGGCCACCGAGCATATTACGTACAGCATGAATGATGAGAGTATTGTGCAGACCTTCGGGCCACTCATGAAAGCGTGTTACCGTGAAGGAGCGCTGAGATAGTATGGAAACAACTAAAATGCCTCTGAAACGTTATCATTATTGAGAGTATAGACCACGTAACAACAGGGTCTGAATTTTGAGTGTTTTAGTCAACAATAGTTATTTGACGTTGTACACCCACAATTGGTACCGACAGATAGTTTCAAACCCCATTCGTTGATATATAGGCTCTCCCATAGCGGAAGCTTGCAGTATTACACTGCTATACCCTTGTTGCAGGGCCTCACGAACAGCGTGCCAGGTAACAAGTTCACCATAACCTTTCTGCCTCTCTGCCTTTCCTGTTGCAACCCAATAGATACCAGCAACCTCAGGTGTATTGACCAACATTGAAGTTGATACGGGAATACCGTCCACAAGAGCCAGATACAAATACACATTTTGTTCAGGGATAAAATCGGCATTTAAAATTTGTTTAGCTAACCATTCTGGCAAGTCGTATGCCTCAGAGACCAAGCTGAGATATTGCGAAAGTTCTTCCTCTGTACTTGGCTGGATTACCGTTAACTCACCTTTATTGATCGGTAGTTCTACAGTATCGGAAAAGCTCATTCCCGGTAATACTGTTTCCAATACAAAACCATGCTCCTCAAGCAAGCTTGCACTTTGCTCTGACCAGGGCTCATGCACACAAAACTGAAACGACTTACCGGCTTTCAAAAAATAGTCTTTTGCAACCGCTATATCTTGCTCGGTGACACTTCTTTGAGTAGATGTGAATGCGGTATTAAAAAAGGGAACGGATATGCCACAATTGGTAATCATTAGATCATCTATGATATGTATTTCACCCTTAGGCGATGTGGCCATCATTTTCTGCCAGGTGTAGATGAAATTATTGTCTGCATTACGAATATTCTGGCTTATTCGTTGATCCACTGGCTGATCTATCGACAATGAGGTTTCCATGAAAAGTCCTTTTATTTGGGAAGAGATACTCCGTAAAAAACTACCTTATCAAGCAAGTGATGTCGACAATTTCCTGCTCCCTCAATTATAAAATCGTTAAACTTAATAGAGGGAGCAAGTACTTCCTGTAAAGACAGAACCTTATTTTAATTCAAACGGATGTAGGCCTCATAAAAAAGGATTGGCAAAAAGCAGCATCACACCAATCCCTATCGCTATCATGGGTACCGCTTCTAAGGTGCCAGCCATTAAAAAGGCTTTTACCTGGAGTTTTTCTGCAGCCTCAGGCTGACGCGCGACACCCTCAACAAAGCTTGCACCCACCCGACTAATGCCCAGACCTGAGGCAACAGCTGCCCCTCCGATCATCAACCCTGAAGTGATTAAGCTTGCTGCAATTACCATTTCCGATTCCATTAGCTTCTCCTCGTTGTATTTATCTCATATGACCCATATGACACATGACTTAGTGGTTTTCTTTATTACCGTTTTAATATACAGTGTTTTCAAAACAAGGATAATCCTGAAAAACAAAATAACATTGTTTTTATATGTGAACAATTGGGAGGTTTTATGAGCCGATGGGAAGGATTCGAGGAGTTTGTTCAAGTTGTTGATAACGGGGGGTTTTCTGCTGCCGCTAGAGCAACGGGAGCATCAAAAGGTCACATTAGCCAACAAATTAGCCGCCTCGAAGATCGATTGGGTGCTCGCTTACTTAACCGCACCACAAGAAAGATATCATTAACCGACGTCGGTGAAGTATTTTACGACAGATGCACCCGCATCATTGAAGAGCTGGATGACGCAGAGCGTTCCGTATCATCCTTGCAGAGTGAAGCAAAAGGCGTACTACGAATCAGTACCCCTAGCCTTCTAGGTGAAATACACCTAGTTCCAGCGCTCGCTGAATTTCAAAAAATACATCCTAAATTAGAAATAGAATTAAACTTCAGCAGTCGCAAAGTGGACCTTATTGAAGATGGTTACGATTTGGTTATTCAATTAGGTCAGCGAACCGATATCAACGTTGTTAATAAAACATTATGCCGCACTCGCTTCCATGTGGCAGCCAGCCCTGATTACTTGAAACACCACGGAGTTCCAAAAAAAACGTCAGATCTAAAACAACACAATTGCCTGATGTTCACGCATCTTGGCCAGAGTAAACCGTGGAAATTTGTTAGTGCCAAGGGGGAAAAACAAGAATCTGTCAAAGGAACGTGGCGTAGTAGTAGTGGAAACGCACTAAGGGCCGCGGCTATTCAAGGTTTAGGACTTGTTTATCTTCCTGATTATTATATTGCAGACGATATTAAATCTGGAAATTTACAGATGATACTGTCTGAATGGAGCGCTGTAGAAAGGGATATTGTAGTGATTTACCAAGAACGTCGCCACCTATCAGCAAAGATCCGATTATGTACAGAGCACTTAATGAAACATTTTGAGTCCATGCAGTCTTTTGGATAGATAAAGCCAGCGCCACCTATGCCATCACTTGTTTGATAGACCTTTAGAGCCCTCCTTGCTGAGAAAGAAAACGTTGTTCCACCGCTTTACCGGCAAGCCCATAGCCCTCTACTTTGGTATTTTGACTCATCGTTAATGAGCCAAATAAACGATCCCACACCGCCAATGTTGCACCAAAATTCTTATCCATATGCTCCGGGGCAACACTATGGTGTATTTGATGTTGCGCAGGGCTAACAACCCAGCGCTCAAAGTAACCAAATCCCAACCACACGCTACTATGACGCAAATTAGAACCCGCCATGTTAAATAAAAATGCTGTGATAGTGGCACCAAATACCGTGTATGGATGAATTCCGTTATCAAAAAAATAAATAAACATGGCACTTACAAAGCCGATAACCAATAAACTACGAATACTATTCACGAGCATTTCCGCCCAATGAATTCGATATAATGTCATAGGGGTTAATATTGTTGCACTGTGGTGAATGGCATGAAAACGCCAGAACAGCGGAACTTTGTGATACAGATAGTGAACAAAGAAGCGACTAAAATCTTCCACCAAAAACAACACCAACGTAAATAAAACCGTTACCGTCAGCTCTGGTAGCTGCCAGAAATCCCCGGCACCAAACCACTTATACAATATCCGGTTAAGGGTAATTGCTAACGAAACCCCTCCCCCAAGCACCGGCACCACTAGCGCTATGCGAAGAATGTGGTTCAAAAAAAACCAATAAAAATCAATACGACTCGATGGATGAAGCCACAATCTCCAGCTCAGAGCCTTAGTCAATTGTTGAGAAATATTTTCCCGACGAGCCATTATCAACCCGACTGCTATCACTGCGCTACTGAGTAAATATAACCAATATATACGCTTTTGGGGGTCTAACAAATATTGCACAGACTCCAACCCTATGAATAACAACTGCTGTAATTCTTCCATCATTTCAATCGTGTCATCTCAAGTTTCATTGTTCCTGTTTCAAACTGAACGCATTCTAACCAACTCCGTCAAGCAATGATATAACGAGAATGCTATTGATAATCATAATCAGAATGATTATCATCCGCACCTGATTAACAATTGTACTTAGGGGAAAATAATGTCAAAGATAAAAGGGTTTTTGGGGGTCGTTGCACCGGTTGCTGTTGTCAGCATCATCACTGCATGCGGGGGGGGCGGTAGTAGTAGCAGCACCGCAGATCGGAGCATTAGTGCAGCTGATGTTAAGTCAAACTACGTTGATATTGCTTACGCCATGTATTCTGACTCTTTAAGCACGGCAGAGTCGCTACAAACCGCTGTCGCCAACTTTTTAGCAACACCAACAGAAGACAACTTGGAGCTAGCCCGCGCAGCATATAAAGCAGCCCGTGTTCCTTACCAACAAAGTGAGATTTTACGCTGGGATACTGATATCACTCTCGGCAGCAATACTGGAGATGCCGGCATAGAGTCCGTTGACGAATGGGAAGGCCAAGTTAATGCCTGGCCATTAGCTGAAGGACTGATCGATTACGTTGACGGCGGTGATGGCAATAACATCATTTCAAGCGCAGATACCATCGATAGCGCTTACCTTATGGCACAAAACGGTGTCGATGATAACGACGCCAACGTCGCCACCGGCGTTCACGCCATTGAGTTTTTACTGTGGGGCCAGGATCTCAACGGTACAGATGCCGGCTCTGGTGAACGGCCTGCTACCGACTATGATACCGGCGCAGGTTGCACCAACGAAAACTGCGATCGCCGCGCACAATACCTACAAGTGGCGACTGACCTGCTTGTTAGCGACCTATCTGATATGGTTGCTGAATGGTCCCCCGCTGCCGAATCCACTGATGGCACACTTGCATACAACTTCTTAAACCATGACGATGCAATCGCCTACATTGCAGGCTCTATGAAAGTGATGGCGGACGACGAACTCGCCGGAGCTCGCATGGGATCAGCCCTAGAACTTGGCGATACTGAAGAAGAACACGATTGTTTTAGTGATTTAAGCCATGTTGCAATCTACAACAATTTTCAGGGCATCAA
>CAJXXT010000085.1 GCA_913063495.1 uncultured Gammaproteobacteria bacterium | reverse complement strand
CAAAAGGGGCAGTGGTAACCCATAGCGGCGAGTTAAATCTGCAACATTGGTATACCCAGGAGATGCAGTTTTCTCAGCGCACTAAAACCCTATTGGTCAGTGCGGTAGGATTTGATTTAACACAAAAGAATTTGTTTGCGGTGTTATTGCAAGGCGGAACGCTAGTCATCCCGAAGATGGATCTTTATGATGAGGAGTTGCTGGTAGCGTTAATAGAGCAACACCAGGTGAGCGTTGTAAACTGTGCTCCCAGTGCATTTTACCCGCTGGTAGAAACGGCATCATTTGATAATTACAAAGCGTTATCCTCACTTAAACATGTTGTACTTGGCGGTGAACCCATTCAATTGCCATTGTTATACCCTTGGTTGGCTAGTGACGCCTCTCAAGCTCAGTTAATAAACAGCTATGGCCCAACGGAATGTACTGATGTAGTGGCGTTTCACCGATTAACGGATATTACATCGCCAGACCAGATTATTCCTATTGGATTGCCAATTCAAAATACTCAGTTGACCATTCTAAATGATAACAATCAACAGGTAGCCCCAGGTTGTGTGGGAGAGTTATGTATTTCTGGTGCTGGTGTTGGTTTGGGGTATCTAGGGCGCGAGGAGTTAACAAAAGAAGCCTTTATCGAGAATCCTTTTGAGGAGGGGGTTGATAAGTCGTTGTTATATCGTACCGGGGATTTGGTACGTTACCAAAAAGACGGCAATCTGGTGTATGTCGGTCGTAAAGATTTTCAGATAAAATTACGCGGTTTACGTATTGAGCTGGGTGAGATTGAATGGTCACTACAACAGCTAGCAGATGTAAAAGACGGGTTAGTGCTACTAAAAAATGATGAGCTTGTCGCCTACGTTGTCTCTGATGTCTCTCAAATACTTGAGTGGCGCGATAAATTACGTCAACACCTACCTGAATACATGGTGCCGAGTGCGTTAGTGGTTTTACCTCAATGGCCGCTAACACCTAACGGTAAAGTGGATCGTAAAGCATTGCCAGAGCCAACGGGTGACGAAAATGCAAAAGCCGAATATATTGCACCAAGAAGCGAACTTGAAACTCAGCTTTGCCTTATCTGGAGTGATGTATTAGAAATTCCGAAAGTGGGTGTGTTAGATAACCTGTTTGATCTTGGCGGTAATTCACTGCTTGCAACACGTATTATTTCTCGGGTGAAAAAGACGTTTGAAGTCGAAGTACAGGTGCGGGATTTGTTTTTGTCAGCAACGGTTTCAGATTTGGCGATGTTAGTACGTCACGCTCAAAAGGGCGGTATCTCCAAAGCGCCAGAAATGAAAACGGTTGATAAAAGCAAACCACTTCCAATTTCATTTGCGCAACAGCGCTTATGGTTCTTGGATCAGCTTGACCCTGGTACACCTGTCTACAATATGCCTGGAGCAATTCGTCTTGAAGGGACACTGAATGTTGACCTATTAAGTCGCGTGTTCTCTGAGATTATTAACCGGCACGACAGTTTGCGCACCAGATTCACCAGCATTGATGAGCAACCTCATCAGATTATTGAGCCGAAAGGTGAATGGTCTATTGAGTGTTTGGATATTTCTCAAATCCCAGAGGAAGATAAAGATTTAGAGGCGTTGCGTCAGGCTCAAAAAGAAGTGAGTTTTAGCTTTAATCTACAGACTGGGCCATTAATTCGGACGCGGTTATTGAAACTTTCAGAACAATCACATGTGCTCATCGTTAATATGCACCATATCATTTCTGATGGTTGGTCTAATGGCATATTAATGAGTGATCTAGTGCGTATTTATGATGCCTTTAGTAGCGGACGACCATCCCCATTACCTGATTTGAAAATTCAATATGCCGACTTCTCTGTATGGCAGCGCGATTGGTTACAAGGTGAGGTGTTACAAGAGCAGATTGATTTCTGGAAAGGACAGTTGTCTGATGTGCCTGTATTAGAATTGCCATTTGACAAAAAACGCGGTGCTAAACAAACGTTTAACGGCGCTTTTGAAAAAATTGTTTTTGATGAAAACCTTACAGCTAAAATTAATCAGTTAGCTCGTTCTAGGGGCGCGACGCAATACCAAATCATGTTAGCGGCATTTAATGTATTGTTGCACAAATACTGCGGGCAAGATGATTTTGCGGTTGGTACGCCGATAGCAAATCGAAACCGTACAGAATTAGAAGGTATTATTGGATTTTTTGTTAATACGTTAGCGTTGCGGGCGCACTTTGAACCTGGCGAGTCTTTTGTTCAGCAGTTAGAGCGCGTACGAGAACATTCCTTGGATGCTTATGCCTATCAGGATGTGCCCTTTGAACGTCTTGTCGAAGAGTTGAATGTACCTAGAGAGATGAGCCATTCGCCTATCTTTCAGGTGATGTTTAACTTGGTTAATAACACTGGCCAAAGTAGTGAAGAGAGTGCTGTTCAATTGCCAGGGTTGAAAATTAGTGCCGTAGGTGAAAAGCATGAGAACGTTAAATTTGACTTGATGTTAGATCTGATGGAAATTGATGGGCAGTTGCAAGGAAGCTTAGGGTTTAATACAGACTTATTTTTACCAGAATCTGCAGCGCGAATGGTTGAGCATTTCGCCTCATTACTACAAGAAATAGTGAAAGCTCCCGAGTTACCGTTGCAACAGGTTCAATGGTTAACCAAAGAAGAAAGCCATCGCCAGTTGGTGGAATGGAATCAGACTGCCGTTGACTACCCCAAAGATAAAACCATCCACGAATGGTTCGTACAGCAAGCAAAAGCCACACCAACGAATATTGCGGTACAGATGGGGGCTGAAAAACAAACCTATCAGCAGCTAGACGATACATCAAACCAAATAGCACGTTACTTGATAGATCAAGGTGTGTCGGTAGGGGATAAGGTTGGACTTTGTCTTGATCGCTGTATGGATCTGATGCCAACGGTGCTAGGTATATTAAAGGCGGGTGGAACCTATATCCCCTTAGACGCTAGTTACCCTCATGGTCGTATTACTTATATTATTGAAAATTCAGGTATTCAGCAGGTACTTACCCGCAGCGATATTGCATCCGGGCTTCCCGAAGGCGTGTGGCAGTACATTTCACTGGATCAAGATAGGGCTGTTATCAACAATTGCGATAATGCCACGTTGGATGTGTTAGGTAGTGCAGATCAGTTGCTTTATATGATCTACACCTCAGGCTCAACAGGTCGGCCAAAAGGTACTGGCGCATTTCATCGAGCTGAAGTGAATTTGTTGTCTTGGTATTGTCGTGAATTTACGATGACTGAGAGCGACAATGTCCTCTTGATGAGTGCGATTGGGTTTGATTTAACACAGAAGAATTTGTTTGCGCCTTTGGTTACAGGTGCAACGTTGGTATTGCCAGAGTTTCAAGAGTATGACCCAGAAGCCCTTGTTACTACTATCGACAAGTATCAGATTAGTTGGTTGAATTGTGCCCCTAGCGCATTCTATTCATTACAGGACGAACCTCAGAACTGGCAAAGCATTAGCAGTTTACGGAATGTCTTTTTGGGTGGTGAGGCGATTAACGTACAGCGCTTACATAATTGGTGTGAGGTTAGCTCTTGTGCGCTTATTAATAGCTACGGGCCGACTGAATGCACGGATATTGCAACGTGGCATAGACTGGATATTAAAGCTGACAGTCATTCTGGATCTGTACCTATTGGTCGTCCTAACGATAACGTTAAACTCTATGTCGTTGATACCTATAACCACATTGTACCGGTAGGCGCTATTGGTGAGCTTTGTATCGGTGGTGATAGTGTAGGGCCAGGTTATGTATTTGATACGGAACTAACCACTGAGGTTTTTGTAGACAATCCCAATCTAAAAACGCCTAGCCTGAAAAACCCGGAGATAATGTATAAAACAGGGGACTTGGTACGTTATCGACAAGATGGTGTCATTGAATATTTGGGTCGCCGTGATCATCAAGTGAAATTGCGTGGATTCCGAATCGAAATCGACGAAATTCAAGCTGTCATAAATGAAAACAAAAATGTTACCGAATCCTTGGTTGCTGTGGTTGATCATCCTCAAATGGGACAGCAACTGATTGCATGGATTGTTTGCTCATCCAGTGTTAATCAGGAGCAATTGAAAGAATCGTTAAAACAGAATCTTGGTTTTATGTTACCGGGTTACATGGTGCCTTCAGCGTTTGTTATGATGGACGTGTTCCCATTAACCCCTAATGAAAAAATTGATAGAAAAGCATTGCCTGAGGCTGATTTTGAAGGTTCAGCGGAAGAATTTGTGGAACCTGAAGGAGTAACCGAGCAAGCCCTAGCAGCAATTTTTTCAAACGTTTTGGGTGTCGACAAAGTCAGTGCTACCGCGAACTTTTTTGATATTGGCGGACATTCATTGTTAGCCACTCAGGCGGTAGGGCGTGTTAAAGCGCACTTTTCTGTTGACCTGCCGTTGAGGCAGTTGTTTGAAGGGCCAACGGTTCGTGAAATATCGACGCATATAGAAATCGCTATTGCCAGCGGTGTGCAATTAAATATTCCTGATTTGGTTGTCGTAGACCGAAGTAAATCGTTACCGTTATCCTTTGTTCAACAGCAATTGTGGTTACTTGATCAATTGGAGCCAGGAACATCCGCTTATAACATGCCAATCGCATTGCGCTTAAAAGGTGAGTTAGATCGAAAGGTACTTAATGCGGCGATATCTACCATTGTCGAGCGTCATGAAACGTTGCGCAGTAATTTTGTATTAGACGGTGACACCCCGCGCGTTATTATTCATGAGCCTAAACCTTGGCATATTGACGTTATTGATTTAAGTGGACTTACTGTAGAACAACAAGAAATAGAAATTGCCAAGCAATCCCAGTTGGAATTTTCTAAAGGCTTTTCGTTAAGTGAAGGCCCGTTATACAGAACAACGTTACTACAAATTGGCGAAGGTGAAGGTGATAATCAGGAATGGGTATTCTTGTCAACGATGCACCATATGATATCCGATGGCTGGTCGATGGATGTTATGGTGCAAGAGCTTGGTATGTTGTACGCAGCACTCAAAGATCAGAGTCGACCTGCACTACCGAACTTGCCTGTACAGTATGTGGATTATGCCGCATGGCAACGAGAATGGATGCAGGGAGATGAGTTAGAAAAACAAATCAATTATTGGCGTGAACAGCTTGATAATGAATATGCTGTACTGGATTTGCCAACAGATTTTCCTCGTCCAATGGTGCAGTCCTCAAATGGTGGCGCGGTAAAATTAGCGGTATCGGAAGATACTATTGAGCGTTTACAGCGTTATGCTCAAGGGCAGGGTGCAACCTTGTTTATGGCATTGCTAACCGCTTTTAATGTGATCTTGCATCGCTACAGTAATCAAGAACGTATTAACGTCGGGATCCCCATTGCCGGGCGAAGTCGTGCTGAAACCGAGCCACTTATCGGTATGTTTATTAATACCGTGGTGATTGGATCCGATCTTTCGGGCGAGCCAACTTTTGAAGAACTGTTAAGCAGAGTAAAAGACCAGTCGTTGGGTGCGTTTTCTCATCAAGCATTACCGTTTGAAAAAATTGTAACGGAGTTAAAGCCGAAACGGGATTTAAGCCGTACGCCATTTTTTCAAGTGTTCTTCAATTTATTAAATCTACCGGAAACCTCCCAGCAGGTATCGGGGTTGAGCATTGAATCATTAGTGGCAGCAGAGGATGATGCCCACTCGAAGTATGATTTGAATTTATACGCGAAGCAAATCGGCAAAGGTTTGCAGTTTTATATGGTGTATAACGCTGACCTGTTCAAGCGATCAACTGTTGAGAGGCTATTGGGTCATTTGAACCAATACTTGGATGAGGTTGTTAGCAATCCAACATCTCGTATCTATGACGTTGAGTTAGAAAAAGCATCGAGCGTTGTGCCAGATCCAACGACTGAATTGATTGAAGCAAGCTTTGATAACCCTATCGCGACATTGGATGCACTAGGGGCAAGCCAAGCTGACACTATAGCACTCGTAGATAAGCATCAATCCATGTCTTATGGCGTGCTTAATCAACGGGTTACTTCCGTTGCATCAGCATTAAGTGTTGCGATAGGAGCTGTGTCAGGGGACGTGTCAGGAGCGATGTCAGGAAAGACAGTTGCAATTTATGCACAACGTAGCGCCGCATTAGTTGTTGCCTTGTTGGCTACCATAAAAAGTGGAGCAGCGTTTTTTGTATTGGATCCATCTTATCCAGAAGAGCGACTTAACCAGTACATTTCTATTGCTAAACCTTCCGCCGTTATAAGCCTACATGATGCAATGCCCGAAGCGCTGCAACAAGCGATAACCCAACAGGTGGGTGATGTTGTTCTTCAGATAAATACTGACGGTGAGCTTACTGACAATAAATGGGGAGGCGACTCTACTACAGAGGTATTTGTATCAAGTAGTGATAATCAACGTCTCGCTTACATAGCCTTCACATCAGGTACAACAGGAGAGCCCAAAGCAATATCGGGGACATTAAATCCAATTGCCCACTTTGTGGATTGGTATAAAAATACCTATGATTTGTCTGCTTCTGATAACTTTAGCATGTTGTCTGGGCTTGCCCATGATCCGCTTCTAAGAGATATCTTTGTACCACTATCATTAGGTGCATCATTGCATATTCCTGCAGCGGATGTTTTGAATAATCCAGGGGAACTTGTGCAATGGATGAAAGCGCAGGATATAACGGCAACCCATTTAACACCTGCCATGAGCCAATTAATGACAGGGGCGGTTGCGTGGGAAGGTGAGGAGGGTGTCCCTGAAACTCACCAACTGTCGGCGTTACGTTATGCTGTATATGGTGGTGATCGATTAACAGTAAAAGTTGTTAAAGCAATGTCGGCTTATGCCAACAATGTAGCCTGCATTAACTTCTACGGTGCAACGGAAACACCGCAGGCGATGGCTCACTGCCAAGTGAGTAAAAAGGGTGTTTTCCAACATCTATCCGAACCGAATGAAACAGTAACAGATACCCAGTGGTTGCCAATCGGCAATGGTGTTGATGGTGTTCAGATACTTGTTGTGACAGAGCAAGGCCGTTTAGCTGTACCCAGTGAAGTTGGTGAAATTGTTATTCGCTCACCCTATTTGTCACAAGGCTATTTGTCAGAAGAAAAGTCAGGAACGGACGCTCTGAACGAACCTGATGTTCCATCAGCATTCTCTATCAACAGTTTTACTGAAGACGCTACAGACCGCGTTTATCGTACCGGTGATAAAGGCCGATACCTGAGTGATGGTAGTGTGGAATTTTTGGGAAGGCTCGATCAGCAAACGAAAATTCGTGGCTATCGTGTTGAACCAATAGAAGTACAGCACGCTATTAACACTGTCAGTGGTATTAAGGCGTCGGTTGTTGTGGACTGCCTTGATCAACGAGGAGATATTTCATTAGTCGCTTACGTAGTTCCTGAATCACAGGTAAGCGAAAGCAGTGATGATGCAGTTAATTTGGATTCTTTGCGCCTCGCGTTGAGAGCCAGGCTACCTGAATATATGGTGCCATCCGCATTTATTATTATTGATGCGATACCATTAACACCTAACGGTAAGCTGGATAAACGAGCATTACCTGATGCTGCCTCTGCATTCGTTGACGATGAATATACAGAACCGAGAACCGAAATCGAACGAGCGATTGCAGAGATTTGGCAATCTGTTATTAAGATTGAACAAATTAGTGTGATGTCCAATTTCTTTGATATTGGCGGACACTCGTTATTGGCAACCCAAATAGTATCCCGTGTTGAAGCGCTTTATGAAGTGAAGTTTCCGCTAAAGGTTCTGTTCCAGAATGCAACCATTGAGGGTATGGCGAATTATATTGATACCACGTTATGGGCAAGGGGAGGGCAGAACGAAACAGATGATGTGGATGATGACGATGATATGGAAGAGTTCGAGATATAAAGGGCTCATCCATTACGCAAAGAGGAATGTTTAGAATGCTTGATACAGGTTTAGAATCAACAAGCTGTTTGTGCGGCAGTGTTAAAGTTAAGGCCAAGACGATTAACCCGAAATTTACAGTGTGTCATTGTGAAACATGTAGAGGTTGGGGAGGCGGCCCATTTTTCGCAGTGCAGTGTGGGGCAGATGTTGATATTGAGGGCGAAGAAAATATCAGTGTCTATCAATCATCGCCATGGGCCTCAAGAGGGTTTTGTTCTGACTGCGGGACTCACTTGTTTTATCGGTTAAATAAAACGGGTGATTATAATATGCCTGTGGGATTGTTTCCTACGTTAGAAGGTTTAGAAATGAATATACAGTATTTCAGCGATAAACGGCCTGGCTACTACTGTTTTTCGAATACAACAAAAGAAATGACAGAAGCAGATATTCAGGCGTACTTTGCATCTCAAGTATGATTAACGCTCTTATAGAATGGACGAATGCCGTAATAAAAAGGGCAATATAAAAGGGGGCGTGCATTTGGGTTGTGGGTAAGAGTATATTGTTTGAAATAAATATACAGAACCGAAATCTGCCTAGATGTTATTAAGTTAAGTGTTATCACCATAATATGAGGTGGCTGCTTACGCCCTTAAGCCGCCTATCGGCAACACTCAGGTTAAAGGTAGTATATCGCTCACAACGGACGTTCAAGGGAGTGTGCTATCGGGCTTCTTAAATCACAGCCGGTTACCTACCGCAGCTCGAATGGGATATCTCTTACAGATTAGAGTTAGTCGATGAGATAGAATGAGCTCGCCGCCTAGGTCGAATACCCGTTCCAATAATAAAAAATCGTTAAAATAGGGAAAGCAATGTTAGATAGCCAAGAACTCCGACGACTGATCCGTTCTGATGATCACACCTCATTCACATCCTATATAGATACCAATCCGGATGTCATTCACAAGGTATTTGACGAAGATACCAACTGGCCTTTTACGCTGCTACAACTGGCCGTTACTGAATCAAAGCCTTCCCTAGCCCAGCTATTATTAGACAGAGGTGCAAACCCTCTCAATCAACCTCAAAACATCATTCGCTCATTGGTAACAACAAACTCCTATTCAGACAGTCCAAGCAAAAGTCTGCTCCGCTCTTTTGTTGAAAAAGGCGTAAAATTTCCAACAGACGATAAAGATTCATGTTCTCAATTCATCAAACGCGATTTACAACACGTTTATACCTACAATCACGCCGATTTTTTACAGGAAATGATAAAGCTTGGTTTCGACCCAATCAAAACAGAAGAAAAGGCAGAACAATCCATTCTCGGAGCGGCCCTAGAATCATGCGGATATAGTTCAACTCCAAAGTTAGCCAAAATGTTGTTAAAAGCAGGTTGTAGCCTAAAAAAATTACCGAGGGATTATTATTCACCTCTTCAGCATGCGCTTAGTAAACAACAGTACAAGTTTGTGAGCGAGCTATTGAAAAAAGGAGTTGACCTCACTGAATATAATGGTTCTATGCTTCATGACCTTTCATCTAGCCATTTGGAAATTTCAGAAAAGCTACTAGATCAACTGATTTCAGATGATTTGGATTTTAATGAAGAAGATTCCTACTGCTCGACGCCATTGGGGCAAGCGGTATATTCAAATAACCTTACTCTCATTCGATATCTTATTCAAAAGGGAGCAAATATTGACGCACTTAACAGTGACGGACTTAGTGCGCTATTCTTGGCAATTGAAACCAATCAAAAGGATTCAATTAATCTATTAATAGATCTCAATGCAGACCTGAATTTGCTGAATAAAAAGAATGAAACGCCTTTAGATTTGGCCAAAACAAAACCTGGCTTCAAACGTATGTGCGGAGTAATGGTCAAAGCGGGCGCTAAAACGAATATAGAATTATCAGGTAATGGCAGCGAAGCTGAAAATACTATAGCCATTCTCAAAAAATCAATCGAACCTGGAGAACCGTGGGCAGATGAAGCGTGCAGGATACTCTGTGATCTGGATGATGATAAAATCAAACCATGGACCACACTTGTTCGACACTGTCTAGATAACAACAGCACCAAACCATCAAAAAAATGGGAAAAAGAAGCTAATTCCTTGGTGGATTCTATCGGTGAAGCATCATATAGGGATAGTATTCTTCAATTGCTACCGTTGGTAAAAGAAGACAGAACAAGCAAGATAGAATTAGAAGACTATTACCACCCTGACTACTTCAACTATAACCACGTTATTTCTGAAAACAATACCCGACTTCTGAAAGGGCTTATTTGGGTGTCCAGTCGGTACAATGATACCGATGTTAGTCGAGAGCTTCGAAAGCTTGCTGCGGCAATGTATAAGAAAGTTTATGGCATCGGCATGCGTAACGCCAAGCTAGGAAATGCAGCAATATATAGCTTGTCTGTGATGTCTGAAACTAAAGGATTGAAAGAAATAATCGTTTTGCGAGCTGCAACAAAGTACAACCCCGCGCTAGTCAATATTAATCGTGTATTTGATAAGCTTGCAGAATCACGTGGAATGACACCTGATCAACTTGCAGAACTGTCTACCCCTGATTATGGATTGACTGATATAGGCATGTATACCGAAGAACTCGGGGGCTTTACCGCACTGCTTCGATTAACAGGTGTTGGAAAATGTGAACTAACGTGGGCTACTCCAAACAAAACGCAAAAAAGCATACCTGCAGCTGTCAAATGCGAATATGCAGCCGAGATAAAATCAATAAAAGCGATTAGCAAAGATATTCAATCTGGTAGTAGTGCTCACAGTCAGCGTATTGAGCAGATGTTTCTTCGGCGCAAACCGTTGGATGTAGCGACATGGAAAGAACAATACATTAATCACAAATTGATTGGTTTTTTGGCACGCCGTCTAATCTGGAGGGTCAGCTCCGGCACCACAACCCATAATGTTATTCATTCCGATAACGGCCATCTAACATCTGAAAATGAGATCATAGAGATACCTGATAACGCAGCTATTGTGCTGTGGCATCCAACCATGTCATCTGCTAGTGATGTATTGCAGTGGAGGCGCTGGCTAATTGGCAATGAGGTCACACAACCCTTTAAACAGGCTCACAGAGAAATATATTTATTAACGGACGCTGAAAAAGAAACTAAAAACTACAGTATGCGTTTTGCCAATCATATATTGAAGCACCATCAATTCAATGCATTAGCTACCCAGCGAGGCTGGCAACAAACTCGCGGGGGAGGATGGGACGGCGGCTCAGAGAATTCGGCCTACAAGAAAATCCCCGACCACAGTATCAATATTGAATTTGAAGCACAGGGCGTGGAATCATATGATTACAGTGACTCAGGAATCTATGAGTGTGTTGCTACTTCTGAAGTAGTATTTTCGAAAGAGAGTCGGCTCAACTTAGACAAGATAGAGCCACTGGTATTTTCTGAGGTCATGCGGGATGTTGATCTATTTGTTGGTGTCGCCAGTATTGGAAATGATCCTGATTGGCGCGAAAGAGAAAGCACTTACTGGCAAGATTTTAGCTTTGGTGTATTGAACGCCACTGCTGAAACACGAAAAGAAGTGCTTGTTGCCCTTATCCCAAAATTAAAAATCGCCTCACAGCTTAGCCTTGAAGGTCGATTTTTAGTGGTTAAAGGTAGCGTCAGGACGTACAAAATCCATCTAGGGTCAACTAACATCCTTATGGAGCCTGATGATAGCTATCTATGCATAGTCGAGGTAAAACAAAAGAACACTGTCCTGCTGCCCTTTGAGGGGGACAGAGCGCTGTCTCAAATACTATCCAAAGCAATGTTGTTAGCCAACGATACAAAAATAAAAGATCAAACCATACTATCCCAAATAAAATATAGGGAGACTTCAACATGAGCGCCGCCTTTAACATAGAAATCTTTGATTGCAACCCAAATGCGATGATTAAAGAGGTTCCTATTATGAAGCTTCTTTTCGAGCATGAGCAGATTACCGTTAGAGAACTCATAGAACGCAGAGTTCGATTGGAAATATTGAAATTACAACAGGAGGAGGAACAGCCCGGTTATTTGATTGCTCCCACAGAGACTGAGCGGCTGCTGAACAATAAAAGCCAATCCGAAGTATCAGAAGTGGATATAGAAAAACAATGCAGGATAGCCATTACTTCCTTCAAAAACAATGGCTTTTTTATCATCGTTGACGACCAGCAAATTGATGGTATTGATGAAGCACTCACCATTCGAAACAAGAGCCAGGTAGAGTTTTTTAGATTAACAAGTTTGGTTGGTGGATAGTGGGTTTCATCGCTTTGAAAGGCGCTAATTTGAGTTATGTAGTGTCCGCTACCGGGATAGGTCAGCAGTAGGTATGATACTTATATTGGCTGCTAAGTGGAAGAACGAGCCTTTTCCCCCAGCATCCCAATCGGCCGATTTTTCAGGCTTCGGATAGCTCAATATCATGAATATACGGAGTGATTTCATAGGGAATGCTTTCTATAGAGGCTTAAACCTCTACAACTCCGCATATTCCTAAACTCTACATATCCTCAAAAAGTTCACTCTGTTGCTGTTTGTAACAAGCTAAATAGTAACAGCCACGGGTACGCGTAAACTTGTGCACATGATGCCTATTAGAAATAAGTGATGACCTGATTGGCAAAGTATCTACCTATCAGGTTGTGTCGTAAATAATCTACCCGACGTGAAAATAATTGAACGAATTTTGACTTGCGCAGCTAAAATTATCACTATTGTTCGCTTTGATACCGGCTGCGTTGGTGCCAATATTTTTAATATTTATCGGGCGAGATTTACCATTTCTACCGATGGCTTCGCTGGATGCGACACAATCCCCAGAACCCCAAATATTATTTTTTGTTACGATTAATGAGCGATAGATACAATTTACTCTTTAGTACTTATGATATGTTCGAATGAAAAGTGTAACTAGACCCCATTGGACACACTGATGAGCATCTCAAAAAGCAATAGTAAAAAAATAGTATTCCTCTCTGTTCTCATTTCGCTATTGGCTGCGTGTGGAGCCGAAAAGGGAACACAGGAAATGATTCTAGAGTTAGACAATAAAGAAGATTTTTTTGCTCAGGGTTTCCCCACCGACTTTAAACGCGATGAAAATAACAAAATTGATGTGTCTGCTTTTCCTGACAAGCAGAGTTTGCTGCCGCCGTTATACAAAAAAGTTATTGATAGAGATATCGAGGGGTATGCGCCCAACATCCCGCTCTATATTCAATTTGATACAGGGGTTAGCAATAGATTAGTTGAACTTTACGATGAACCGTTAGCATATGCCAATAGCGCTTCTTCCATTCAGCTTGTGGATGTTGATCCGGCGTCACCTGAGCGAGGGCGACGCTTTCCTCTTCGGGTTAAATTTACCGAGGCAGTCAGTTCTTATCGGCCCGGTGGACATCTACTTCAAGCAGTGCCAGCGGGGGAGTTATTAAAAGAAAACACGACTTATGCGTTGGTTGTTTTTAACAGCGTCATGCCATCTATAGCCGATACACTTTCTATAAACCCTATTCTAACCCAGTTGCTGTTAGGTGAAGATCCGAGGTCAATTGATTCCAGTATCAGTGCGTTATCGAGCAAAAAGGCGATGACGACCTACGCCCCCTTACGCGAACAATTAATAATCGATAATCTAGAGGTTAATACGGTTATAGGCGCTATTGTGTGGACAACAGGTGAGCCGAGTCTGAAATTGAGACAAGTAGCGAAATATGCGGCTTCATTGCCGCCTTCACAGCCTGAAACGTCGGTTGTTTTTGAAGAAGAGGCGGATGGATATTGCGTTTTACAATCTTCTTGGAGGGTTCCGGTTTATCAAAAAGGTTCTGTACCTTATTTAGTGATGGGTACTGACAGTGGATTGCTTAGTGTTAATGGCGAGGGAGAGCCTTCACTACAGTACTATAGAACCGCATCATTTCGGTTAGCTCTTCCTAAAACAGCAATGCCCTCGGCGGGCTTTCCAATGGTATTTTTTGATCATGGGGCTTATGGCGATTCTAAGCAGATGGTTACCAGAGGTGTGACCCTAGAAGATGGTATTACACCACATCGTAGTCCTGCTCATATCGCGACGCTGAGAGGGTGGTCGATGGCATCCATGAGTAACGACTCGATGCGAAATCCATTCACCTTTATTAACATGACGGCTATGCGGGATAGCTTTATCCAGATGGTGGCTGAGCAGATCGTTTTTCGGCGATTGATCAATGAATTGGAAATTGATGCGTCGCTTTGCCCTGGAACCGAAAGTGATACTGGTACGGTATTTTTTGATGTGTCTAATCAGGTCGTGATGGGGCAGTCTCAAGGCTCAATGATAGCAATGGCTCAAGGAGCAACTGATCCAGAAGGGTACCAAGGAATTATTGCTGGAGGATCTGGAGCATTTAATCTTGGGTCGGTAATGAATATAGCGATTGGTGGCGATCCATTTATTATTTCGGGCAATTTTTTTGAGCCCTTATTCTTTAGCGTTTTTCTTAACCATATGCTTCACGATCAATTTCATCCTCTTTGGTTATTGAGCCAGATGGCGGTGGCACCCGCGGACTACTCAATTCATGTCAGTCGTTGGTTACGTGACCCTAATGTAGAAATTCCAGCACCTGACATCTTGATTGTAGAGGGTTACTTTGACGAGTGGTTACGGCCATGGAATAAAACGCAGATCTTGATTGCTGCTGGTGTTGATTTGGTGGGACCGGATTTAACCGAAATACCGTTTGAAGATCAAATTCTACCGCATCTGCGTACGGCAGGGTATGAGCAGCATATGACTGATGTTACCAATAACCGAGGCGATCGTACGGTGGGTGTTGTCCATTATCCAGAAGACGGCATTATGACTGGGCATCATGCGATGTTTCAGCGAGAAGCCCCTCAGCATCAGTATGGGTGTTTCTTGGAGTCGCTGTATAGGAATGGTGAGGCTACTATCGTTGTTGAGGGGCTCAATTATGATTCCCCTTGCCTTTAGTCCAACTTTTCGAGCTGGTTTCTTGCTGAACGAAGTAATACCTTTGAATACAACAAGTGCAATCCGTTTGTAGCTCTAAAAAACATATTTAAGCCTGCAGCTCCTTCACCCTGCTGCCGCATTCTATGGACTCCGGTACCGAAATGAAGACGAGTTTTACCCGTTGAGGGGTAGCTAACCATTAGCCAGGAGCATGTACGGTCATGGAAATCAGGGAGTAAAATTTCATTCTCCAGACGCTCGGCGACACTCCATGCAGCAAATTCGCAAATTTCACCGGTTGCGAGCATCTCAACTTGATCGGCACTGGATGGCTTGCCAATAAACTTCAAGATAAATCGTTCGGCCCGCATTACTCGGGATGAGTAGAAAGCCCTTATGTATGCGGAAAGGTTAACACTGTCAGATATATCAGTGTAGAAAGCGTCAGCATACTCGCCACGCTCGACGTGACCGTGAAGCAATGCGCTGGAAGGTATTTCTGTTGCTTGGATAGTCACTAAATTTACCTAGTTAAATGGGCAGTGCTAGTTTTTATTGTTAGGCGCCCGTTCTTTAATGCTTGTAGTTTACGCTGACTGAACAGGACAAACCACCCAATAAGAAGGAGCGACAGACCCGAAAACCCCCGGTATCTCTTATCGTACCTGGTTTATTATTATGTTATTTTACGGCGTATATTACGGTTTTTAGAGGATATATTAAATTCATGGTGACGCAAGCAAAGCAGGCGCTAAAAGGGTCACTCCCCTATGGGGTGCTGGCCACAAAAAAGTTATAAAGTGGGCCAATCAACTTACAATAAGGTATTCCTATGGAATTTACAGATGTACTGGTAAACCGTCGAAGCATTAGATCATTTTCAGAGAAGCCTGTTGAAGAAAGTACTTTACATGAGATTTTATCTTCAGCTATCGAGTCTCCTTCCAGCTCTAATACTCAGCCCTATAAGATGGCTGTAGCGACAGGGGGCCTCAATAAAGCCATTGGCAAGGACCTTTTGGATAAGTATTACGCCGCAAGCAAGATAAATACCATGCCTTTGCCATTGAAAGTCGTCTCTGCTATTACCAGCGGAGCGTTACCAGATGGGGATTTTAGGCCTATTTTAGGGAAATACCCCGATGAATTCCAAAAACGCCGAGTTACAACGGGGCAGGGGCTATATGAGATTCTTGGTATTGAGCGCCATGATAAAAAGTCTCGAGACGAACAAATGGCAAAGAATTTCACTTTTTTCAACGCCCCCGTGGCGATTTTCTTTTTCATACACCCAGGCATGACGTACACCGCATTAGTGGATCTTGGTATTTTTATGCAATCCTTGATGTTGATTGCCACCGACAAAGGGTTAGGCACCTGTGCTCAGGGAGCGCTAGGAATGTGGAAGTCGCCTATTAAGAAACATTTCACGTTACCGAAAAAGTATAAATTGGTTTGCGGGATGGCGTTGGGTTATCCGGATGACCACAAGGTAAATGAATATAGCCCCCCTAAAGTTACGTTAAATGATTTGCTAATACCGGAGAAGAAATGAAAATGAAGGCTTACACAGGGCTCAGTCGGGTTGTCCCCTCGTGACCTTCATGTAGCGGGGAAAGTGCTTGCTTTATAGTTGCGAATCAACAAGAGATTAATATAGGTATAAGTATGTGGAAGGTAGGTTCCTGGTTTTTATCTGTTCTTCTTGTCTATTTTTTTAGTATTCCTGCAAATGCACTGACTGATAACGAATGTGTAATTGAAGGGCTTATCAGCAAAGATTACCCGAAAGGCGAGGATTATCTTCTTGAGAAAGTAGAGGTACTTGTTGATCAAGGTGAAGACGTAAATTGTTTGAATGAAGAGGGTTTTAAATCTACAGCGGTTACGCTGTCTATCCACTTTAAATTTGATCGTTTACTTCGTTTTCTTTTGGAACACGGAGGTGATCCGAATATGGAGGGGTTTGCGTTAAGCACTCCATTACGTTTGGCTATTACTAATTCAAGGGAAGACGCTGTGGAAATATTGATTGATCATGGGGCGAAAGCGCAAGTTGGAAAGAAATGGCGTAGTAAGCATCCAGTCTACTCTGCAGCTTCAGGTGGCAATAAAAAGATATTGAGTTTGATTTTGTCCATGAATCCCAATTTGAGTCTTTTTGGCGATGATGTATATACCAGAATGCTAGAAACATATGTGGTACGTCATAATGATCGTGGTCTCTTAAGAAAGTACATTGATTTGGGAGGATATATCAGTAAAAGAGGTTTTGAAAATATATGTAAGGAAAAGAACACGTCGGAATTAGTAGAAGAATATATACAATATTTTTATTCGAGAAAAATGATAGATGTAAAGGTTTCAGATTGCAATTAAGATAGGCTGATATTTGATCTGGCGGATTGGGTGTTAACTCAAACGTGGCCTCAATGGCAGCTTTCGTTAACATTGGCTAACTGCCGGAAATTTAGCTTGGCCGGTATGTGGAATAACTTGTCGTCGAACCAGGATCGAAATCGAGGCAGAATGCAATGTAAAACAAAAGTAATGTACTGACCATAGCGTCGAGTATGTACACGTTATGCAATAAGTGGAGGTAAGTCATGAATAAAGGAATGTTAACATTTTTCTGTGGCAAGATGGGCGC
Source organism: uncultured Gammaproteobacteria bacterium (assembly GCA_913063495.1). Lineage (GTDB taxonomy): Bacteria > Pseudomonadota > Gammaproteobacteria > Pseudomonadales > Ketobacteraceae > 42-54-T18. The sequence goes on along the minus strand of CAJXXT010000085.1, from coordinate 2,810 downwards.
AGTAAAATCCACTAAATCCCTGGATATTGCACAAGAAAATAATGCAGTATTACTTTCAGAAGTTGAAGCACCGCATAACTTAGTATACATAGATTTACCAAATGAAATTTGTTTTGAGCAGATCAAAAAAAGACGTATAGAACAACCTAAGAGAGCAGTAACTGATACCGCAGAGATGTTTGAGCAGGTTACAAAGTATTTTGTTGAGCCTACACTTAGCCCCGAAAGTACCTTGCATGCTGTCGCGTTAGTGGAAGAAGGAGTCCGTAACACGGATATCCGCAAAATACAGCGGTCTACCTCCGCAGCAGGTAATTCGTTTTTCCCGACAGCCTAATGTCAGCGCTATTTAGGGCTGAAAGTATTCGTTCAAGCATTTTCTATAAATGACAGTAATTGAAAGAAGCACGACTTTTAAAGTTATAAGCATGTCTTCTTGTAAGATATATCCTACAGATAAATTTCTATAGTTCGGATATTATTCGTCCGTAAAGATAATAAAAAGTTATCAATAATGGGGGCGACATGAAAAAAATATTTTTATTCTGTGTGATCTTAATCAGTGGGTGTAGTGCAAGAGGGCCTGTATTCAATGGGGTTCAATTACAGGATGAATCACGTTCAACGGTCTACCTTTTTAGGCAGTCAGCTTTTGTGAATAGTGCTTATTGTCCTGTTATACAAATAGATAGTAGGGATATTGGATGTTTAAAAAACGGAGGGTTCATGCGCCTGGAAATAGGCGTTGGCGAACATAATCTGAGGGTCAGAAAAAGAATGCTCGAAGTTGGCGGTGAACCGGAAGTTACTATAATTGGTAAGAAAGGAGAGGTACTTTTCTATGAATGGACTAGCCAGCTAAGTCACCTGGCAATGGTCGGGAGTATTGTTTCAGCCTCAGCTAGTGAAGGGATTATTAAGCACAATGAATCTACTGCCACACAAATACTTGGTTCTCTAAGAGAGAATAGACACAAATACAATAAAAACATAAAGTGATCTATATGAATAAATTATTGATCGTGAGCATTTTACTATTGGTTCTTAATGGTTGTACTGCTTATCAGGAAAAAGGCAACTGGCAGCAATACTTATTGTTGAAATCAAGTGGGGGCTACACTGAGCAAAAAACTGGCTCTCAGGCATATAGCATAGAGTATGAAGGGGTCGCTGCGCTTGGAATGCCAAAGACACGGATATATTGGGATCAAAGAGCTGCCGAGCTATGCTTAGGTGGATACAATGTAATAGAGAAAAATGAAGAGTATTATAGCACTCGAAATTATTCTGGAACGCCGGGAATTACTACTGAACATAGACATCCCAGAATAAAAGGAAAAATAGAGTGTAAAACCCTTTAATTAGTGAATGTAAGTGATGAGTGGTATCGCATAACAATTGGATCGCAATACTACTCAAAGCTGCTTCCGGTACTGGTCTGGTGTTTTCTGAAACCAACGTTTAAACGCGCGTCGAAAGTTTGTGCTGTCGTGGTAGTTAAGTAGAGCTGCAATTGCATCTACGGACATGGTGCTGTCGCGTAAATAGTCGGCTGCTTGTTGAGACAATATTTCATCACGAATTTTTCTAAAACCAGTACCTTCTTTCTGGAGTCTTCTAGCTAACGTTCGTTTACTGATAAATAATGAAGAGGCAGCTTCATCTTCACACAGTACCCCTGGCGGATGAGAGAGCATCATTGTTTGTATTTTGTATTTTGTGGTGTTTTTGCTAGACAGTAGTTTTGCTTGCATTAACTCACATTGTTGCATGGCAAATAAATAGTTTTCGGGGTTGGTCGATGTGTTTGGTGTATGACTCAGTTCAATGGGTATTCTTACCATCAAGTGCTCGGCAGAAAACTCAAATTTTCCAGGAAGGTAGTCTGAATAATGTTGGCTATATTTGGGCTTGGCGTGGGTAAAATATGATATACCTTCATGTAACCGTCTCCCTACGATAAATTCCGCAAAATCGAAAACAATTTTAGCGAAGACCTCAGACAGGCAACGATTGACCTCTTCGTTCATGCTTACGTCAAAGTAGCAGTGGCCTTCTAGCCAATTATCGGTAGTAAGGATTTTCGCACGGGCAAAATGCATGCGAGTGGGTAGGTAGGTTTCCAGTGCTTTTAAAGCCATTAGTAGATCCGGGCTGCTACTGGCTAAAAAACCCATTGCGCCATGTGTTGGAGGGGTTAGTCGGAGCCCTAGTCGTAACCCAAATGTCTCATCATTCGATAACCCCAAGCCATTTTGTATTATCTGTATTTGCTGATGTGATGTTAGTAGGGTGTCTTCCTGCATAAACTGATCAACACTAAGCCCTGTCATGTAAAGCAGTGAAGGTAAGTCAGGCACTTGCAAATCGAGTTCGCGTGCAATTAAACGGGAGTAGTTAGAGGGGATACACGCAATGCTAGGGTCAGTTTTTTGCGCTGCTTCAATAGGTTTTGTCATGGTTGTTGCCCCCCAATGATTTTGACTGCCAGATTAGAACTGTAAACAGATTGTCTCTGTATTGCACTCCAGTGTCTTGAATTAACCCCTTTATGTCAATAAATGACCTGCCAACAATAGATTCAACTGCGTAATCTAGATTGAACGAGTTATGAGCAGGCCAGGTTTTGTAGAGGTTCTGTTTTGACGTAACGACTTAACTAATTGATTAGCCGAGGTATTTATGGGTAGCATTACTTTTATTGAGCATAACGGAAACCAGCACGATGTTGAGATTGAAGAGGGCAGCTCTTTAATGCAAGCCGCTATGGATAATAGTGTTCCTGGTGTTGATGCAGATTGTGGTGGTGA
>CAJXXT010000084.1 GCA_913063495.1 uncultured Gammaproteobacteria bacterium | reverse complement strand
CGTTGCCGATGAAGCGGTGGGTTACGATCGCCCCGCCTCTACTGAAGCAGTGCGCTTTAGCGTACACCAATCACTTGCATTTCCAGCCAGTGAAATCGTCAAATTAGAATCTAAAACCAACACGTTTAATAACCAAGAAAAAAAACAATACAACCTTACCGTCGCATTAATGGGACTTACAGGTACCGTTGGTGTTCTCCCTCATCATTACACCGAACTCATCTTGCAACGGCTCCGACTAAAAGATGATGCTTTCAAGGTATTTCTCGATCACTTTAATCACCGAACATTATCGTTGTTTTATCGCGCATCCCAGAAATATCGCTTTCCTATTACCTACGAACGCAATTTTAACATTGCACACAAAAGCTCCGTTACCCAATGGGGCGTCAGTGCAGGGAAACGCTTTCCCGATGCCGATTTATTTACGGATGTGCTGCGATCCATCTCTGGCATCGGTACTGACCAGGTACAACAGCGCCTTAAATACCTCGATGATAGTATCCTGAAATATTCAGCATACTGGAGCCAGGGGACACGCAATGCCAGTAATCTTAAAAGAATGCTAGCAGATTACTTTCAGTTCCCCGTTATCATTGAGCAATTCGCCGGACAGTGGCAAGAGATTATCCCTGACATGCTCACCCAACTCCCTTCGGCCCATGTACCCTTAGGTCAAAACGTGACCCTAGGCTGCAATGCAATGCTCGGCAAACGTTGCTGGACAGCACAAAGTAAGTTCAAAATACACCTTACTCCTCTCACATACGAACAGTACCAGTCTCTTCAACCCGGCTCAGATAAATTAAATGCATTGAAGGAAATGGTGAGACTTTATGTTGGCGTAGAACTGGACTACGATATTCAATTACAGATTCCAGCCGATGAGCTGCCTCCGGCCGAATTAACGCGCTCATCCAAAACAGGCATTCAATTAGGCTGGAATGGCTATTTGCCAGAAAGAGACAACAAAAACAAAACGGTAGATATTCGTATCGGTTAGCAAAGTGTGATTTTTACCTTTGTTTTTACCAACACTTATTCTATAACATCAGCAACATACATCGGAAGCACCACCCAAGGCGAAGGATACAACTGCATGATCAATATAAACTTAAAATCACTGATAGGTCGTTTAAACCCGACAGTGCGTAACGCCCTAGAAGCCGGAGCCGGATTAGCTCTCTCCCGTGCGCATTATGACGTGGAACTAGAGCATTGGTTGCTAAAGTTACTCGAAGAATCCGATACCGATATGATTGCCATATTGGAACGCTACGAAGTTAATCTATCCAACTTGTCACGTGACCTCACCAATTCGCTAGACAAGATCAGGAACGGCAATAGCCGTCCACCATCACTATCACCCAATGTTGTCGACCTTGCTAAAGAAGCCTGGTTATTAGCATCGGTTGAATACGGTCATGGCCAGGTCACCTCCGGTCACATCCTAGCCTCATTATTGCTTGATGATCGAACACGCCGCCAAATTATTGATAGCTCAAAAGAGTTTGAAAATATGCCTGGTGAGTCTGTTAAAGAAATGGTTCGTGCGACGGTAGGCACAACATCAGAATCCACCACAGTATTAGGTGATGGCGCAACACTTGCCAGCGGTGGAGATGGGGATGTTGCCACAACACCATCTCGCACCCCAGCGCTAGATAAGTACACCATCAATCTGACACAACGCGCAGCTGAAGGTAAAATAGACCCCGTACTTGGTCGTGACCCTGAAGTTCGACAGCTTATTGATATTCTAAGCCGCCGCCGTCAAAACAACCCTATCCTTACCGGTGAAGCCGGTGTTGGTAAAACCGCCGTTGTTGAAGGTTTTGCGCTACGTATCGCTCAAGGTGATGTGCCCGAAACCATCAAAGATGTATGTTTACGTACATTGGATTTAGGTTTATTGCAGGCAGGAGCCAGTGTAAAAGGTGAGTTCGAAAATCGCCTTCGCTCTGTTATTGATGAAGTAAAAGCCTCACCTCAACCAATTATCCTCTTTATTGACGAAGCTCACACCCTTATCGGTGCCGGAGGTAAAGAAGGTCAAGGCGACGCGGCAAACTTATTAAAACCTGCGCTAGCCCGTGGCGAACTTCGCACCATAGCAGCCACTACATGGGCTGAATACAAAAAATACTTTGAACGTGACCCTGCATTAACTCGTCGCTTCCAAGTAGTTAAGGTAGAAGAGCCAGACGAAAAAACAGCCATCGATATGATGAGGGGCATTGCAAAAATGCTCGAGACTCATCATAAAACGCGTATCCTAGGTGAAGCTATCGAGCAAGCTGTTAAATTATCAAGCCGCTACATTGTTGGTCGCCAACTTCCCGATAAATCGGTGAGTTTGTTAGATACGGCCTGCGCCAAAGTTTCGTTAAGCTTAGGAACCACGCCAGCAACAATCGAAGATTCCCGACGATACGTTGAGCAGTGTGAACGCAACATTGAGATGTTAGAGCGAGAAGATGCGACAAGTGGCGGATGCGAAGAGCGCATTGCTGAATTAACGCTTAACATGGAAAATGAAGCCGAGCGTCTGCAATCACTGGAGACTCAGTGGGCAGCTGAAAAAGATTTTGTTATTAAGATTCGTGAAGTCCGGGAGACTATTGAAAAAGACTTTTTAGGTAAGATTCATAAAGATCAAAAAGCGGAAGGGGATGATGTTGTTGTTCTGACTGATGAGGAACGTAAAGAGCTGAAAGCAGAACTCAAACAACTCACTCTTGACCTTCAAGAACTACAAGGTGAAGAACCACTAATGAACCCTGTCGTTGACGCACAAGCCGTTGCCGAAGTGGTTGCACAATGGACAGGGGTTCCAGTGGGTCGCATGGGCGGGGATGAAATTGAAAACATCGTCAAGCTTAAAGATCACATGGAAGCTCGTGTAATCGGTCAGTCCCATGCACTAGAAGCCATTGCCGAAGCCATCCGTACATCAAGAGCCGGACTAAAAGACCCTCGTAAACCCGTTGGTGTGTTCTTCATGGTTGGGCCATCAGGTGTTGGTAAAACTGAAACTGCACTGGCGCTTGCTGACATGATGTATGGTGGCGAACAAAATGTCACCACCATCAACATGTCTGAGTTTAAAGAAGAACATAAAACATCAATGTTGCTAGGCTCTCCTCCAGGTTATGTCGGTTATGGTGAAGGCGGCGTCTTAACCGAAGCAGTACGTCGCAAACCCTATAGCATCATTCTCTTGGATGAGATGGAAAAAGCACACCGAGGCGTTCAAGATATTTTCTATAACGTATTTGATAAGGGCACCATTAAAGATGGCGAAGGTCGCGATATCGACTTTAAAAACACCATCATTATCATGACATCCAATGCCGGTGAAGAAGCTATTCGAGCCATTTGTGAAGCATCAGAAGAGAAGCCAGATCCAGAAGTACTCTTAGACAACTTCCGACCTGAGTTATTGAAATGGTTCAAACCTGCATTCTTAGGCCGTGCAGACATCATTCCATATTACCCTCTCGATGATGAAAACCTCATCAAGATTTGTGGGTTAAATATGAAGCGTATTGAGAAACGTGTTGACGAACACTACGGTGCTACATTCAGCTATGACGAAGATGTACCTCTTCACATTGTTGCGCGTAGCCAAGAAGTGGATACCGGCGCTCGAAATATTGAGCATATTATTTCGCGTACTATATTGCCTGAGCTTGCCAGCGAGTTCTTGTCTAAGATGGCAGAAGGTACAGAAATCAAACACGTACATATCAACGTCAATGAAGAAGGTACGTTCTCTTACACTATTACCTAACGTGAAATAGCGTAACGCGGACATTAAGTGGCGTTAAAAGTAAAAAGCCTCAAAGTGCGTCATCTCTTTGAGGCTTTTTACTATCTGGAATACAACCAGCGAGACATAACAACAGTAATGTAGCCTTTCATGGAGCCGCCTCATACTGCGCATAACAGTTTATTACCCCCACTCTACACAGCCGTAGCAATTGCCTCCTCTGACAAAAATGACACTACCATCCACTTTGCGCTTATGCTCAAATGCCCACTATGTTGAACATCCTATTCATGATATTTTGCATAAGCGCTTTTTAGTCAATGCTTCTAAGAGAAGACTGTTAAAACAAACCCAATGAACAAGGTCAGACAATGAAAACACGTATCACCGAACTATTTGGCATCGAACACCCAATTATTCAAGGCGGCATGCATTTTGTTGGCTTTGCAGAGCTTGCAGCAGCCGTATCAAACGCTGGCGGACTTGGAATGATTACGGGTCTAACACAGCGCTCTCCAGAAGATCTGGCCAAAGAAATTGCAAAGTGTAATGAATTGACAGACAAGCCGTTTGGCGTGAACCTTACTTTTTTACCCACAGTAAGCTCACCAGATTATCCTGGCTACATTAAAGCAATTATTGAGGGCGGTGTTAGAATCGTAGAAACCGCAGGTCGTAGCCCTGAGAAATATATGCCCGCCATGAAAGAAGCAGGCATTAAAGTTATCCATAAATGCACCTCCGTTCGCCATGCATTAAAGGCACAAAGCATTGGTTGTGATGCGGTATCGGTAGATGGTTTCGAATGTGGCGGCCACCCAGGTGAAGACGATATCCCTAACATGATTTTACTTCCTCGTGCAGCCGACGAGCTTAAAATCCCTTTTGTTGCCTCTGGTGGTATGGCCGATGCACGCTCACTTGTTGCATCCCTTGCAATGGGCGCTGATGGTATGAATATGGGCACACGTTTTATTGCGACTCAAGAAGCTCCAGTACATCAGAACGTTAAAAAAGCCATCGTTGCGGCCTCTGAACTGGATACCCGGTTAGTTATGCGCTCTCTTAGAAATACTGAGCGTGTAATGGTTAACCCCGCAGTAGAGCGCCTTTTAGCAAAAGAACAAGAGCTTGGCAAAGACCTTAAATTCGAAGATATCATCGAAGAGGTTGCCGGGGTTTACCCTAAGATTATGATGGAAGGGGATATGGATGCAGGCGCATGGTCATGCGGAATGGTTGCAGGATTAATTAATGACATCCCAACGTGTGAAGAATTGATTAGCACTATTATGAACGATGCCAACGCATTAATTAAAGAACGTTTAAATAATTTTCTATAAACGACCTTTTTGTAAATAGCGAAGAAACAGTAGTTATCCAGTCGGTATATATATACCGACTGGATAACTACCTAGCTGAACCGTCATAAAAATATAAATAGCCCAACTGATATAGCCCTACTATATGAATACAAGTGATCATTACCGTGCTTTAGAAGCAATGTACCAAGCAGCCCCCATCAATGAGTTTTATAGCCCCGTTATGGAAATAACGGAAGGCAAGGCAGAAATCAGCATCGACATTGAACCAAAAATGTTCCATGCCGCAGGGGCAACTCATGGGTCGGTTTATTTTAAGATGTTAGATGACGCCGCATTTTTTGCAGCCAACGCCTTAGAGCCTGAGTTTTTCGTGCTAACCACATCTTTCACAACCTATATTACTCGCCCTATAAGCTCGGGTAAAATGATTGCTAGAGGTAATGTAGTCAATAAGAACCGGAGTCAGTGGATTGTCGAATCCATTGTTTATGATTCCGAAGACAAAGAAATAGGTCGTGGTAACGGTATTTTTGTAAGATCTAAAAATCTATTATCGGAAGTCCCAGGCTATAAAAGCTACAAGTGCTAAAAGGCTTAACTTAAACTACTTTGACGCGGAGTGATCAACAAACAACACTTCTAATCCAGGTTGCTCAGTTTTCCCCTCCGATAGGTAAAGGTAGCAGCTAATTCTGGCATAGTTATCCAAATCCCCATGAATCAAACAGGTTTTTTTGTATAACTGCCCTTCACTCTCAAACGTCACACGAAGCACCTTCACGCCACCTCGATCAGCATTATCTATTCTCGCGCTACCGAGCACTGTTTCAGAACCAATTTTTCGCCTAACCTTTAATTCTTCCTCTTCAGAATATATCTCAACATGATCAAAATAGGTGCTTGGCGAATCAACACTTTTACCCACCAGCAGGTATTTCCCTAACACGAACTCCGACAAGAAATCCTTTCGCACCTCTGCAGCCATCGCCACCGGAAGACCAAAGATAGCCAAAAACATTATTGTTAGCGCACCAGTTTTTCGAACACTCATAAGACTAAATTTCATAGGGTCACCCTCATAGAAGCACTGAAAAGCACTAAATCAACACGCAGTGATCTCATCCAACAGGTCGAAAACAACATCCAACCCCTTCTTGACAGGAATCAACGCATCAACAATGACTTAGCATTAACATTACCACACTTACCCTTTTCTTCTCATCTTCCTCCCACTCAATGATGACCGTTAGTTATGGACACCGCATCAACAAAACAGTCACTTCCCGGCGACTTTGCTATCTGGATTTTTATCCTGGCCGAACTGGGTGTATTTGGTTTGCTATTCATCACCTATACCGTAGTACGCCTAAACAACCCCGAGTTGTTTGCAGAAGGCCATGCGCACTTAAATCGACTGGCAGGATTCATTAATACGATTGCACTCATTACCGGCAGTTACTTTGTGGTATTGGCGGTAAATGCAATCAAGCAAAACCAACACCTGACCTGTGCCCGCTGGTTATTCACGGCCATTCTCGCCGCTGGCGTTTATGTTGGCGTCAAATTATGGGAGTACAGCGAAACCATTGCTGCGGGCTATGACTTATCCACCAATACGTTTTATATGTTCTATTACCTACTCACTTTTTTTCATTTTGCCCACGTTTTGCTTGGCATTGTGATTCTCGCTACTGTTGCCTGGAATGCGTATCGCGAGCGCTACAGCTCCGAGGAATATTATGGTGTAGAAACGGGGGCATCATATTGGCATATGGTCGATCTAGTATGGATTGTGCTGTTCCCCCTTGTCTATGTCATCCACTAATGACAACAATGAAAACATAAGGAGGCTCCCATGCATTCTTCTAGCCATTCGTCGACACACATAACCATTATTTGGTTGCTTCTTATCACATTAAGCGGCATTGCCGCATGGATTGGAGAGTTTGGTACAAGCACCCCTCATATGGTTAGTTTTATTATTCTCGTGTTAATTGTCAAAGGCCAGCTGGTGGTTGATTATTTTATGGGGCTTAAGCATGTTTCCTGGCTATGGAGAGGCATTATGTCTGCATTTTGCATGATTATTGGCACGATCATGCTTGTAACTTATAGAATGCAATGATCTAGAGACTTTCCCAGAGCCAGCTACACTTAATAGATCATCAGCTAACAGAACATCAGCTTTTTGCTGATAACCGGGGCAGGGAAAGAAAGCATGTCGATTTTGATTATCAGTGACTCGAAGAGTGATCGAGACCTAATAAGTGCAATTTTATCGGTTAACTACCCAGTCTATAGTGCAAAATCAGCCATTAGCGGCATAGAGCTAGCGCATCAGCTTATCCCTGAGACCATCGTTATCGACGTCCACAATGATGATTTTGACGGTTTTTCCATCCTACAATCAATCAAACAGCGCCAAGACACAAAAGCTATACCCGTCATCTTACTCAGCGAAGAGTGTGCAGTTATTGCCAACACCGTTAAGGGTTTGAAGTTAGGTGCCTTTGATTGTTTGGCTAACCCTATTGATGACGCCCTGCTTTCCATAAAAGTTGACGCAGCAATCCACGCCAGACGACAAGAGCTAGAATTATTACATTCCAAAGAGCAAGCTAAAGAGCGCCACCCAGACATATTGGTTGTTGATGATGCAGCAGAAATGGTTATGTTATTGGAACGAACACTAACTGATGCAGGATACAAAGTTAAAACCGCATCATCAGGCAACCAAGCAATAGCGCTTGCTCAAGACTTGCAGCCCCAGCTAATCCTGATGGATGTATTGATGCCAGGGCTCAATGGTTTCGACTCTTGCCGTCGTCTGAAAAACAACCCAAGCACAGAAGCAATCCCTGTCGTATTTGTCACATCTGAAGACATTAGCAGCGCAGAAGAAGAAGGTTTTAGTGCCGGTGGCGTAGATTACATCACCAAACCCATTAATGTACCTCTATTGATTGCCCGTATCAAAATACATATGCAATTAAAAATGTACCAGGACTCATTAGAATCTGTCGTAAAACAACGAACTAAAGCACTACGCCAATCGTTGGAAAAATTATCCAACAGCAATCAAATCAAGGACGACTTTCTCACCATTATTAATCATGAATTACGAACACCCCTTAACGGCGCCCAAGGTGCTCTTTACCTATTACAACACAGCGATCAAATTCCCAGCGAAGAAAAAGAATTACTCGCTACCGCAGATCGTTCACTCTCTGATTTATGTAATCTCGTTGAGAACATCCTCATACTAACAGAGGCATTTGCTGGAACACTTAAGCTTGAAAACCACACATTTTCATTATCCAAGCTGATAACGCGTATACAAGAGGAAGGGGAGAAATCGGCCCAAAGCAAGTCACTGTCATTCAGCTCTAATATTGATATAGCTGAAAATGATTGCTTCCTTGCCGATTCAGCACAACTTTCTAGAATACTGTGGCACCTTGTCGACAATGCCATTAAATTCAGTCACCACGGCAACATATCAATTACGGCCCGCCTATCAGAGCACCCCCATCACGACGAGTTGTTAAATTTCTCATTTACGATAACCGATGAAGGCATCGGTATTTGCCCTGAAAAGCTCGAATTGATTTTCAAATTATTCCAACAACTGGAGTCAAACTCCACTAGGCGATTTGGGGGACTTGGCGTCGGGCTTCCGTTTTGCCGCGCACTGTTATCACTAATGAACGGTGAAATTAATGTTAGTTCAGAAGAGGATCATGGAACCACTGTATCCATAGACCTGCCATTACGAAAATGTACAGAAAACAGTTCTTCTGTCTTGCAACCTCAAGATAAACTAGACACCTCAAACAAAGTTATTTTGATCGTCGAAGATAACCCGGTCAATCAGTTAGTAGAACGTAAATTCTGTGAAAAGTATGGGCTTAATGTTATCACCGCAGCAAACGGAGAAGAGGCCATTGTTGCATTAGACAACAACTCTATCGACATCATATTAATGGACTGTCAGATGCCAATCATGGATGGTTTTGAAGCAACAAAAATCATCCGACAATCCCGAGAAGAAATCAGAAAAACACCTATCATCGCAGTGACCGCCAATTCAACAACACTGGATAGAACCTTATGCGAAGAAGCCGGCATGGATGACTACACACCAAAACCTATTGATTTTGATGAACTCACATTAAAATTAAATTACTGGTTAACGAAACATCCTCACCAATAGAAATTTAACGTTCAACCTCAAAAGCCTCATCAACATTTAACAAATCCGATAACTTACCGTTAAAGAAGTGCGAGTGCATTTTTGCCATTTTCTGGGGGCTTTCTTTCATCCCACTCCCCACCCATCGCTTTAACAATTCAAACGTAGAGCCTACAGCAATGTCTCCGATATAATCCAACATATCGATATTTTTCACTTCTACTTTCGATTCTCGCACTATCTTTCCAACAAAACGCCGATAATAACGTCGCATTTGCTGTCGAAGTACATCGTCTTCACCGGACTTCAACATTGATGAAAAAACATCATGATGTTTCTGTACCTCACTATAAACAAGAAAAATAAAGAAGTATGAAAAGTCCGTTTCTGCGTCTTGTAAAAACGGCGTTGCTTTTTCATAAAACTCATCGAACAAGTCATCAACTGCAGCACGAAATATCTCTTCTTTTGATGAGAAATAACGATAAATATTTTGCCTTGATGTGCCCGACATTTTGGCAACTTCTGCCATTCGAATTTTGTGAAATGGCGTACGGATCAATACATCAAGAAAAGCTGACTTAATTCTATCTTCAACTGGCAACTCTTCCTGGTGATAACACGGGCCTCTCAACCAATCATGTTTAGACATTTCTGAAACCTGCTGAGCTGGCTCCAGCGCAGCCGTTAATGATGCTGATGTAGCGATACATTCCTTCGAAACGTTTTTTCCAAGAACATTATCCATGGTTATCACCTCTACTCACTTATAACTTTTGCCAATGTTGGTAGTCTCGATTGTGCTTAATGATCCTACTAAACACAATGTCTCATAAACGGCATTGCGACACATAAGCAGGTATGTCACCCGCATATCGCCCAAGCGCCTACTGCACATGTCGCTGCTGTCAATAAATGCAATCACAAACAACGCCGAACATAAGCGCTCGCAAAACGGTGATTTCTTTTTTAAGATGTAACCTTTAACGTCGACATTAACACCCTATTTCAAGGCATTGTTTATTATGAAAAAAATTCTACTGGGTGCAGTAATTGGCACTATTGTACTGGGACTTGCACTCGTGTTATCCCCATCGCCTATCAATTCCGCAGCCTGGACACCTCCTATAGCCCCGGAACTAGCTGATGTAGCGGAACCAAACAACCTACTTGCCTCTGCAGACCTGTTGGCAAAAGGTAATATTTATGGGCCTGAGGATGTGGCAATAGATCAACAAGGCCGGTTATACGGAGGCACTCAAGATGGGCTAATTAAAAGAGTGCTTGTTGATGGATCCGTTGAAACGTGGGTAAACACTCAAGGTCGGCCCCTGGGTTTACATTTTGATAGCAGCAATAATTTAATTGTGTGTGATGCATACAAGGGATTGCTCTCTATCAACCCTCAAGGTGAAATTACCACCTTAACATCTAGTGCTGACGGCATACCTTTTGTTTTTACTGATGATGTTGATATTGCAAGCGACGGAAAAATTTACTTCACCGACGCATCAAGCAAATGGAATCAAGCGAACTACATGCTCGATTTGCTAGAGACTAAACCTTACGGCCGCTTTTTGGTATACGACCCAGCAACCAAGAAAACAACAACACTCATTGATAATATGTACTTCAGTAATGGCGTGGCCTTATCCCAACAGGAAGACTTTGTGCTCGTTAATGAAACGTGGCGTTACCGAATCATTCGGTATTGGTTAAAAGGTGACAAAGCAGGATCTCATGATATTTTTGCCGACAATTTGCCCGGCTTCCCTGATGGAATTTCCAGCAACCGTAACGGTCGGTTCTGGGTAGCGTTCCCTACACTAAGGCTCCCCACAGTAGACAAATTACACCCTACACCGTGGCTCAAGAATATCTCAGCCAAATTACCTCCATCACTCAAACCCAAGCCTATTGATTATGGACTAGTGCTTGCTATGGATGAGGAAGGCAACATTGAAGGCAGCCTGCACGACCCTTCTGGCGAAACACTAAAAGAGATTACGTCCGCGCAAGAACACAAAGGGTTCCTATACCTTGGTACCCTTCATAACGATAGAATAGGCCGCCTTGACTTAGCAAAAATCAAATGGATTAACTAACCCCCAATGACCAAACAGTCTACATAGTAGACCTATCACGCTATACTCAAGGTAATATTATAGAAATGGCAGTATAACTTTATGAGCAGTAAACAAAATCTGGTAAACATATATCACCCAAATGATGTAACCACTATTAACAGCCAGTCTGAATGTGATCCATCCGATGTGGGCTTAACATCAACTCAAGTGGAAACTATTTGGAATGCCATCGTCAAGTGTTACCAAAGCAGGCTTCACCCCGCAATTACCGTTTGTATTCGTCGCCACGGAAAAATATTCCTAAACCGGGCTATTGGTCACACCCACGGCAACGGCCCAAACGATACATCTCACGCTGAGAAAATACGAGCCACGCCAGATTCACTTTTTAACCTTTACTCATCGTCCAAAGCTATTGCTGCTATGATGATTCATCACCTTGATGAGAAGGGTTTAATACACCTAGATGAACCTATTTGTCATTACTTACCTGAATTTTCACAAGGGCCCAAACGATTCATCACCGTTCGCCACGTACTGACACATCACGCGGGCATTCCCAAAGTACCTACTAACGCCCTTGACCTCGACAATCTGCATACCCCTGGTGCGATACGAAAAATCATGGCAGATGCACCGATGCAATGGGCTGCCGGACGAAAAATGGGGTATCACGCGATTACCGGTGGATTTATGATGGGAGAGCTGGTTGAAGCCATCACCGGAATGAGTATTCGTGAGTATCTTCAAAAGAATTTTTTAGATCCACTTAATTTTGACACCTTTAATTTTGGTATCTCCAAAGACCGAGTATCAGAAGTTGCTCCTAATGTTTACACTGGATATCCATTTCCGCAATGGAGTGAAAATCTTGTCACAAAAGTATTGGGGGTTACCTACAAAGAGGCTGTCGAAATCTCTAATGACCCTCGATTTTTAACCGGCATTTTACCCGCAGCAAATGTTATCGGCACGGCAGAAGAAACGTCTCGTTTTTATGAAATGTTATTGCGAGGGGGGGAGTTAAATGGCGTTCGAGTGCTAAAACCTGAAACTATCCGTAGAGCCACATCAGAACAAACACACGCAACGTTTGATCGCATGTTAGGACTGCCGATGCGGTATAGCCTTGGTTTTATGCTAGGACGATCTCGCTTAAGCTTGTACCAAGGTGATACTCCAAAAGCTTTTGGCCATTTAGGGTTAATTAATGTTGTTGGTTATGCTGACCCTGAACGAGATATTTCTGTTGGCATCCTAAACAATGGAAAACCTGGTCTATCAACAAAAATGGTAAGTTTTTGGATGGCCTTAAGAACCATCGCAAATACTATCCCCAAAATGTAGTTTCAACACTAAAGCGCACCGACCTTATATAAAAGCATTGTAATGATAGACCAAAAAACAACGGTCTATTTTTATAATGCAAACTTATCACCAGCTGCATTCTCGGGAAACCAATACCAAGTCATATGAGTCAAAAGCTCATTTCACATATCAAGTGTTACAAATTGAGCTCTGCACGCAACGCCCTTGTTAACCCCTTCACAACCAACGCATAAGATTGATCAATCATCCGCATCAACTCTCCCGCTGGTACGTCTCCAGGCAAATGCACGGTGTTCCAATGTTTTTTATTCATGTGGTAACCTGGCTTTATCGATTCAAAAACATCCCGTAAAGCTTGAGCTTCATCTGGGTCACATTTAAGATTAATATGTATTGCACCTTCTCCCTGCTCGGACACAATCGCAAACAATTTTCCTTTAACCTTAAACACTATCGCCTCTGGCCCAAAGGGGTAGGTCTCTTCTGCAGATTTTTTTGCTAATAAATAGGCCTTTAATTCTACCAGACTCTCCATTGGCACAAACCTCCTGTTACCCCGCCACGCAGCACATTAATGTTGCTTAATATAACTTTGCATCGAAAATGGCTTGGCTTTAACCGCCAGCATAATCTCTTTAATCGGCTCAAGCATACTTTTCTCAATGGCAAATAATTCCTGTTCAAAAGCTTTCTGCTGCTTTCGATCCAACGCTTTCCATTTTTCATGGGTGGGTATATGTCGAGTTTGATTGTAAACCTCAAATACGGGCGAAAAGTAGTGTTTTGACTCACAACTCAATGGCAAACTATCCATCAACACCGCCATTCGAATACAGCCCTCTGCAACACGTACTTGATCATCAAGTAAACTGGATGCAATGACATTTAGGCTCTCAAAGATATAATCAATTTTTTCTTGAGCAGCCAGAGCATGAGCTGCATCCCCTTCTTCTTGAGCAACTTTCTCAGCCTCCTGTGCAGCAAATACCTTTTGCCACATCTTCCAGGCAACCATAGATAACACAAGGACAACCAGTACCATCATCGCGATAACAAAATACCACATAACACACCCACTCAAACCAAACTCAGATTAACGCAAAGTTGCCTATAATACGCTAAAATCAGCTAACACAAAAATATAACCAACGGCAATTAGCTATGACTCGCAACCCCCTTAGTCTGCTTACTTTACTTTATCTGCTTTTCTTATTCTCTTTGTCGGGATGTAGTGCCCCGCCGGATTCACAGCAAATCAGCGATCATATTCACGGTATTGCTGAAGATGTTGAGAGCAGGAATACTAGCGCCATATTAGGCCGCCTTAGCGACACCTTCAGCGCAAAACACCTTCGTACCAAAAAAGACACTCAGCGCATGCTGATGCTTAGCTTCCTAAAATACAAACGTATCTCTGTTTTGCTCACAAACGTAAACATTTCAATTAATGAGATATACCACAACCAAGCAAGTGCAACATTTAACGTCATCGCCACGAGTAACACGTCAGGCGGAACGGGGCTGATCCCCAACGAAGGTCAGGCTTACCGCTTCACTACAGATTGGGAAAAGATTGATGATGAATGGTATTTACAACGAGCAGAGTGGAAACGAGCATTTGAGTAGAGGGGCTGCCCCTTTTCGCTACCAGCTTCGCATTCCTGTATTTTTAACCCCGATCCAATCTTGAGTAATCTGTAACCCCTGAAAGAGCTCAACATCTCGAACTCCAGTTTTGGCTAACTGAGCTTGTGCAGACAACAGCTTTCTATACACCTGCTTTTGGTTATGAATATCCATAACATTTCGTCGCGATGCATAATTGTCTTCCTGACGTTTCATTAGTATATAACTTGGTACAGAATCACTTGAATCCACTCGTAACTTTTGCTTCATGCGTAAATAAGGCAGGGGGGCATTCAAAGCCGTTTGTCGCTGACGAGATGGACGCACAAAAGACGTACGTTTAGATAATGCGACAACGTAAGACTTAGCATCATGCCTTACTCTCGATTTCATAAAGACAAATTCAACATCTGGAGATACGCCAATATCATTGATTGCATGCCCAGCCAAGGTCATATATTCCCCAATCACCACCTCTAACACACCATTATTTAACGGTGTTGCATCTTTATATTTACCAATCCCGCGGCTTCGCTCTCCAATAACAACACCTTGTTTTCGGCCTTGCATTGCCGATGCCAAGACCTCTGCAGCTCCCGAAGTAAAACGATTAACAAGCATCACAACCGAACCGCGATACAGCTTATCTCCCACATATTCCACAACAGAAAGTACACCTTCAAACTCCTTCTTCTGCACTAATAAGCCTGACCCAAATAGCATCTTCGAGATAAAGATTGCATCACCAATAGATTCTCCGACATTCCCCCTCAAGTCGACCACCAAACCTGTTACATTCTGTTTTTGAAACTCCATTACCTGCTTTATGATTTTTTCTTGGAGTGTTTTATTATTTGTAATCCCTCCATCAAAGTTCGGCAACGTTAACACCGACACGCTTGTTGCAACCCCCCCCGCGAGTATTGGGAATGTCTGCGATGAGAATGACCGGTTCCGGTCATCAGTAGATATAAAAGGCAGCTCACATTGATTAGCTCCCTGCGATGCTAGCGGGGCTTTGGGGGTCGGTACATTGGGAGTCGGGGCATTGAGATTCTTCCGCATGGGTAAATATGTCGCATCAACCCCAACAAGCTGAGCATAAGCTGCTACGGCATACTCCAATAATTTCCCATTATCAAATTCTTGTAAACAAGTTTGCTGATGCTGGTACGCACTTAATATTCTTTTTGCAACACCATTCCAACGCTCTCCTGCAACCATATCAGGCAAACCCAAATAAAATACTTTATCTCGCCAACGCTGCCGCAAAGCTTTATCACTATCGGCCCAACGTTGTGGTTTTTGATATTTTGCTTTAGGTCGCATAGCAGGTTCACTCTTCAACCAGCGTGACGCTTGGTCAACAGTAATTGCCATCCGCCAGTTCACAACGTCGTATAAACTTTTGAGAGCTTCTGGTTCCCCCGCCAACAATTTCTGATACAAATTATCTGCTGCCTGCATAATCACATCAATGTCTTTTTGCAGCATAAAATCCCGATACGGGTCAAGCAAGTTAAGGAATTTCTTCATCCAGGTTTCAGGGGTTACTTGAAACGAGACTTCATCAATCACACGGTAACTATCAATGACCTGTATCGCCCTTTGAAACTCAGTTCCCACAGAAACAGGCACCCCTTCTCCAGACACCATCAGCGCTCCGCCTTTCTCACTAACAGTTTTTGATGGATATTTTAAAATGGAATTTTGAATACAGGCTGGCAACCCTAACAAAAAAATACAAACCGTTATTATTCTTATAACTAGCAAAACAAAACTTCCCTATTATTCCCATGTACACATATAGAAATTCATTATGCTTGAGCCATACCTTCTGTCAACTCCCTGGCCGTGTCGGTTTTTTTGACACCTTTAAATAAGCTGATGTTTTTGTACAATCCCCTCCTCTCCCTCCCTCGCCTTAATTGCTCAACATACAAACAGATCGCTGGAAAAACATACAGAAAATAGCGTTTTCCTATTGAAAAAATGTGAATATTAACAAAAGCAAGCGACAGGCCTAATTGTTGCACTTATTAACTCACTTAGGAGAAACTCAATAAAAGGACACTAATAAGATGAAAAAATACCTTGGCCTACTTGCACTAATGTTTTCACTTAACGCTAACGCCACACTGATAGATAACGGTGATTATATAACCGATACAAATTCCGGACTAGACTGGCTAAAGCTGGAATCAACCTATGGCAAATCCTACAACCAAGTTTCAGGTGAAATTTCTTCTGGGGGGCAACTTGAAGGATGGCAATATGCGACAGCTATAGAATGGGAGCATATGTTATTTGATCAGGGTGTAACACCCAAAAACAGCTGCTCCAACGGCTCCAATTTTTGCGGCTTTGTTGATGGCATTTCTGACTCTGAAATGCTCGACCTCATCTATCTATTTGGAGATGCCCAATCCTCCCCTAGCCCTTACTATCCATACCCGACCTCTGTAGGCCTTCTTGCAGACATCGATCCAACAACCAATTATAATCATACCGCTCTTTTCTTATATGATGGCGCAGACCCTTTCAATAATGTATTAATGGCAAACACGTTAGCAGGTGGTTATCCAAACAGTCAGGGCATCAATGGCTCATGGCTTGTTCGTGCAACAGCCGTCCCCGAACCATCCACGCTTGCGCTAATGCTACTTGGATTTGGTGCGCTTAGCTTACGACAAAAGAAAAAGCTTTAAGGCAAATACCACAATCTATGGTCATCGAGAGGTGTTTCGGTGGGAAGTAACGGATTCTTCAAATCAAACACCTTTCGATTTTTTATATTTGTCAATTTAAAAACCCCTTTATTAGTAGGGTGTTCATAAAACATAACATCAAAAGAACCGTCCTCAATGGCCAGTAACAGGCCTTCGTTAATTCTATTCGCTAACATTGTATTGTCTTTATGAACAAAAAAATAAGCGGGAGCAGGGTATTTTAAAAGTAGCCTTTCTTCCACAACAAACCCTTTTTCCTCATGCGCTTTGACTTCAGTCCATAGCTCATTCATTCCCCGAGGAAAATAATCAAACCGACCCGCATGTAACATATCAAAAAGACCGTCATAACTGGCCCCCACTGTAACCGTTAAGCCATTTGCTCTTAGAATTGAAACATCCGGCCAGTCAAGCCCTTGGCCTGCAACCAATACACTCAAGTCCTCTAACGTTTGTACCCGTTTAAATCTGTCCTTATCTTGCTCTCTTATAATGAAAACCCTGTACCCCAAAAGCCCTTTCAAAAGAGGAATTCTAATGGGCAATAACACGTCCTCCCTCTCCTTTGATGTCATCGACCAAACCACATCAACAAATTGTTTGTTAGCAACGTTCAACAGCGCCCGAGCTTGCAACATACTATTTTCATTCATTTCTAAACGAAAGCGTCCGTATTTCGCCTCTGTTTTTTCCAAGGCTAACCTTAATAACGCAATGTAGTAGTCATTTCTCTTATCCAGCTTTCCTTCCGGCCGAATATGTCTTATCAACATACCGTCCGCCATCGCCACTGAACTCAAGCCGAAAATGAACAAGATAAAAATGGCTGCATGTCGCGTTACGTTTCTCATATCCACCTTTGCCGCACACATTTTATTCAGCCCTTGGGCTACCGGTGTTAGAATTAGAGTTATAACATTCTCCACCCAATCGAGCATATTCCCGCAGGGCCATCACCGCCTTATCTCTAAGCAGTCCACTTTGAACACTCACGCCTCGCTTGGTCAACTCCACGTCCCAATCACTTGGCAAAGGGCCTTCGTCAAATCCCGCATACTGTTCAACATCCCTCTTGGTTGCTGCAAACACCAAACGAGAAATGCCCGTCCAAAACAACCCTCCCCAACAGCTCACACAAGGCTGTGCGCTAGAATATAACCCCACCGCGTAATCACGACCCAAGTCATAACGTCCTGTCACCTCCTGAGCCATCGTCCAAGCAATAAATTCCGCATGAGCACCGCTCCAACAGCTGTTTGTCACTTGATTTACACCAACCCCAATCACCCGTCCAGAGCCCAACTCACACACTATCGCACCAAAGGGCCCCCCAGTACCTTCTAACACCTGTCGATGTGAAAGCTTAATAGCAATAGCCATCCGCTCTTCCTCACCTTCAATCTCCATCCCTAGCGGGATCTCTTCTGTCACCCATTCTGGCAATATGATGTTTTTTAGTTGATACGCCGGTCTATTTACTTTTTCCTTTATCATTCGATAACCCTATGAAAAACAGTTAGAAACTACATATTTTCATTTGCACGACTACACTTACAGCATCAACCGCATAATTAGCCTTAAAAAACTACCAACAATATAGAACATGGCCAAAATCAATATCCCCCTCCGAAATCGTCTGGCATACCGACAAGCTCGAAGTGTTATCGTTGCTGCTCTCATTGTGGGTACGTTGTTAAGTTTTGTCCAAGTGTTGGTGGATTACCAGGGGCATAAGAAAGAACAACACGAAATACTCAATCAAATTCTTGCCTCAATGACTCAACCAGCCTCTTTTGCGGCCTACAATTTTGATGCACCTGCAGCATTACAAGTCACCGAAGGGCTAGTGGGTTATAAATCCATTGTTAGCGCTCAAATCATCGATGACTTTGGCCGTGCATTAGCCGCTTCGAAGAAGCCAGAAGATGGTAGTCTCACCCACCTGCCTTACGATGTTTTTGGTTCCAATACGACAATATCATTAGATCTTCAAGAGCAGGTGGTATTTGGCGAACACGTGGGTAAATTAAGCATTGAAATTAACCCAAATTTATCTTCTGAGTCTTTCTTTGATCGCTCTGTTGTGGTGTTTTTTTCCGGAATTATTCGCAATATCATCTTATCACTTATTTTACTCGTCGTTTTTCATGCCACGTTAACACGTGTCATTTTAGAGGCACATGCCAATACGTTAAATGAGGATACTCAACGAATCCCTATTCCAAACTCACATAAAGAGGATGAGCTGGGTGCGCTATTAAGTGCCTTTAATCAACGTATCGATACCATCGAAGAAAAAAACAAACTCATCCAAAACACTAATGACAACCTTGAATTAATGATTCAAGAAAGGACAGAAAAGCTAAAAGAGACTATCGAAGAACTAGAAGCTTTTTGTTATTCAATATCCCATGACTTACGTGCCCCGCTACGCTCGATACACGGTTTTAGCAGCGCCCTTGAAGAAGAACTTGGGGATACCATATCGGATGAACAGCAAGACATGTTTAACCGCGTAATTACTGCGGCCAAACGTATGGACACACTAATCAAAGACCTTCTTCAGCTATCCCGCGTATTCCGGCACGAATTACAACGAGATAATGTCAACTTAACGCAAATCAGTGAAGAGGTGTTCAGCAGAGTATGTGCCAACTCACCTTCCAGACTAGCTGGTGCCGATAGCGTAGATGATCAAAAACTAGACGTTCACGTCGACTGGCACTGCGACGCCGATATGACGGTGTACGCAGACACAGGACTAATAACCACCCTTATGGAAAATTTACTCGGCAACGCCTGGAAATACTCCATCAACGGTGGGAATGTTGCCATTAACGTTGGCATACTGGAACACGGAGGGGAGCGTATTCTATACGTCAGAGATAATGGCGTCGGTTTTAACATGAAATATAGGGACAAGCTTTTTGAGCCTTTTCAACGCCTACATGGGGCACAGGAGTTCCAAGGAACCGGGGTTGGACTCGCCATCGTGCACCGTATTGTAAAGCGCCATGAAGGACGCATCTGGGCAGACAGTCAAGTAGGGGAAGGTACAACAATGTATTTTACTCTAGAACCCTCACCAACTCATTTTGAGCTCCCAGAAGATAATGACCCTTCAATAAGTACACAGCTATAACACCCGTGGAAATAGTGCCCAAATTAATGTGACATATTCACGAGGAAAAGCCTTTCGCAATTCAGGATCCTCTGCAATAATTTCCTCACAGATTCGGTGAAGGGAAGTACACTTACCCCAATCAAATAACATCATCATAGAAGTAACACACATACCAATAAAACGGATAGAGGAATATCAACATGGCAATT
>CAJXXT010000083.1 GCA_913063495.1 uncultured Gammaproteobacteria bacterium | reverse complement strand
AAAAAAGTAAAAGAACGGACTTTAGCACTAGAAGCCTCCACGATTGAAGCAAAAAAATCACAAGAAGCAGCTGAATACGCAACCCAATCCAAAAGCCAATTCTTGGCAACTATGAGCCATGAAATACGCACACCGATGAACGGTGTCATCGGTATGACTCAATTATTAGATGACACCCCACTTAATGACTTACAATGCCATTATGTTAACACCATTCGAAATTCCGGCGACGCCTTGGTTAGGATTATTAATGACATTCTGGATTTTTCAAAAATAGAAGCGGGTAAGCTCGAAATAGAAAACATCTCATTCTCTATCAGAAGCCTTATCGACGAATGCGTATCACTTTTGTCCATGTTAGCAACAGAAGGTAATGTACGCATGATATCTCATGTTGCAGAGAGCATACCAGACAACCTGCAGGGTGACCCAACACGCATACGCCAAATAATACTCAACCTGATGAGCAACGCATTTAAGTTCACCGAAAAGGGCTTTGTATTACTCAAGGTTGATTACATCACTGACAAAGATCAACTTATCTTTTCAGTAAAGGACACGGGCATAGGCCTTACACAAGAACAACAAGATAAACTCTTCACATCATTTTCACAGGCGGAATCATCAACATCAAGAAAATACGGCGGTACCGGATTAGGATTGGCGATATGTAAATCCTTATCAACTATGATGGGTGGAGAAATAGGAATCCATAGTAAAAAAGGTACTGGTTCGGAATTTTGGTTCACCGCACAATACCAAATTACGCAGAGTCCAACTTCACAGACCGACGTTCAACGTCCTCTTGCTGGAAAACATGTTCTTATTGCAGATCCGTTAACTGAATCAAGTATTGCAATACAACAAACACTTCACTACTGGGGGGCAAAGAGCACAATAGTTACAACAGAACCAAGCGATAATACTACCAGTGCCCTGTCAAAAGCAGACATTATCATAGCATCGAATTATCTTTCGAAAGAGTTTCGAGATCAGTTAACGAGTAATAATTCGTGTCCTATTATTTCAGTTACTCATGCCGGGGAACACATTGATTCAGCTATCAAAGATTCAATATCAAGCCCTATCATCTATCAACAGTTATTTAACAAAATACTAACGGCGCTAGGGATTACACACAGCAATACTCACAAGGTGAAATCAAAGAAACAAACTTTTGATCTTCATGTAATGGTTGTCGAAGATAATAACGTTAACCAAATGGTTATCAAAGGACTTCTCCAAAAATTTGGAATACAGCCCATTGTGGTAGAAAATGGCGCCATTGCAGTTCAAGAACATGCATCTACCAATACGCCTTTCGACCTCATTTTAATGGACTGTGAGATGCCCGTAATGGATGGATATGAAGCTACGCAACGCATCCGTGATGTAGAAAGAGAAACTGGCCAAACCACTCCAATCATTGGTCTTAGCGCTCATGCCACCTCGGACTTCAGAGATATCGCAATAAATGCGGGCATGGATGATTTCTTATCAAAGCCCATCAATAGAAAAGAACTTCAACAAACATTAACGAATCTTTCTAAGGCTTAACTTACTAAACGCTCTCTCTGACAACCCTACATCAAACTGAAGCTCCAAAGATCGAATTTCAGTTTTCTCATGGGTATTGTGATTTTCCATAACAACCGTTTCCGGTTTCCACACACCATTTTTATGCTTAGTATAGTTATTAGCTAGCATGGTCTTAAACAACGTTTTCTTTACGTCAAAAAACTCGCCTTTTTGAACGAGATAGTACTCGGTATCAATGTATAATCGTGTCTTAGTATAGCTAGATTCATCAAATTCAGGAAATCGATCAATGACATAACATGTTTTATCACCACAGGTTTCAGTGTTGATAAAATCAAATCGATAGTGGTCTCGATGTTGACTGGCGATATCTTCATAGGTAAATTCACTTCCACGAAAAGACGAACCAACACTGTTACTGGCGACCTTTTTAACCCGTTTTGAAGCCGGCAAATATAACCATTGATCATCCTTTGTAGAGCGATGAGAGTGGGTTAATAACGCGAATCCTTTTTCTCTAGCTGGCTTGGTAAATACCGTCAAAGTTTTCGACTCTCCCTCGTCAAGAGCTATAACCTTAATCAACATCTCTCGCTCCGACACACCACCTTCGGCATTTACAAGTGTCATTGACACTCGGTTAACCATGTCTTTAAATCCCGTAGCATTCAACTCGGCTCGTCGAATAATATCAACACCGTTTTTAGTTTCTACAGCCTCAAGGTTAACACTCAATAAAAAAACAATACTCGCAGTTAAAACCCAATACCCAAATTTAATTTTCATTACCAACTCCTAAAACAGATATGAAATGCTAATAGCAAAATAGTCTTCTTCATCAATAAGATTAACCTTCTGACTTTCATCGGTAACTCTCATCAATTCAAACAGTACATCCGGAACCGTATCAACATAGGAAGCTTTATACCCGCCCGGTTGTTGCAGTGAATTCATAAAGGTTATTAGATTTTCAAAATCACGACGACTGAGGGTTACTTCAGATATTGATGCGTAAATGTTATTCACCAATGAAATTGGAAGAGGGATGTTTCCTGAGGATATATTATCAAATGCGTCATCCCACGCCTTATCAAATGCGGTTCTATCAAGGGCTTTCTCTGAAGACTGGAAGATATTAAGAATCGCATCAAATCGCCAGTGCTGACCAGGGTTACTACGCCAATGCACTAACAACAAACGTTCGCTATATTCGTAATCTTGAACACCTGCAACAAGCAAGCTCGATTCATAGCTATCATTAAATTGTAACCGAAATGCTAAAGCGACATCTCTGTTAAAAACATTATTATTGGCTTCATCACGACTATCATAGATAGCCTCTAAAATTACCGTTGTATCTATATCACTACCCACTATTTCAGGGAAAGAAACCTCGATGCCACCCGCATAAGAAAAATAGTGCTGTAAACCGCCCATCTCGTACTTTGCTTCAAATTTTGTCAGTAACCCATCAAAATCTCGAGTCAATTCTATCGAAGGCTGGTTTATTTTTTGATATACAGGAACTAACCGTGGATGATCAAAATCAAAATTAAACGTGAAATAGGGGTCTCTACTCACTCCATAAAAATGCGATAAAGCAACATCAGCCCCCCATAGAGAAAACTGCCACCGTAGCGCAAAATCTACCTTTCCTGTTGCGCCACGTTCATAGATTGGGTCTTCGTCAATAAGAATAGGATATCGTAACCGTCCGTTTTCACCAGAATAACGCCTTTTTCGATGATCCAGAAGAATGTACGCTTCTAACAGATTATCATTAAGGTAACCTGCAAAAGATATCAATGGCTGACCTAGCTTGGTACGAGATGGCCAGGCTTGAGTATCTATTTGGTTAATCGTATCAACCGTTCGGAATATATCATTAACTCCCCAGCTAACCTGACCTACTCCGGCCCGAACCTGATAATCATCAAAGCTATATAGCCAATCTAATTCTCTAACATCCATATAACGGTTATTCTCATCATAATGATCATAATGGAAAAAAAAGTCACCCGTCACTAAATGGTCTCCAGATACATCTGATGTTGAGAACCCCAAGCGTTGATTAAATATAGGAAACTGTTGTTGATCAGAATATTGCTGCTCAACAAATGTTTGGTTTTCTATATTTGAAGTTTCCTTACTACTATCCCTACTATTACCCCCGTCGTTAGTATCTGTAAAATAGCGATACTGGATAATTGATTCAAACGTCCAATCTACATCCCATTCGTCACGCCCCTCACTTTCAGAAGCAAATATTGATGTACTTTGCGCAAGAATAACCAACAAAAGAAAATGCACTTTAAAAAAAACGTGTCTAACTCTTGGGCTGCGTGTAATCCAGCTAATCATCTCAAAAGCACTATTCAACAGCAGTTATTTCCGTATTTAAGCGTCTTAGACCCCATACATACGCTGTGCAAAAAGCAATAACAACATTAAATATCGGAAAGACCGTAATAAAAACACGCTGCGTGTCAGCTACCTCATGCATAAATACCATAAAAAGCAGAGAGCAACTGCTAACAATAATAACATTTAACGCACATGCCAAGGGTTCACCGCCCAATCGAACAAACAACCATTCCATCAGCCAGCTTCCCGTAAAGGTGGTACAAAAACTGCTAACGCCTTGTGCAAAGCCACTACTCCACGCGTTATCGCCCTGCCCCCAATTAACCCATAACGCCCATAAAAACCAAGTAGCAGCAGAAAGTATTGCGGAGATGGTTGTACGCACAAACGGCAACATCAACGCCTTCTTCGCGCGTCGCATAAAATCCTTTGAAAAACGTTTACGCCATAATAAAAATGCAGAAATCAAAGCAATACCTATTGGATTGGTAGATCCACCTGTTCCATCAACAACTTTTACCTCAATAGTTCCAAGTGCCCCGACGCCGAGTAGATCTTCAAGATCCGACGGATCGACTTCATCGTCAATTAGATCTGAATTTTCCGCATCTTCCTCTGCTTTAACTTTAGCGTAGGCACAACGCTCAGTGGTAACATTGACGACACCACAAACCCAATCGATATTATAACCTACAGCCTCAACAGAACTACGATTGAAATGCGTAAGGAATGATTCCAGATCACCGTCATAAACGATATCAACCAATTCTTCAAATGAATCTACTTCACTCTCACTTCCCGCCGATGCAAGTAGAGACTCCAGCGAATCCGCGAGAATACTGTCGCCAAAGTCCAAACCGGAAAGATTACCAAAAACACTTAGACCTTCTAAGTTAGTCACTCTATTGGGGTCAAATGCCTTTAGCTCATCAACAGCGTTTTCCGCAAGATCAAGACCATAACCCGTTTGAGCAACACCGTTACCATTTTCATAACCGTCCCTACCCTCCTCTCCATCTCGAAGCTGGAATACCGGCTCAATTACCGTTTTCAACAAGGGAAGGTCAGCAATTTCAGCTAACGCCAAACTGGTATCATTTACAACACTACCGTCACCTAGCGCATAAAGCATGCCTAGCTTTTTGGTGAAGTTTCCAACGGGAGGGTTTTGATACCAATGCGCAAAATTTGAGCCGTCAGCAATATCAATGTAATGCTGCATCATCGCCAACACCAATGTTGCTTCTGCCCCTGTCGCATTTGCGGGAATGACCATACTGGTATTTCCATCCCACATTGCAGACTCAGAAAAGAGCTGCATTAGACTGCTGGCACCATTAACAACATAAGCCCCTTCGATATAAGGTGCTGTAACACCAATGGTTGGCCCCACCATACCGCCTAGAGACAATCCTTGATAATACATCTTAGTAATATCGATACTGGGTATTTCGGGTTTCTGTAATTTCAATTCAGCAAGTTTTTCGGGTAAGAGATCATGAGCCATTCGGGCGACAACCGCATGATCAATCACTGTTTGCACAAACATTCCCAACAAATGCATCATATTTAACGGAGATCGCACCGCTAGTGCTATTGATGGAGACTTTCTAGGATCAACAGTTACACGTTTACCGTGATTGGGATGATCTATTGCCAAGGTAGCAATCCCTAACCTGCCAGCTCTTCTATAGCCAGAGTGTTTATAATCTTTAAAGTTTGCTAAACCATGCCCCCATAACATCAAAGGAACGTCCTCGTTTTCTGGCACCTTTGGTAGAGTAAGAATAAAATCAGTGTGGTCTAAAGAACTGTCAGGCTGAGGTGTATAAGGAGGATAGATACCACCATCTACTCGACGAAAATTTATCAATGACAGATCCCCTGCCAATGTCATTAGCGCATCCTCAGATGTATCAAGCGAGGATCGCTGATGCAAGTTTTGTACAAAGCCAGACTGCCCTAGCGCTCGTTGAATCATTAAAGGAATCGGGGTCGTTACTTCTGACTCGGGGCGAACTGTAAAATACGTTAAAGAGATAATATTATTTCTATCAATCCCAGCTTCATCAATGGTATCCAGAATAGGTGCATAGGCATTTTTAACAAAAAATGATCCACTGCCATCAAGAATCTTTTTCATCCCTTCACTTGGATCAAATACTTCTTCTCCACCACTGCTTCTTGTGTGTAATTGATCCCTTAACAAAACCGCCACATAACGCCCGGAGAATTCAAACCGTGCACGAGGCCACGCTATAACAACGGGGGATTTTTGTCGAAACTCTCTCTCTGGATTAGCAACACTGCTTAGTGTCACAATCATAGGGACTATCTCCCCACTATCTCGATCAAAAACCAGTAATTGCCCATCACCTGATCTTAATATTTCCTCCTGCGGCCATTCAGACAGCTCAAACAAAACAGGGCCTAACGCAGAAAAACCTTCACTGTCATTGAAAATTTGACTTGGACGAAACCCTACGGGAAATTGAGATTTAACCGAGAATTCACTATCCCTTAACTGTCCACCAACCTCGCGATCAAAAATATTATCGCTATAATTCAATTTCCCACTAGTATTCAAAAACAGATCAGATGGAAACGGGAGGCCGCACGACACCTCTGCAACAGGGTTACAGGTGTTTGCAACAGAAATACCACTAGCCAAAACAATATTTGGCAACAATAAAATACTGATCAACACAAAAACAAAAAACGCCGATATTGTTATTTTTTTTCCTGGCTCAAAATCCATAATCTCCACCCTATACACACGTCTTAATCAAGTCCACTAGCACACTATCGTAGACCACCTGTTGATGGTCGGAATCGCGCTCGATGACGTTAAAATTTAAAAACTGCTCCCCCCACCCCATATCGGAAGTAGCAAGAGCATTGCCATTCGCTTTTATATAAACCACATCAGCATCAATTCGTTGCCAACCAGGGTTATACTCCCTTAACAGCTGCATGTTATTCTTATACGTGTTAAACCAAACGCTTAACACATCAGTACCTATTTCGACGTTCTTTCCTAAAAAAAACGCTTGTAATGAATCAATTTTTGAAGCTATTGAAGAGATTAACTCAGCGTTAGAGCGGCCTTCAATCGCCTCCATATTCTGCCCAAGATCCTTAGAAAACAAAGGGTATGCAACCGTGTCATCTCCCAAAAATGAAGGGATAGCGCCTTGAATACCGCTGTCAATTATTATCAACTTACGTTGATTTGGTAATGCGCTTGAAGCCTCCAACTGACGCATCATCTCAAATGCAACACATCCACCAAATGACCATCCAACAAACGAACAACGAGCCAGGTCAACATCTGCACTTTTCAATAATTCAATATACATGGATGCTAACTGGCTTATTGACACCTCTGATTGTGTTAATACGTCCTGGGACAATAACACTTGGTTACATTCTGGGAATGCATGCAATAAATGTTGATAACTATGAGGTAACCCTATCAATGCAGGGATATAAATAATTGTATTTTTTGGTCGCTCAATGTTTCCGGATATTAACGTAACCTGACCCTTTCCAAGTTTTCTTACCTGATCCATTAAGTTGAGTGAGGAAATAGCAGACGAAAACGCTGATTCTTCTGGGGTTTCCTCTTTAGGTGTATTTTTCTTTGAGAGAAAATCACTAAACTTTCGAATAGTGGAATATTCGAAAATAGAGGACAAAGGTAAAGATTCGTTAAAATTTACCGTGATCTTGTACATTAACTGAGTAACAACGACAGAATTCCCCCCGCACTCAAAAAATGTTTGGTCGATATGTGAAACCCTTGCCCCCAACAAACTAACCCAGATATCAAACAATATCTCATCAATCTTATTTCTTGGCGGTTGTCCCCCACTTATTAACGTGCTATCCAACACATCAAAATGTGGCTGAGGAATCGTAGGTAACTCAACGTATTGATGCATTTGTAACACTTGGGGCTCCGCATTGAGAGCACCAATATGCCACTGCCTTGGCGCAACCTTCCAATCAATCTCTGCGGCTATTGCCGACTTCTCATGATCTAATCCTAACCAGTAGTTTCCAGGTTTAGAATCCAGAATAGAATCCAGCAAGAATAAATCTTTCTTCGTTGACATTGGAAAAAAACCCTTGTTCTTTGCCAATGCTATATCTTGAGAACTAAACCCCTGAGCCATTCCAATATCCGGCCAGACACTCCAATTCAAACAGAACGTTCTAATCGCACCTCCGCCATTGTCCCATTTATTTTCTGCGTTATTAAAATAATCTGACAACTGATTCTGTAACGCATTCGCTGTGCTATAGCCTGAAAGCTCCGGCGCACCAAAATAACTATTAATTGAGCTAAAATTAACAAGCATTGCCATTGGCCACGCTTGTTGTAAATAGCGGCCTAACGCCAAACTTCCTTCATATTTGGCATCAAAACACTGAGACCAATCCTCATCTGTCATCGAGGGTATTGATTTTTGCAAATAGCAACCCGCTAAATGGAAAATTCCATCTATTGATTTTTCCTCCAGATATCGCAAACCCGAACAGACTGAAGTTTCAATATTGGCATTATCTAGTGACGCTACGGAATGGTAAGACAAGGATGTATCACCATAATCCCTGCGGATATGCCTAGCTAAGCTTTGCGTTTTTTCACACAGACTAATATCCCTTCTACCAATAACAATAATTTTGCATTGATTGTCTAATAGGTACCTAACCAATTCTACGCCTAACCCACCAAACCCACCGGTAACGACAAATACTTTACGAAAAATGGACGATGGGGTATTTCCATCGTTGATCAAGGGCTGCATAGATACAGAAGAAGGTTGCAGCACTGGTCGAAACACAGCATCAGCATCGAGGTACAAGGGGGGTTTAACAGAGTGCAATCTTATGATTTTTTCCAATAGACTATCTGAAACTTCAAACTCATTTACAATTCGTAAACGTAATAGAGAAATCGTGCCTTCAGTATTCTCCATAGCTTTGCTAGCTAGTTCTTGAGTGAGCGAATCCATTAGCGGTTTCATGCTCATCATGCCTGACACAGGGTGCTTTGACGATTTCGTCAAAACCACATTAAAAACCACTTCATTATTTAAACGACTTCGTTTTTCCTGGTCAAACAGACGATCAAGCTCCGCAACGGTACCTGCGATACTTATGACTAACCGTTGCATCTCCTCAACGTCAGTGATCTCTGGAAACGAAAATAATAATAGAATATTTGACGCCGTGTTCTTGGAGCCATTCTTGGAACCACTCGTCGGTATAGATTTTGATAACAAGACAATATCCGTCACGCTATTTACTTCAACGACGACCCTATTTGTACAGCGGCTATTAGTATATTCAACCAGTTTATTATCAAAAGAAAAAACGGTGAAATGCGTGTCATCGACAAAATCTTCAGACTGTGGAAATATTACCTTCTCCATACCAGATTCATATATAAAGTAAGGAACACGTAAATCAGTCTCAGGTACGCCCCCCATCAACCTATCAAAATCACGACACTGCTGCTTATACTCACCGGTCTGAAACAATTTTCTAAATTGAGAACGCTGTATTTTTCCACTCGTAGTTTTATGAAACTGATCCTGCTTTACACTAACAATATAGCGAGCTTCAATTCCAAATTCCCTATTGATAATCGTATTAAGGTCTCTTTCAGAATGATAAATTTCAGAATTATCACTTTCTACATAAACAACAACCAGTTCCTCATTACTAGAATCACCTATTACTGAAAAGGCAGCAACAAATGTAGGTGTAACACTGGGGTGATGGGTTATCGACTCTTCGATCTCATAACAATAGTAATTAACGCCACGAATGACGATCATTTCTTTCTCTCGCCCCGTTAACACCAATTTTCCTTGGAATATGTACCCCAAATCCCCTGAATTAAACCAACCATTACCCACGAATGATTCTTCATTTGCACTTGGATTATTCAGGTAACCCGGCGTAACAACCGGGCCGCGCATTTGCATCCTACCGATTTTCCCCACGTCCGAAAGTACGTTATCCTCATCGACTATTCTAATATCAACTCCAGGAATGACACCACCAAGAGATGAAAACCCCCCACTTTTTTTATCATCCAAACTATACTCATTATCATAGGTGATACATGTACAAGACTCCGCCATACCAAACGCAGACTGCATCACACCATCACCAAGGTGGAACGGTTGCAACACCTTCATAAAATCTGAAACGACGGAAGGGATAACTTGCTCCCCTGCATTCATCAGTGTTTTTATTTTATGTAGAGAGGGAATATCAACTCTTCCCCCTGAAGCCTCAATTACTTTTAGGGCATCAACAACTAGCTTGAATCCGAAATTTGGTGACCAGCTATGCTGTATATCATATTCCCCCATCAACTGAAGCCAACATAATGGATCAGATAAAACGGATGTCGTTGGCACTTGATATTGGCTTAAACCTAGTATGACATCCCGTAAATGCGTCGTTAATATTGGAACCACATGATCATAAGGGAGCCAATTTAACGTCTTATCTCCAACCTCAAATTGATTATATTCAGCTGCAGCGTAAACCTGATGAAGTATACCTTGATGGCTGATTTGAATGATTTTTGGCGTTCCAGTGCTGCCTGAAGTGAGTTGTAAAAATGCCACATCATTCGCTTTAGAATAGCTTCGCTCTTGTATTGATCCCTCAACTACGACGCCATCAAGCGAATTAACAAGGTCATTAATATGAAACACACTACAATTAATATAATTTTCGATTAACGAAGCTTTATACGAAGAACCATCTGACAAACCATCCAATATACCATCTGAAGAACTATCTGAAAAATCACTAATCACAACACAGTCAGTGAGACTGCTTACGACATTTTTTAGTTTTCGTGCTATTGGTTGATCATCTGAATACTCACTTGGAACCGCTATGGTTAATGGCATAGCACCTAACCACAACAAAGCCCACCACAAGGTAAAGTACTGCGAACGATCCGATACTTGAAGAATAACAATCTGTTTTTCTCGTATTCCTTTTTTACGAAGTCCATTCGCAACAACAATGCTAGAATGTAAAAGTTCTTTGTACGATAAATCTGAAATATCACCTTTTTCATCAATAAATTTAAAACCAATATCACCATCTAATGCTGCAGTTTTAATCAGTGCGTCAACAATATTTGTTACAGGTATAGATAAAGGCAACGTATCCCCCATCAGTAAAGCAGGTTCATCCTCATCTATCTGAACATTCTCCATACTGTTAACATTTACCTTTCCCTCCTTGTTCAGTTCATCTTTACCTGGATAATATTGTTGTGGTATTAGCGGCTGCTGTGTTCTTCTGATTGATATAGGCATATCAAACACCGGAATACCCAACAACCAATGTCGATCTACATCACCATTTTTATCCCGTACAAATCGAGAAAGGAAAATAACATCCTGAAGAAAATCAAATGTTTTTCTTAAATTTTCGCTAATACCAGCATCAACAACATCATCGCCTTCGCTTTCAAAATACAGGACATTTCTGACATTCCCTTCATCAGAAATACAACAACGAGAAATCATACAGCGCTCAGATAAATCCTCATATTTTTCTAAAACCATCCCCCCAAGGTTGACCAATCGCTTATCAACAATGCCCCAACCGAGCGATATTTCAGTAACTACTATATCGCCCTTAGCGTTATAGTGCCCTGTTAACGGCAATATTGTTGATTTATCCGAACTATGCCGAACTAATCGCCCACGCTCATGGAGACAAGTTATCGGCTGAAAATCATCGTCGATACTCATTAAGGAATATCCGATCAAGGAATACAGGGAGTTCCCTATTTCTGATTCAGTATCCTCATCGTTATCAACCCTATCATCAGCAATAAATTGGCCCAATGACTTACCTTTGAAAAAGACGTTGTTTGTCAGTTCTCCACAAATATCTAACGAAGGAAATTCTATTTCATTTAATACGGTATCGATTGTCGTTTCATTAGAGCTTTCTAGTAATGAATAAATAAGCTGTTCATACTCTTGAGAAAACTGCTTAATAGAGACATCTTCATACAGTGACGTTTGATACGTCCAGTGGCACTCAAAAGAATCACCCACGTCACTCACCGACAATAGAATATCATAGGGCGATCCACAGGGTCCGGAGATAGGAAGAATTTCCTCGATAAGATTTTGCTGTAAAAATGTGTCCTTATTCCCCTGATGCCAAACAAACATATGTTGAAAAAGCGGTGTTCGAGATGCATCTCTTGGAGGGTTAATAAGCTCAACCAAAGAGGGAAAAGGATAATCCTGCAATGCCATCACCTTAAAAAGGTCTTTTTGATTTCCTTTCAACCAGTCCGCTACTCGACTACTGCGGACAATGTTCGCACGAAGTACAACAGGGTTAGCAAAATCTCCAACAATTTTTTCTAGTGCCTGCTTTGAGCGACCAAATGTTGGCGTTCCAATAAGAAAATTCGAGCGCTGAACATAACGAAAAAGCAGTAACTGAAAGGCTGATTCGAATAGAACATAGGGTGTTATTGCATTATTTTTACAAAACTCTCTTACCGATACCGTCACCTGACTATCTATAATAGTACTTCGCCTAGCGCTAGACATCATCATTACTGCGGGTCTAACAAAATCCGTTGGCATCTCCAGTTGAAACGAGGCATTAGTCAAATATTCTTGCCAATATGACCTCACATCACCAATATCATCAGACTGAAGATACAACTTTTGCTGGGCTACATGATCCTGATACCTATGCTTGGCCTTAACCAAATTAAAGTACCCATGGGCAAGATAATGCTGGTAGTCAGAAAAAAGATCCTCTGCAATAATCAGTAACGACCATAAATCTGCTGCAATATGGTGAATTGTAGCAATAAGAAGACTACCAGCGTTGGTCTTTAAACATTTAATTCTTAATGCATTTGAATTGGACAAATCGAATGGGGCAACAGCCTCCGTTTTCAACCATTCATCAATAGCCCCCTGTTCCCAGGACATAGCATCAACCACATCAATTGATACTTGGGAGCTATGCATAACCTGCTGAACACTGCCTCCATCACCATCTAAGAACCGACTACGCAACATATCATGGCGGTTAACGGTATTTTGGTAGGCTTTTTCAAGTAGATTAATATCAACACTTTCATGCAATCTCGCACAAAACGTTGTGTTATAAACAGGGCTATTTGGTGCAAACTGATACAACATCCAAATAGCAGACTGACTCATTGACAGTGAATATTCAGCGTCAATAACATTACGGTTTTCTCCTGCTGACTTGATGCCTTCATTATTAGACGCAACGTCACTAGACCCAGAGTCAATAATGGTAGCCTCTTGAAGCATCAAAATAATGTCTGATTTATGCTTCTTTAGGGCAACAATCAACTCTTTCTTTAAAATTTCCTTCGGCCCCTTAAAGCGTAACTGGCCTTGATCCAGCCACAGCTCCAGACCATTTTTATAATGAGGCTCTAAAAAGCGCTCCAACAAATAACGCGAGTTCTCAGGCGCATTCATAACACACCTTCCAGAAACCCGTCATCTTCCTCAACTAAATCATCGTCCGCTGCAACACTTTCCAATTGAAAGTATTCATCGCACAACATTTTACTCAAATCACATAAATTGCTACCTTCCATTAGCTTTACGAGCGGAATCTCAACGCCGGTAACTTTTGTTACTCGATTTTTAAACTCAACCGCCATTAATGAATCAATACCCAAATTTAACAGTGGTTGAAAAACATCAATATCTTCTACTTCTGATTCCAAAGCCGTTGCTAACTGTTGTTTAACATATTCTAACAACGCAACCTCCGCTTGCTCCTGTGACAGCGTTTCTAAGTCTTTCTTAAATGCAATATCAATAGCATTTAATTCAACATGCATGTTTAACGTTACGTTTTCGTCATCAAACAATTTATTATCATCATTAATATCGATTTTACTTAACATGCTCCCCATTTTGGTAAGATCTAAGAGAGGCTTCAAACGTTGCCATTGCACTTTTGCAACAATCGTTTGTTCAGCAGTAGGCCTTAACAAGAACTGATCCAACCAACGAACCCCTGCAGCCTTATCCATAGCAAATAGACCACGTCTATTTGCTTCTTTTTCCGACTCTGTGGTTACCATATTGGAATCGGCCCAAGGCCCCCAATTAATTACCGCACCAGGCAACCCACTAATTTGGCGATAATAAATGATGCTATCAACCGCATAATTTGCAGCTGCGTAATGAAAATTTCCCGCAGATCCCCATACAGAGGCAATGGATGAAAAACCAATAAACATCTCAATTTCATCTTCTCTTGTTAACTCATCCAACCAACGCAAACCTATAACTTTGCTATCCATTACTGAAAAGCACTCTTCTGACGTCAGAGATGTTAATGGCGTTATATCAAATGTACCTGCAGCATGAATAACCCCAGCAATCGGAAGCTCCTTTCGCAACGCTTCAAGATAGTTTTGTAGAGCCTCACGATTACATATATCAATTGTCGGTGTTAACACCTCGCACGATAACTTCATTCCACTAACGGTGTTGTAAGCCGGTGATTCTTCGTTAATACCCGACCGGCTCAGCAATACGATATGTTTTGCACCACGATCAATGAGCCGTTGCGCCGTAGATAAACCAATCGACCCGGTTCCGCCTGCAACCAAATAAAATGCATCTTGGCGCAGTGCCTCCGTTCCTTGTTCAACTGCCTTCTGCCTAACAACCTCCGCTGGGGCTTTCTGGAGCACCGGTGCCCTCCATGTCTTGCCATCATAGTGCAAATTCGCAAAGGGCAGATCCGACATCAATCCATCCACCAACGCCGAAGCCATTACCCGACCTAATTCGGAATCGCTAGACCTATAATCCAAATGCCCTTGCATCACATCAGATAACTCTAACGCTAACACCTTACTAAACCCGGTTAACAACGATGACGTACAAGAAAATGGAAGTCCATTACCACTCTCATCCTGACTCAATCCATCAATCAATCCGTTCGCGGTCATCGTCCATAAGCTAATGTTCGATATATTTGTTAATGCCTGAGCCAGAAATAAGGTAACATTAGTGATATCAGCATATTGTTGTTCAAAACGCATCCAATCTTCAACACTACTTTTCCCTCCTACTGAAAATACAATATTCAGCTGTTCACCCTTCGCTTTATTTAACAGCCAATGTTCGACATCTTCACGATTTTTGGCCGCTACAATTTCCGTATCATTCCATATATCCCGTAAAGAAAAGCCATTGTCATTCCCATGGATAACAGTGGCCGAGGCTTGATGCCCTCGCGATACCAATTGGGAATAAAGAGCATTTGCATTTTGCTCCTCATCTGAAATCACTAACCACTTCTGAGGCATTGACATTTCATTCGTTAATAATTCTGTCGTTTCAAGCGAATACTGATAACTCCATTGCTCCAGCGCTTCATCATCGTCACTTGGGGTTAAGTCATTTGGAGCTACGTCAATATTACAATCTTGTGCCACATTAAGAAGGTGCAGAGGTATTGCAGTATTCCAGTAGTCCTTTCTTTGAAACGCATACCCAGGTAACGGTATTGTCTCAGTGCACGTAGAACCTACAAACACCGTCTTCCAGTCAACATCAACACCGGCCACATATACAGAAACCAGTAAGGATTCCATACTCTTCAAACAATCAAACCGTATATTATGAGCACTTTCTTGCTTTATAGTGAGACTCTCTATAGTGAGACTGTCTAATTTTTCAATACCCTTCACTATTACCAATTCGTCTAGAGATATTAAAATATCCCAAGGCACAATTTTTTCTAAACCAATAACCTCAACGTGATCAACTCTGCCTTTTGCAATGTCTACCAACTGACTCACCCAATGAGTCATTACATTGACATCACTCGAAAATAACATTGGCTCGCCATTTTCTATCGCCAATGGACTAATAAAACGAAGCCTCGGCCTTTTACAACGTGCTACGATATTCTTGCTAACACTCTCGCTGGTAGCACTTTCATTATTAACACCATCTTTGATAACTGACTCTTTGGAGGTGCTACCTTTAGCTACTTTTGCTAACTCGAATAACGTGTCAATTGCACCTTCGAGTGACATTAAACCTGCCACACAAGCTGCGGACAATTCTGATGCACAGATAAGCCCGACATTGTTGCCACTGTAGTTGCCACAAGAGTTGCCACAAGAGTTGCCATATGAACTATCTGGATCTTTAAAACTGCTATTTACAACACCTTCTGAAATTAGCGTTTTGGGGTTTATCCCCCAGGCTATAAACATTTTTGTCAACGAATACTGATACCCGAAATTCGTCAATGCATCTGCAAACTTTTCACCTAGTAATTTGCTAACATCGTCTCCCTGTTTACTAACAATAGATTGAATGTCATTCCAATTTTCATTAAATATGGGGATTTTCATTGTTAACGTATTAATGACACCTATATCAATCGCATCCGTGTTGGTAAACCTAAAAACAGATTCGATTTTTGGCTTAGTCTTTTTCCCATAAACAGGCGTTTTATTACTTTCACTAAAAATTGAACGATGATGGTAGTGTTCTCGACCAACTGACAAAGTGCGTGAAATAGCTGGCAATATTTGTTTTTTTGACTCTGCAGAAGCCAATCCCTTGTCGGCTATAACCAAGTAATTTGACAACCGTACTTCAGCTTCTTTTAACGCATATTCATTTTTTGCAGATAACGGAAATATCGCTGGGGACCATAATTTTTCTTCATCGGAAGTGTCTAAATTATTAAGCGCATTGAGGTCATCGAGAGTATTTGGCTCATAAGATTCGACGATGACATGAGCATTCGTTCCGGTAAAACCAAATCCACTTAACCCTGCTCTTAAAGGTGCATCGGGCCAATCCTGCAGCTGATCGACTACCTTCACATTCATGCTTGCCCAATTAACATAGGGGTTAGGATTGGAAAAATGCAAACTTGCAGGAATTTTTTTGTGCTGTAATGACACGACTAATTTTAATAAGCCAAACATTCCAGCAGCTGCTTCCGCGTGTCCAAAATTTGTTTTACAAGATCCAATATGTAGTGGTTTATCTGATGATTTATGCTTCCCATACACTTCCTGCAGGGCATTTACCTCAATAGGATCACCCAATGGCGTTCCCGTTCCGTGTGCTTCTACATAACTAACATCATCAGCGGTACATTGCGCTTGCCGTAAAGCAGCATTAATTACTTTTTGTTGAGATATTTCATTGGGTGCCGTTAGTCCTTGAGAACGACCGTCTTGATTCACTGCCGTACCACGTATCACGCCATGAACATGGTCTCCGTCCTTAATTGCATCCTGCAAACGCTTGACCATCACTACAGCGCAGCCTTCGGAACGAACGTATCCATTGGCGTCTTTGTCAAAAGTCTTACAATGCCCATCTACTGATAACATTTTTGCTTTCGAGAACAGAATACTTGTGCCAGGGTTTAATATCATATTAACCCCGCCCACTAAAGCAGCATCGCACTCCCCTTGGCGCAAACTCTGACAAGCGTAATGCAGTGCTACCAATGATGACGAACAAGCAGTATCCACTGCTAAACTTGGCCCATTAAAGTCATACAAATAGGATAACCGACCTGCCGCTGCAGAAGGTGATATACCGGTTCCCTGCCATGGAGTTATATCTTCCGGCGCACCAAATCGACTACCCAACTGCGAATAGTCTTGTGAAGATACCCCAACAAAAACTCCCGTTTTACTGCCTTTTAATGCCTGCAACGAATAACCTGCATTTTCCATAGCGTGATAGCTAACTTCCAACAACAACCGCTGCTGTGGGTCAATTTCATTAGCTTCCCTAGGGGACACACCAAAAAAGTCTGCATCAAAGGCAATAGGGTCATCCAACAACCCCATCGCCTTTGAGTAGAGTTTTCCTGGGGCATCTTGATTCTCATCAAAAACATCCTGCCACGGCCAACGGTTATTTCCATCATAAGAAATACAATCTTGACCTTTCTCTAGAACACTCCAAAGGTCATTCAAATTGCGAATATTCCCCGGCAACCGGCAACCAACACCAACAATAGCAATGGCACCATGACTAACCTGTTGCTGATTATCTTGAAGGCCTTTGACTTTTTTACGTAATTTCTTTATCTCCAATAACGATTTTTCAATAAGTTTTCGACTCGATGTTTTTTCCCGAGCTTGGTCAGATGTTACTTGCTCTGCCGCCTCGGCCTTAGTATTACTACAGGCTTCATTGTTTTTATTCGCCATAATACTTGCCTCTTATTATTATTTAAAAATCATCGTCATCTGTTTCTTCACCAAGCTCATCATTTAACATTGCCTCAAGCTCTTCTTCGCTTAAATCATCAAGGGATTCTTCCTCCTCTTCCTCAACATCAACGACTTCAGCTTTTGGTTCTTCTGCCGGCATATCATCTTTAAACATATCGGCAATGAGAAACTCACTTAGGCTTGCTACCGTCGGGTATTTAAACATTAAGGTCGCCGGAAGCTGCTTATCAATAAGAGCGCAAAGAATATTACGTAATTCGACCGCCATTAACGAATCAAGTCCTAATTCCTGCAGTGGTTGATTCGGATCAATAACCTCATCCTCCTCCAATCCCATGACCAGTTTGATTTGTTCACATATTTTTTCAATCAGCAAAGGCGTACGTTCGTCAATGGGTGCTACCGCTAGATCTTCACGAAATTGCTTGGCCATTTTGTGAAGATTTTCATCCACTGCTACCGAATTTTTCACATCTAATTCAGATATAAATCGTGGTAATTGACCTTGCATATTACTTGCAAGCTGAGCCCAATCAACATCAATAAGGCCTCTTTGAACGGGCTGCTGTTCCAGCACCTGCTCAAACCAGGCCAAACCTTCAGTCGGTAATATATAATTAACACCACTAGCTTTTGCGTTAGCCTCAACTGATGCATTGGCTGCCATGCCAACTTCTGCCCAGGGGCCCCAATTAATTGCTGTTGCCGTTAGACCTTGCTGTCGTCGTAAACTCGCCAATCCATCTAAAAACCCATTGGCAGCAGCATAGTTCGACTGACCGGGTGCTCCCAATAAAGAAGACAATGAAGAGAACAACACAAAGAAATCAAGTGGCATTTGTTGCGTTGCTGTATGGAGATTCCAAGCGCCCGCTAATTTGGGAGCCATTACTTTCTCAAAGCTCGCCATATCTTGATTCATCAAGAACCCGTCATTCAACACACCTGCTCCATGAATAATTCCAGCAAGGGGTTTGCTCTGTGCAGAGATATCATTAAACAAGGCACTTACCGACTTCTCATCACCTATATCAGCAATAACACATTTAACCAAACATCCCTTAGATTCAAGTAGTGCAATCTGTTCAGGAGCAACAACAGATACATCCCTTCGAGCAGCCAATATCAGCTCTCCCGCTCCCTGCTCCGCCAGCCAATTAGCAAACAAGAGCCCTAAACCGCCGGTTGCACCAGTAATCAGGTAACTACTATCTTTGTTAATGACAGCAGGCTTCGGGTCAGG
Source organism: uncultured Gammaproteobacteria bacterium (assembly GCA_913063495.1). Taxonomy (GTDB): domain Bacteria; phylum Pseudomonadota; class Gammaproteobacteria; order Pseudomonadales; family Ketobacteraceae; genus 42-54-T18. Next base: position 957 of record CAJXXT010000083.1, on the reverse strand, counting down.
CGCAATAAGAATTTTCCCAATGTGCTTCCCCTGTGCCATGTATCGAAACGCATCCACGGCATTACGCTGTGAGAACAACGTAAACGGTAAAGGCTGATAGGCACCCTGCTCCGTACGCTCTATGATAATTTCCATTAATGCTTTTAATTTCATTGGTTCCATCATGGTGACGGTAACCAAATCAAAATGGTGATAGCTAATATCACCCCTAAATGCGGTTACTCGGTCTTGTGACCAGATATCGGCTTTTCCGATTTCAATAAACCGTCCTCCAGCATTCAGCAATGACATACTCGTGGAAATAAACTCGCCCGCTAGAGAATTTAATACGACATCTACACCACCACCATCAGTAATCTCTCGAATATCTTGGGCAAAACTCAATGAACGTGAATCCAGAACATGCTCAACACCAATACTTCGCAAGAAATCTCGCTTTTTCTCACTTGCGGTTGCAAACACTTCTGCACCCGCATGTTTAGCAATATGAATTGCAGCAAGACCCACTCCACCGGCTCCCGCATGTATCAATACCCGCTCACCAGGCTTTAGCTTGGCAAGATCGTCCAACGCATATAGCGCTGTGCTATAGGCTACCGGCAAAGTAGCGGCTTCATTAATGGTTAGATTGTTTGGCGTCTTAGATATCAGCTGGTAACCAATAATAGTGTTTGATCCCATACAGCTTTGCGCTAACGGCACCATTACCTTTTCACCGATGGCGTAACCCGTAACCTCACCACCCATTCGAATTATTTCCCCAACACACTCACCACCTAGTGGACCGGGTTCTCCAGGATAAACATCCAGTACACCCATAACATCACGAAAATTTAGTCCCGCGCTAAGCACCCGAACCTGTACCTCAGTTTCACCCATTGGACGTGGTGTATAAGAAACAAACTTCAGCTCATCAAATGTTCCTTTTTTCTCTACCAATAAGTGATTGGGTGCAGG
>CAJXXT010000082.1 GCA_913063495.1 uncultured Gammaproteobacteria bacterium | reverse complement strand
CAGGAAGTCCGGCCTCTAAATAGCTACCCTCATTCTGAAATGCATCAACTCACTCGTAGTTACAGTGAGATCTTATTGAGAGTGATTAGAGAAGGCATCACCACCAAAGAAATTAGAAGTGACATATCCTCAAAAACAATACGAGATATGATTTTTGGTTGCCTAGAACATGCAGGCTGGAATGTACTTACCACCAACTCGCCACCCATTGACCGCGATAAACTAACCAACGAAATCATCACTGTTGTTCTCACTGGGTTAATTCCATTAGAAAAAAAACCCGCGGACTTTGATCGCAACTTACAAAGGCTAGAGCAGCTTGTTAATCGTTTAGAAAATAATTAGATGGAATCTATCATGTCCCCACAACCAATCTCGACAAAAAGCACTTTCTTAGAGCAAGTAGGCATTGAGCACCCTATTATCTGTGGCGCTATGTACCCGTGTAGCAACCCGGAACTAGTCGCCGCTGCATCGGAAGCTGGTGGCATAGGTATCATCCAGCCAATCGCAATGGTTTATGCCCATCAACACGAATTTCGCGAAGGTCTTAAACTCATTAAACAGTTGACAAAAAAACCTGTTGGCCTAAACGTCATCGTTGAAAAATCCGTAAGTGCTTATGAAGAACGAATGAAGCTATGGATGGATATTGCGCTGGAAGAAGGCGTGCGTTTTTTTGTGACAGCGCTTGGAAACCCTGAATGGGTAGTAGAAAAAGCCCACGCAAAAGGCGGTATTGTTTATCACAATATAACCTCTCGTAAGTGGGCAAAACGTGCATTGGAAGCCGGTGTTGATGGTTTGATTTGTGTCAATGACGGAGCTGGCGGCCATGCTGGCGATCTTACGGCCAAACAGCTTTATGACGAAACGAAAGATCTTGGCGTCCCTACCCTATGCGCAGGCGGCATTGGGGACGAACAGGATATGACAAAGGTATTAGCGCTGGGTTACCAAGGCGTTCAATTAGGTACGCGTTTTATTGCAGCCAAAGAGTGCAATGCGCATAGTGATTACAAAGATGCCATCGTTGACGCTAATGAAATAGACATTGTACTAACCGATAAAATTTCAGGTGTACCTTGCGCGATTATCGAAACTGCGTCTGTTAAAAAAATGGGTACACAAGCGGGCCCTATTGCCCGCCGACTTCTGAAGGGCCGTAAAACAAAACACTGGACTCGCACCTACTACGCGGTTCTTTCGATATGGAAATTCAAACGTTCGGCAAAAGAAGGCATGGGATATAAAGATTATTTCCAAGCGGGGAAAAGTGTTGAACGCATAAGTAACGTAGATTCTGTCGCCAACATCATGGATCGCTTTGCTAGCTCTCTTCCGAAAAAAAACCGAAAAGCTCAAGGAGTAACCGATGACGCTTAAAACTTCAACCTATGGTTTTCAACAAAAGACAGGGCAACGAGTTCGGATTTCAGAGTTTGCAGAAAACCCCTTAGAAGGCGTAGAAAATAACTTAACCATTGAAGAGCAATTGCCTCCTGACCCAAATGCCTTAAAACCTCAGGATGTAATTGTCGCAGTTAAAAGCTCTGCTGTTGGTTGGGTAGACCTTCTGATGACCAGTGGTCAATATCAGCATATGCCACCACTACCCTACACCCCCGGACTTGAATATAGTGGAGATATAGTCTGGACAGGAAATGATGTTGACCCGACTCAAGCAAAAGTAGGTGACCGTGTACTCGTGGACGGATTTGTTGCAGGCCCTCGTTCTCCAGGAGACTACCAACAGTATGGCGGGTTTGCATCTTATGCGGTTGCGCCGATCGAGGCTATTCGTAAAATCCCCAATGGATTCTCATATGACCAGGCATGTAACCTACTTGGCAGTTACGAAACCGCTTACCACTGTCTTATCGCTTGCGGTCAGCTACAAGCCGGCGAGACGGTACTCATTCACGGTGCTTCTGGTGCAACTGGGCTTGCCGCTGTACATATTGCAAAATTAGTGGGTGCAACCGTCATTGCCACTGGACGTTCAGACAAAAAGCTCAAGATTGTAAAAGAACAAGGTGCAGATCACGTCATCAATTGTAGGGCCGCCGAGGGTGAAAAAGGTGTTAGTCGCTTCCGCGACGATGTAAAAGCTCTCACCGACGGGCGTGGTGTTGATGTTGTATACGATGGTGTTGGGGGCGATATATCGTTGGAGAGTATGCGCTGTGTAACTTTTGGTGCCCGTTTTCTTGTTGTCGGTTGGGCATCAACGCCGTTTGTTGCAAAAGGCAAAGGCCAAAGAGGTGCGCCTAATGCGAATATGTTGCCGACTAATCTTATTATGATGAAAGGCCTAAAAGTGCTGGGCTGCCCAACCGTCATATCCACCCAACATGACGCTAGTATCCGACCGGAACGATTGCAAAAAATAATGGAGTGGGTAGAGTCCGGTCTACTTGCGCCTTATGTATCTCACACATTTCCTCTAGCCAATATCAAAGAAGCCTTGAAAGCAAAATGGACAGGCGAAATTATTGGTGGATGTGTCGTACACCCCCCTCAATTGTAGAACGTTGTAAAAGAGGTGCTATCATGGAATTCACGCCAGAACATAAACAGATTCGAGAAACTACGCGGAAATTTGTGGAGAATGAAATCAATCCACACATTATCGAATGGGAAAAAGAAGGCCGCTTCCCCGCACATGAATTATTTAAAAAGTTAGGTAATCTGGGTCTATTAGGCATTCATAAGCCTGTTGAATATGGCGGTATGGGTTTAGATTATTCCTATAATTTGATGGCTGTAGAAGAACACGGCCGTGCCATTGGCGCTGGTGTTCCCACTGCCATTGGCGTACAAACAGATATGGCCACCCCAGCGCTTGCGCGTTTTGGTAGCGATCAGCTTAAAAGAGAATTCTTAGCACCTGCAATCGCTGGAGACATGGTTGCCAGCATCGCCGTCACCGAACCTCACGCGGGCTCTGATGTGGCTAATATTAAAACCACAGCCAAAAAGGATGGTGATGACTATATTATCAATGGCAGTAAAACGTTTATCACCACCGGAAATCAGTGCGACTTTTTTACCTTGTTATGTAACACCAGTGACGGAGATCCTCACAAAAACAAATCACTCATTATCGTGCCAGCAAACCTTCCGGGGGTAGACCGTAGTACCTCATTAAAGAAAATGGGACTACAATGTTCTGACACTGCAACAATATTTTTTGACGACGTACGCGTCCCCCAATCCTATTTAATTGGTACCGAAGGAACGGGTTTCTTTATGCAAATGCAACAATTTCAAGAAGAGCGGCTCTACTGTGCAGCAGGAACCTACCCAACTCTTGAAAAAATCATCGAAGAAACCATAAGCTACACACAAGAACGCATGGCCTTTGGGAAACCAATTATCGCGAACCAAGTGGTACAACATAAGCTCGTAGAAATGATGACTGAGGTCGCATCGCTAAAAGCCTTAACCCACGAAGCATGCGCTGCTTATATACGAGGGGAAGATGTTACGGTGCTGGCCTCTATGGCGAAATTAAAAACAGGAAAGCTAGTACGAACAATACCAAGCTATTGTTTACAATACTGGGGAGGTGCTGGTTACATGGAGGATAATATTGTTGGGCGAGCCTATAGAGACACCAGAATAGTCGCCATTGGCGGCGGAGCCGATGAAATTATGTGTGGGATAATAGCCAAACTAAAAGGGCTTAACCCTAGATAGTCTGGCATAGTTTGGGTTGATGGTCGGATCAAACACAAATACCATCAACCATAGCCATTGCGGCTTCAACGGCAAAGTTGGGAAAATCAATGTCATCAGGGGCTATTAGTACCCCGGCACAAATACCATCGAATACACCAATCAACCCAGAAGCAATGGCATTAGGTGTAGTGGTATTTACAAATTCGCCATTTTCAATACCTCTTTTAACAATATCGGCAATATAGCGTTGAAACGTTACGTACTGCGTACGAAACTGATCACGAAGACTGGGTATATGGGCTGCTTGAACGTAAAAATCCATAAGTAATTGAGATAGTTTTCCCATTTTAAGCAGCAAGTCTTGGTGACCTGTTAAAAAATGCTGTAATTGTCCGTAGGCTGTTTCATTACTTAAATCGATGGCCGTTACTTCTGCTAAATATTCCTCAAAGTAGCGATTAACAACCCCCATCAATAAATCTTCTTTACTCTTAAAGTGATGGTAGACACCCCCCTTGCTTAATCCAGAGGCGCGAATAAAATCATTCATACTGCTACTACTAAAGCCTTTCTCTAATAAGACGATTATCGCAGCGTCGAGTATCTGCTTTCGTCGCGTTTCATTTGAAGCATTGGTGCTGGCATTCTTAGACATCAAATAACCTTTTAAAACTCAAACTTAATGGCAAATACAAGGGTTTCATCGGGACGATACACCGGTGTATCCAACATGCTCTCGTCGCTATCTGCCAACCCCAGTGCCGCCGAAATATTCCAGTAATCGTCCCACTGGTATTCACTTTGCAAAGTTATTGACTTATAGCGTGGCTCAGAAACCCAATTACCTAGAAGACTTATGGATAGATCATCTTTTAGGTAGGTTTTGCTCCATCCAAAGGTAATTATATCGGTTTTATCTGGCGCGTCGTCACCTTTGTACCCTGCCCGCCAAACACCACCGTTAAGGTTGTGATTGGAAGACGTAGTATATTCCAAACCTAGAGCCACGTCATAACGATTGCTGGTTTTACTGGTCATAGAAGTTAGTTGATCCGTTTTGTAACCTGCATCAAACTTCATCAACAGCCGCCCTCTCGCTACCGAGCTGCTTAAACCGTAAAACGTAAAGTAAGAAATATCAGCTTTCGGAAGAGATTGTTCGAAAACTACCACAGGACTATTGCCATATAACTTGGCGACCATAATGCTTATATCAAAACCATCCCCCAGCCATTTGAGGCGCCCTCCCCATTCCTCTTCGGCATCAACATCCATATCCAAAGCAGGTGTTCCAGGAGCTAGCTGAACAGGAAACTGTGAAGTATTGTGACGATACACATCTGTTTTTGCGTTCGGTATATAGAACAACTGTGTTTGAATACGATCAGAAAAACATTCTGCAAAAGCCATATCCTGTGCAAGACGAATATTACTGTATTCCGTAAGCAATTGTTCTGTGTAATCGAAGGGTGTAACGATGTCTACGGCAAAGGTGCCTTCAACCTCTCCCCAAATCAATGTCTGTCGTCCTGACTTTATTGCGCAAGCACCAAATGAATACTGCAACCACGCTTGTTGCCACTGATGATGCCCATAAGCATCGTTCTGTTGTTGCGCTAATTGATCCTCATGCCAAAAGTAACGGTATTTGCTATCCAATTTAATATACCAGCCTTTCGCAAACCCATCTTCATATTCCATGCGCACTGTGCTGCGTTGAGTTTGTAATCCTCCAGCAATATGTGTTTGTGATTGTTCAAGGGTTGCTTTGAAAGCGGATCTCCAGTTATCTTCGACCACCTCAATTTCTTCTTCAAAACTAAAATCATCGTCCTCTAATAGATCCTCTGCGACGGAGAGTGCACGTGTACTAATTAACACAAATCCCAAAATCCAACCCAAATACTTCTTACTCGTCATTTTCACCTAACAACTCCTATTCTATCATTACTGAATATGCTGGCGAAGTTTTTCCAATTCACGTTCTCGATAAGCAAAATCTGTTAGTGTTCGTTGGGTTAAAAACTCATTATCAACGTCAACACCAATCGCAATCTCAAGATTTTTCATGCGAGATAAGCGTTGAGTCTGAATATTTATTAATGTTGTATCACGGGCAATCCATAAACCATTTATCTGCTCAATGTTTTTGAACATGATTTTCTTTAACAGTTTTTCACGTTTGTCATAATTTTGAACTTTAAGGGAGATATAGCGTTCTTTATCTATCCAAAAAAGCACTTTACTGTAATTTGTCTTTTGAAGGCGTACCGTTTTTGGTCTCGCTTCAATCACCCACACTTGGTGCTTACCAAATGCACCTTCTTTTAGGATTTTGAAGTCATACTCATCCATCTTGCCAGACTCCATATCTTCCGTTGTGAATTCTGAGCCAAACAGGGAAACTGGTTCCTGATCCTCACCTGTGCCGCTTGCCATACGTTTTACTCGTCCAAGGGCAGACAAATACAGCCAAGACTCGGTATCTTTATTGGTATCATCATAACTATAGGTGAGCATGCCAATGCCACGCTCACTAGAGGGCTCTAACAAAATGGAAATGCTTTTACTGTCTTTTTTTTCACTACCGAGCTGCGTAGAAACAGACTCCATTAGTTTAACTCGAGCCTTCTCGACACATGCAACTTTCCTATTGCTTTTTCCAAACTTACAGCTAGATAAGCGTGCTTTGGTCAGTGTTGAATCTGCTGTTTTTCGCTGTAGATGATCCACTTTCTCCATAATGTCTCTTGCCTCATCGGCCTTTGTAACAGAGATACAAAACAGTAAGCCCACAACTATAATAAACGCATTAAATCCGTAACCATTTTTTTTCATTCTTCTGCCTATAAATTGATTAACTTGTTTCTTTTGACATTCAGCTCTTATCACGCAGCTTGTAGCTGTAGCTTGGAAATATAGCGACTGCGGCCAAGGTCTGGCTTCAACCATTTAATGAGTGCTGGTAAAAATACCAGGTCCGATGAAAGAGCAATGAAGATTGCTGCTGAACCAAAGATACCGGGCTTCGCGAGTCCTAAATAATCAGAGAACGCCAATACTGAAAAGCCAAGGCCTAGAATTAAGGTAGTGAAGGTTACCGCTCGACCGACTTCATTGATCGTATTTTTTAGTGCTTGATCCACATCACCAGTCTCATACCAGGAGTCTCGATAATGCGCCAAAAAATGGATGGTATCGTCCACTGCAATACCAATAATAAGTGGTGCGATAATTAAGGTGTCCGTATCCAGAGGAATGTCTAACAACCCCATCAACCCAAATGTAAAAATTGCAGGTAAAAGATTAGGAATCATTGAAATAAGTCCGGCTTGAATAGAACCAAGCGTCAACATCATGATTAAGGTAATAATCATCAAAGCAAAGCTAAAGCTTTTTAGCTGAGTCCAAGCAATATGATCAATCAACTCCATCATTAATGTTAACGAGCCTGTCGCTTCAGCTCTCATCAAAGGATAAGTACCATCGAGTGGTAGTATTATTTGTCTTACATCATTTTGAATATTGCTAAAAAAGTCGGTGTATTCATAGGTGCCTTTATTCTTGAGGTGCAAAGAAATATGGCTTCGACTGTAATCATCACTAACCAAGTTTCGACGATCTGCTGAGTTTGCACTATCAAAAAGATAAAGCAATTGTGCTGTTAACCTTGGATCCTCCGGGATTTGTTTATATTCCTCTAGGCCCTCATGCATCACTTTGTTGGTATCTTTTACAATGTCAGCCAGGGAGAATGTTTTCAGTATAAAATCGGGGTAACTTTTTTCTACATGCCGTTGGAGTTGCTCAATTCGACTCAGCACTTTAGGATCTTTTAGCGCATCTTCTGCGTCAAAATCAAAAAGGATTTCCATGTTTAATCCCCCCATCATATGCTTGTCAACGATATCAAAAGTTACCTGAATAGCACTCCCTTCTTTAGCTAACTCTGCAAAATTAGAATCTACTTTCACATTTGATGCTCCGTACATCAACATAGCAAAGAAACCAAGGTAGGCCATTACTATCGATTTCGCGTGACGACCAGCAAAATCCGGTATTTTTTCCAAAACACGATCAAGTAATTGATTAAATCGATTGGTTCTACCATTCTGATCGGGCTTGTTTTCATTGAATGGATGCCAAATATCAAGCAACACAGGTAATACAAATATCGTTAGTAAGAACGCAGCGAATACACCAATCGCCGATGTCACACCAAAAACACCAATTTGTGGAATATCACTTAACAACAACGCTAACATACCTGCCATCGTTGTGATGGTGGTTAAGAAAATAGGGACCCCAGTTTTTCGATATGCCATCGCCATCGCGTTGGTGTGATCATGCTGCTCCCCACGAAACAAAACATAGGCACTTATAACATGTACACAATCAGCAATACCTACGGCCAAAATCAACATATAGGTAAGGATAACCATGGTAGAAAAGGTAATCCCTGCCCAGCTACCCACACCAATGGTCCAGAACGCGGAAGCAGCAATCACTGTTATCGGCCAAATGACGGCGCTGAACGAATGAAATAACGACCATAACAAACCAACAACCATTAGCACCATTAGGCCTAACAAAATGCTCGCTTCCATCATATTATTCATTGCGAATTCCATCACAGGGGCGTTACCAGTGTAATGAAATTCAAAATGTTCATATTTTGGTTGTTCTGTTATGAGCCTTAAAGCCGTCATAAAATCCAAATACTCATCCATCTGCATACTGGCGTATTGGATCTCTTCAATTTCAGCGTCCAGGCTTATTTCAAGAGAATCATCGTCTTCAAAACCTAGCTCACCATCATCCATTAGCAGATCATCTTCTACCGGCGTATTATCCTTAGGTTGTGCATCTACTGGTACCACGCCGAAATCTGTTTTTAGTCGAATTCCACCGTACCTAAAGTCTTTTGAATGATAGATTAGTTCAAAGCTATCCTGACTTTTGGCCAGTTGGCGACGTGCTTCACGGGCACCCCCCGTTTTAGGGAAATTGTTTCCGATCAGTTTTTTTGAGATTAGCGTATCGCCATCTGCTATTTGATAGCGCGCATTATATAAGCTATCAATACGTTCAATACGGCTTAACAGACCTAAAGCCCGGGACTCCGTAAGGCCCATTCGGGCATTATCGATCTCTTGATGTAGCTCTTGAATCAGAGTAAGAGATTTTTCTGAGAAGGTATCGTTATCTTTGGGGTGGTAGATAACATAAACACTATCGTCACTACCAAATTGATCGCGATATTCATCTAAAGACAACTTTATGGGGTCATCATCCTGAAACCAGCTTTCCAAAGACATATCCATGGAAAAGTGCTTAAACATCCCTGCCATCATTACACCGGTCACAGCTGTAAAGACACACAATACCACCCATCGATAGGGAATTAGCATTTTGGGGGCGGTTTCAAAAATACGGTTAAAGCGCGATAGAAGTGATTGCACAGCAACTCCAATTGTTTTTATAGGATGGAGCAATCCTACCGACCAACTGGTCGGTCTGTCAAGGGTAAACAGTCAAAAACTGTTTACCCGCTTGATAAGCTTACGACTAAAGTTCAGAGCCTTACGTAGAAACCAATCTTTCTTCAACGAAATCTAATCGATCCTGACCAAAGAACATTTCCTCTTCAATAAATATAGTAGGAACGCCAAACAGATCCCGATCAATTGCTTCCTGAGTTAACGTTAGAAGTGACTCTTTAATTTCAGGGGATTGTATCTTGGCTAGCAGCTCACTTGAATTTATCCCTGCGTCGTCAAGCATTTCTGATATGACCTCAATATCACCTAGGTTTTTCCTCTTTTGCCAAATGCCGTCAAACAAGGTTTCACAATATAGATCAAAGCAGCCCATTTCCTTAGCCGCATGTGCACCACGCATTAGAGGTAATGTATTGATAGGGAAATGAGGGTTCATCGTAAATGCTACATCATACCGTTTGGCAAAACGTGGTAGGTCATGCGCCATCATATATTTTGCTTTGGTAGGGATCATTGCTGGTGATACGTTGTTTGTTGCCTTAAATAAAGCCCCCAAAAGCACCGGCTTGTAATCAATAACACACGAATATTGCAGCTCTAGTTGCTTTAATCGTTTAAACGCTAAGTAGGCGGTAGGGCTTCCGAAATCGAAATAAAATTCTATTGTTTTTGACATATTTTTTCCTTTTTTTAGTAAATTAGTTTAAATTTTTTGTCCTCTGTTACCAGTTTTCGACCCAGGGGCGTATATCCAATTCGAAGGTCCAAGAATTCCTGGGTTGTTCGTGTAACATCACATAATTCTTTGCGAGATCATCTGTATTTACGATTCCGTCTTTATCTATAAGATCGTTATAGGCAGGATGGTGTTCTTTAATCCATTGAGTATCGACGGCAGCATCAATAACCACATGGGCGACATGAATGTTTTTAGGGCCAAGATCCCTTGCCATACTTTGTGCTAACGCTTTTAATCCATGTTTAGCACTGGCAAATGCCCCGAAGTTCGCCCCTCCCCTCATACTCGCCGTTGCGCCAGTAAAAATGATTGTCCCCCGCTTCCTCTTGAGCATGGTTTTGGCGGCCTCTCGACCAGTGAGAAAACCCGCAAAACAGGCCATTTCCCATATCTTTCTAAATTTCTGACTTGATGTATTTACGATATCCATGGGGACATTTGCCCCCACGTTAAAGACAACCGCCTCGATAGCACCAATTGTGCTCTCGATGCTTTTAAATAGTTCAATGACTTGCTCTTCATCTCTCGCATCGCAACTGTACCCATGAGCTTTGTGCCCTTCTTCACTGAGTTTTGATACGATGCTTTTGAGTTTGTCGCCGTTACGACGAGCGAGGCATACGGTATGCCCTGATTTAGCGAACTGGGCCGCAATTGATGAACCAATGGCGTCACCTGCGCCCATAACAAGAACTACGGATGGCGCCAAGTCTGAATCCGGCATTTGAATTACTCCAATGAATAAATTAAGGTTCTATAATGGAACCATGAAAGAGTACCGTTCTCTATTCGCGGGTGTCAAGATAACGTTATGGATGATAATGTTGCGTTAACTGAACAATCAACTTAGTGATAATAGTGAGAATGTATGCGATGGGATGAGATTGATAGTCAAGTGTGTTCGGTTGCGAGAACACTTTCATTGGTTGGTGATCGATGGACGATGCTAATATTGCGAGATTGTTTTTTAGGTGTTACCCGGTTCTCTGACTTTCAGAAATCACTGGGAATTACAAAACATCGGCTATCTGACCGTCTAACTAAATTGGTGGATTCTGAGATATTAAGAAAACAAATCTACGACACTAATTATGAACGTTATGAGTATAAGCTCACGAAAAAAGGTGTTGAGCTTTATCCTGTGCTGATGTCACTTGTGTCGTGGGGGGACAAATGGGCCGTCGATAAAGATGGTGCACCGCTAGAATATATTCATCAGCCTTGTGGTAATAAGATAAAACCAGGCGCCGTGTGTGAGCATTGTGATGAACCCGTTTCTGCATTTACCATCACTCCAATACTTGGCCCCGGTATATTAAAAAAGGTCAAACGCGGTGAATGGGTAGATTTTGATAATCAAGATATTTACAAGAGTATACAATGAATTGAGTACACATTATGACGGTGAAATGTTTAGAATTTGATGCTCTTAAGTTTGTGGTACTCTAGGGCAACAAAAATTATCAGTATGCTTCTAATCGAAACGACTAATGATCACATGTAATTTTCGCGAATATTTAAAGAGGAGAAAGGTTTGTGAACGAACTTAATTTAGGAAGTGATGCAGCAACATACGTCCAAACATCCATAAAGGACGGTGTTGTAACAGTGTTGATGAATAAACCGAAGAAACTTAACGGTTGGACAATGGAGATGATGGATGCTTTCAAGGAAGCGTTTTCTCTAGCGAGCAAGTCCGACAACGTTAAAGCAATTGTATTCACCGCATCCGGAAGTTATTTCTCTGCAGGTGTGAATTTGGGTGGGACGATAAAATTGATGCACCCAAAAAGTCTCCATAAACTGATTGTGGATCATAACCAACAATTATTTGAGGCTTTCCTAAACTGTTCTAAGCCTATATTGGTGGCCATTAATGGACCAGCAATTGGGGCAAGTGTAACGTCTGCTACGTTGTGTAATGGTATTATTGCATCAGAAAACGCAACATTTTCAACCCCTTTTGCAGCACTCGGTATTACGCCTGAGGGGTGCTCTAGCATACATTTCCCCCGATTGATGGGTGAAAAAAATGCGCAGCGAATGCTTGGTTCAGAGGGCTGGAAGCCATCAGCAGATGAGGCGCTTTCCGCTGGGCTTATCCAATGGGTCGCCCCACATGACAGTTTGCTTGAAGATGCGCACGACATTGCTAAAGGGTGGGTTGAGAGTGGTGTAAAACGCGAATTTTTAGCGGACAGTCAATTAGAAGAATTGAAATCAGTGAATGCCACTGAATCAATAGCGTTGGCTGATGCATTTTTGAATGCGGCCTTCTTACGAGAGCAATCTCGTTTTCTTTGGAGCAAAAAGAAACGTGGGCCATCGGCGATGTTCTTCTCCTTGTGGTTACTTAGACCTATTTGGGGAAAGCTAATATAAGAAGGTATTTAAATTAGGCCCAATAAACGTACGCGTTAATTGGGCCTAATAATGGAAGTATGTTCGGTTTTTATTTCTTATTTATATATTGTCAAACTTACCATGTCGCCCAGCCCCTTCAGTGAACTTAGTTGCACCATTGAGTGTTTCGCCCATTTTAATTGGCTTCATACCCTCTTGAAACTCATTTGACATTGCATCTTCGAAAGATTTGTCCCACTGCTCATAGGCACTTTTACGATCGACCTGCATGCAAAGTTGAGGGAAAGTTGCTATCTGCTCAGCCAGTTCCTCTGCTGCTTCCCTCGACTTTCCGTGAGGTACGACTCTATTGGCAAGCCCCATGCTTTTAGCTTCAGTCGCATCTACAGGTCGTCCAGTTAGGATTAGATCCATCGCGTGACTCATTCCTATTAAACGAGGTAGTCGAACGGTTCCTCCATCAATTAACGGAACGCCGAAACGTCGGCAGAATACTCCCAATATAGCGGTCTCTTCCATTACCCGCATATCACACCAAATGGCTAGTTCTAACCCACCAGCAACAGCATGACCAGATATTGCAGCAATAACCGGCTTTTTAAGCGTCATTCTGCTTGGCCCCATAGGCCCATCCCCTGATGACTCTAATCTAAGAACGCGACGTTCGTCTTTACTTGAAACTGCCTTTAAATCTGCACCAGCACAAAAATCACTGCCCGCGCCACACAGCACTGCTACGGAGAAGTCATTATCAGCTTCAAACTCTCTAAATGCCTTTGCTAGTGCCTCAGAGGTTGCACGGTCAACGGCATTCTTAACTTCAGGGCGGCTAATTATTACCGTGAAAACCTTTCCTTTTTTTTCAATAACTACAGACATGACATTTCCTCAATACTGTTAGCAACAATATAGTACCAATATGGTATTAACGGTTATTGCTGAACACAAACGTAGCGTTAGGTAACAGCTTATTTTAAATACTAATCTTTTAACCAATCCCTTTAAAGCATAGATATGGCTGGTATTTGCAATGCGCAACCAGTAATGGTACTTTGGTTCCATGTGCTGATTTTTTGATCGGTAATAGGGGTTTGATCCGGCGTTTGAAAACTGGGTTACGCCTGTTAATTCTGCAATAAGAATAATAAAGGCAGACCTGATGTTCAAATATATTCTTACGATGTTACTTGCGTGTCACCTATTTGTGGTTAGCGGCTGTAAGGTTGCTGATGACACTGATTATGAATACCTAGACTCATGGGCTGTGCAAGCTATAACTCTGCAAAACAGAATCAGTCAGAATGTACCGTTACGCCTTGCAGAGTTCCCGGCAACTCATAATTCGTTTAACGCTCAGGCGTACTCTAATGGATTTAGTTATCTTGATCCGAACCATGTTCCAAGTATGTTGAATCAACTGCGTATGGGGAAACGTATGATCAATATGGATCTACATTGGGACATTCACTATAACGCAGCAACGCGATTAATTACTACCGATGTCGTGCTTTGTCATGACTCATCCGATTTTGGTTTCTGTAGCATGTGGGATAGGACTTTTGCAGAAGGCCTCATTGAAGTTCGTGGCTGGTTAGAAGAAAACGATGAAGTTATTATTTTAAAGTTGCAAGACGAGTTAGATGGTCACTATGAAGAAGCCTACAGCGCGATCAAAGCGGAAATTTCTGATTTGGTTTATACACCCTCGTCACCTTGTGATCCATTTAATCTAGAAGTATCAAAAGCAGAGATATTAGCACAAGGTAAAAAGATAATTATTACCGGTGCAAAATCCTCAACCTGCAATAATTCATGGGGTGAGTTTGTATATTTGGATGAAGGTATGTTTGCCAGTGTTAACCATGAAACTTTTGAGCCCTACCCTATTTGCAACAATTTAACAGACGCTATTCAACAGAAAATATACGGTGCAACCAATGATGGTACTCAGGTGGCACAGATCATTTTACAAAAGAATAAAATGACGATCGATCAAGTTTCAGCATTAGCACGATGTGGTGTCACGGCGATATCTTTTGAACCTCTTCAATGGTGGGATGAGCGGCATGTTGCGCAAATATGGAGCTGGGACGTGGATCGACCTCGCCGAGACGACACATCTAGAAATTGTGCAATCCAGAAGATTGACGGTAGGTTTGTTGACGAGACTTGCGATGTTGACATTGCATTTTCATGCCAGCACCCACAGAATCGTGATTGGAAAATAACACAACTCTCTGGACAATGGGCAAATGGATTCCTTGCCTGCGAAAATGAATTTGGACAAATGGGATATTTATTCTCGACACCTGTTAACGGTTATGAGAATGCCAGACTTAGTGATATCAAAGAAGAAATGGGCATTGCTTCTGTTTGGTTGAATTATTCAGATAATATCAACGAAGGCAGTTGGGAGCCTCTTTAAAATGAATCGCCGGGTATCCGAACCCAGCCCCGATTAAAAACCTAGGCGTTTTAATCGGGACGTAGTCTACTACCTTGATTAGCGCTCCTATTTCACCATAGCCAAGAAGTAGCTTGGGAATTCAAAATCAATATCAACGCCCGTTACACTGTTCCCTTTCGGTATCGTGATGACGTTTTTATTTTCATTGTGCCCTGGCATTACTTCCAAAGACGACAATATATTTAGAAACCATACGTTTATGGGTAATGAAGAATCTCTAACGTATTCAGTTAGAGATGGATGGTGTAAATTTAGAAATTTTTCGGCTTCTTCTCTAATGGTTTCTGACTTACATGGACTAACATCGATATTGACGGTATCAACATCAACCCCTTGTTCAATAAGGTATTGTACAACCATTAGTTTCTCGTTTCTAAAAGCGCAGCCGTAAGTTAATACGAATTCAAAAAGATCCTCTTTCACAAAACCATCATGCCAAATCCAATTGTTGTATTGACTTTTTTCGTACCATTTTTTGACGTCCGCTAAACTATCGAAACAACAGTTCATATATTGACCTCGGTGTGATTACATTACAATTGGGAGCCATCGTCCTTAATGGAATAAGATAATTGTATAGAATCCACATGGTAGCTACTGTCTACGAGTTCCGTTTAAAATGTGAATATTAACATGCTTAGAATGCCAATTTATCTATGTACTCGCTGACCTTAGAAAAAGTCATTTCTATCAAAACCTTAGGAATCCATTCTGTTTTTTTCGTAGATATACCCATATTGTAAAATGTCAGTGTAATATCTTATATGAACCAGCACGATAGTTATAAGGGGCCACAACAAAACAAGCTTCGGGAAATTCTTAACTGTGTTGCCTGGAATTAACGCGCAATCAAACCGCTCCTCTATTAAATCGACAACCTCTACAAATGCCGCCATGTCTAGAATTACCTGTTTCTCTCCACAGGACGTTGATACGACCACCACAGCCTATATTTTCGCCCTTTCTTACGAGGAAAAATTCTAAGCCTCACGCCTCTGCTATATGTTCACCCCCCCAACCATGATCAAGAAAAGAATCTGAAGGTTGCTTTACAGACGATGGACATCGGGTTTAGGGGCATTAAGCTGCGAAAGACAATACCAAATATTGTCATCTAACAAAGTGTTTACCTTTGGTTTTTTTTTGACAGAGTTAATGCCACACTATCCACTCATAATTTGGTAAAACTAATATGCCCCGTAACATATTAGAATTTCCGATGGTTTTTGAGGATGGTATATTCATTGGTGGTGCAGAGGACCTACAATGTCTTATCGACACCAATGCGCTGACAACGTTACTAAGTTAAGGAGTTGTTATGAGCTTTTACGATAATAATGTTCTTCCTCATGTTATTAACTTGGTTTGTGGCAGTACACCAATATTACGTCAACGCGAAAAGATTGTACCTCAAGCAGAAGGCCGGGTATTGGAAGTCGGCATGGGTTCTGGAATCAACATCCCCTACTACGACACCAATAAGGTTGAAAAAGTTTGGGGGCTTGAACCTTCAACTGGCATGCGTAAAAAGGCACAGAAACGCGTTGATGCTGCACCTTTTGATCTTGAATGGTTGGATCTACCAGGTGAAGAAATTCCATTAGATGATAACAGCGTTGATACTATTGTTCTCACCTACACGCTATGCACAATTCCAGATTGGAAAGCAGCCGTGGAGCAAATGAGGCGTGTACTGAGACCTGGTGGAAAACTGCTATTTAGCGAGCACGGAAAAGCTCCAGACGCAGCGATTCAGGTATGGCAAGACCGTGTTAATCCCATCTGGATGAAGCTAGCGGGTGGATGTCATCTAAACAGAGATATCCCCGTATTGTTACAAGAAGGCGGCTTTAAGATTAAGGACCTTGATACATTATATGTACCAAAGACACCAAAAATAGCCGCGTTTACATTTTGGGGCTATGCGCAATAATAAAATCGATAAAACAGCGCACTTTTTTTGGTAAGTAACGTCGATGCGGGTATATGGCAAACAATCCAAATTCCAGCGTTGTGTAACCTGGTAAAACCTCTTGAAGCAGGCCTTGTTTAAGCTCTTCTTCCACGATAAACCGAGGAATCATGCCGATACCTCCGCTAGCCATAGTAATTGCCTTCACTGCTCTTGGGCTATTAACGGCGACACGAGATGTAACTTCAATAGAATCCGTTTGCCCGTTAGGCGACACTATGGGCCACTGTTTACCTATGCGAAAATTGCTATCAATAATGCAGTGGTGATCACTCATCTGTTGTGCGTTTTGCGGCTCTCCAGTGTGTTTTAAGTACTCGGGGGAAGCACACAATATCAACGGTAGCGTCTTGATGTGTCTAGCCACTAAATTTGAGTCATCAACACCGCCGATTCGAATGACCACATCAATGCCCTCCTCCAGCATATCAATCATACGATCTGTTAGCTGAAGGTTGATGCTTAGGTCTGGGTAGGCTTCTAGAAAGCGGGGAATCAATGGTGACAACACCATTTCACCAAATGTCTGCGGCACACTAACGCGAAGCAATCCTTTGGGGTCGGACTGAACACCAGAGACGTTATCTACTAAAGCGTCGACTTCTTCAAGAAGAGGAACTACTTGCTCGTAATATCTCTGCCCTGCCTCAGTAAGCACAACGCGCCGCGTTGAACGGTTAAATAGACGAACCCCTAGGTTGTTCTCTACCTCGCCAACATATTTGCTGACCAACGCTTTTGAGATGCCTAGTCGATCACAAGCCGCGGTAAAGGAACCCGCTTCTACAACAGCAACAACAGTCTTCATCCCATCTAATGTATCCATATGAACAACATAGCACTATGACGACCACATTATCAACGCTACATTGACAATCATTCAATGTTAAGCCTGTTTATCAATGTGGCATTTTCCAAGATACTTGTTTCATCAACGGCGCAAACGCAAATAGCCATTGGTACTGATAAACGAGAAATCAACATGAACAAGATTGAAATATACACTCTCCCAGGATGCGGATATTGCTCTCACGCAAAACGCCTTCTGGTGAGTAAAGGCTTAACGTTTACAGAATACGATGTTTACGAACACCCGCAACACCTTAGTGATATGCGCAGGCGAACCCTTCGCCGAAGCTACCCGCAGGTATTCATAAACGGATGTTCAGTAGGTGGCTTTGAAGAACTATTAGAACTTGAGCAACACAATCAATTACCCAAATCACGTAGCAATATTAATTAACAACACACAGGAATAAATATTATGCCATCAATTACACTACACCGACACGCTCTATCTGGTCACTCACACAGAGTGGAAGTATTTTTATCCATTCTTGGACTAGATGCCAACATTGTTGATGTTGATCTAGCAAATGGAGCTCATAAAGAAGCTGTATTTTTGTCAAAAAATAGTTTTGGACAGGTTCCCGTGCTTGACGACGGAGATGTAACGCTTTCGGACTCAAATGCGATCTTGGTTTATTTGGCATCAAAATACGATAACAACAACACTTGGCTTCCTAGTGATATTGTAGATGTTGCCAATGTTCAAAGGTTCTTATCGGTTGCTGCAGGCAAAGTGGCATATGGGCCTGCGTTAGCACGACTCGTAAATGTTTTTGGTGCGGATCTGGATAAAACAACGGCAATTGCAACTGCCCAAGGAATACTGGCTGAGTTAGACCGTCACCTGGAAGGTCGAGATTGGCTAGTAACTAATAACCCAACCATCGCAGACGTTGCTAACTATGCATATATCGCACATGCACCAGAAGGTGACGTTTCACTTGAATCTTATCCAAATATTAAAGCATGGGTTTCGAGATTCGAAGGTCTTACAGGGTTTGTTCCTATGCAATCTAGCGCTGTAGGTTTGAGTGCATAAAACAAGCGCAGGTATCAGCCCCAATCACATGTATTTAACCTCAATGCCCTACATGTGATTGGGTAATATTTGAAAGGTGAAGGTGAGAGTAATGAAACGAGTTTTAATGTTATTGGCGAATGGCGTAGAGCCATTGGAGATGGCTGCGTTTACAGACGTTTTAGGGTGGGCTACTTTACTTGGAAACGAACCAATACAACTAATAGATACTGGCATGCGACCAAAAATCAAAACCACCTTTGGGTTGCAAATTGAACCGAATACGAACCTCGATGATGTCGATCTAGGTACGTTTGACGCATTAGCTATACCGGGTGGTTTTGAACCCTCGGGATTTTATAAAGACGCGCTAGATGAAAGATTTTTAGCAGTCATTCGGTATTTTGCAGAAAAGAATAAGATCATCGCAAGTGTTTGTGTCGCTTCTCTTGCTCTAGGCGCAGCAGGTATCCTTCAAAACAAGAAGGCAACGACCTACCACCAGATCGGAGGTAAACGAAAGCAGCAACTACTTGAAACGGGCGCTTCTTTTATAGACAAGCCAATCGTTGTCGATGGAAGCATTATTACGTCAACGGGGCCCGGAACCGCACTTGAAGTGGCCTTTGAATTACTTTGCCAACTTACGGATAAAGACAATGCGGGTAAGTTGCGATTGCACATGCGAATGCCAACGCCTAGCGCTGAATGGTATCAGGCACCTCAAGTGTCGTGAATTATTGTGTACTTGTAGGTCTAAGCTTCACGTCTGTGCCCCTCTTGACAAAGATGGATCATGTCGCTTATTTTACTGGCTTCCATTGGTTTTCCAAAAAGATAGCCTTGAGCAAAATCACAGTTAAAAGCTTTTAGCATGTTGTGTTGTTCTTCAGTTTCTACGCCTTCAGCAATAACTTTTAGACCTAATGCATGAGCCATGGCAATTGACGCTTTAACAAGGTTACCATCGGCTTCATCCTCCGATATATCATTGATAAAGCTGCGGTCGATTTTAACAATATTAAATGGATATTTTCTTAGATAACTTAAGGAGGAGTAACCTGTGCCAAAATCATCCATAGCAATGTTAATGCCATCGGAATCAAGTTTCATGAGTGCTTCTTCGATATGCTCGTATTCACTAATCAGTACTCCCTCTGTAATTTCAACTTCTAACAGCCTATTGGGAACGTTGTGTTGACGTAATACTCTGCATAAATTGTCCGGCAGGCTTTGATCTCTAAATTGTCTAGGTGAGATATTAATTGCAATCCGAAAATCCACACCACTTTTATGTAACCATATTGATGCTTGTTTTATTG
Organism: uncultured Gammaproteobacteria bacterium; assembly: GCA_913063495.1. GTDB lineage: Bacteria > Pseudomonadota > Gammaproteobacteria > Pseudomonadales > Ketobacteraceae > 42-54-T18. The sequence goes on along the minus strand of CAJXXT010000082.1, from coordinate 652 downwards.
CTTCGAACATAACAAAGTCACCAATATCGACGATAAAACTGGTATGTTCTGCAATGGGAATGAACTCTACCGGTGACACATCACCAAGCTTTTCGTCATGCCACCGTAACAAAGCTTCAGCACCAATTAAATCACCTGTCGATATGTTTATTTGAGGTTGATAAACCAAACTAAAATCACCACGGTCTAAAGCTCCCCTCATTCTTTCTTCGATGGCTAATTTTCGTGTTATTGTTTTGTTCATAGACGGTGTAAATAATGAAAATGTACTTCGTCCGAGATTCTTTGCATAGTACATCGCATTATCCGCGTTACGCAGTATCTCAGGGACGCTTGCACCATCGTCAGGAAAAACACAAATACCAATACTGCAAGTAACGAATATTTCTCGACTTTCAATAACAAATGATTTTTTCACTTCATTAAGAATGACTTTTACAACGGAACTGGTGTCTTCAACTCGACTTAATCCATTTAGAATAATAATAAATTCATCACCACCTAGGCGCCCTACTGTATCGATGTCTCTAACTGATTTTTTTAGTCTTTTTGCCACTTCAACTAAAAGATGATCCCCAAAGTCATGCCCAAGAGAATCGTTGATTTTTTTGAAATCATCTAGATCTATAAAAAACAATGCTCCTTTGGTTTG
>CAJXXT010000081.1 GCA_913063495.1 uncultured Gammaproteobacteria bacterium | reverse complement strand
CTGTCACTTCGACATGGTGTCCACTGATATTTATTTGCATGGGCCACTCCTTCGTGTGGTGGTAAAAATTGATAAGCAAGCAGGATTGCTGCTTATCATGTGTCCGCAAGGTTGCGGAGGTTCTGTTGCTCAAATACTTTAACGATTAAGTAATCGAGCTTCTTATTTCAGTCTAGCAGTTGAAACGAGTAAAGCTTTGATTCGTGACAACGGAAATAGTTCTGTTTGCCATAGGTCTAAAGTAAATAGCTATTTATACCAACCGCTTACGTTCATTTGATGGTGGAATGTTCATTGCTTCACGATATTTGGCAATTGTTCTTCGGGCAACTTTTATTTCTCTTTCTGCCAGCAAGTTTGCAAGTTTGCTGTCGCTGAGGGGTTTTCGGGGTTCTTCTTTGGCGATTAGTTTCTTAATAATGGCACGAATGGCGGTAGATGAACATTCCCCCCCTGACGCGGTACTGACATGGCTGGAGAAGAAATACTTTAGCTCAAACACGCCTCGAGGCGTGTGCATATACTTTTGCGTAGTAACGCGAGATATGGTTGATTCGTGCATCTCTACGGCTTCTGCAATATCATGAAGAACCAGAGGCTTCATCGCTTCTTCGCCCTCTTCAAAAAACTCTATTTGGTGTTCGACAATTTTTGTCGATACCTTTAAAAGGGTTTCGCTACGGCTGAGTAAGCTTTTTAGAAACCAGCGAGCTTCTTGTAAATTGTTTTTGAGGAATGTGTTGTCATTGCTGCTATCGGCTCGCTTGATAAGTGAGGCGTAGCTTGAATTTATACGTAAACGAGGAGAGGTTTCGGGGTTTAATTCTACTTTCCAGCGGCCTTTGTCTTTAGTAACAATAACTTCGGGAACGACATATTCTGTGCGGCTGTCAGATGCAATGGATGCACCGGGGTTTGGGTTAAGTGTTTGTATTAGTTCAATAACTTCCTGTAACTTGGCTTCGCTAAGTTTGGTTTTACGGATAATAGCAGCGAAGTCTCGACTGCCCAGTAGTGCGATATGGTGTTCGACCACTTTCATAGCGCTTTCGCGACAGGGTGTGTCGTCGGGTAGTTGTTTTAACTGTATCAGAAGGCAGTCACCTAAATCTCTCGCACCAACTCCAGGAGGATCAAATTGCTGGATGCGGTTTAATACAGCGGTAGTTTCTTCAATGCTAATGTCATGAATTACGCTGCCGGACTCGTTATCATCGTCCTCGCGTAAACTGTCAATGTCTATACCTAGGCTGATGAACTCTTCTTCTTGAAGGCGAAAAAGGTCATCAATAACGTCCCCTTGGGCAAGCAATCCAAGACGAATGTCTTCTAATGTTGTTGTAAGGTAGCCTCGTTCGTCAATCGCCTCAATAATAGATAGCGCAATGGCCTGGTCAATATCACTCATGGGGGTTAAGTTGAGTTGCCACATAAGTGAGTCGTAAAGCGTTTCTTCAGCGCTGTTACGGCTATCTAAGTCATAATCATCTTCGCTGGGGCCACTTGATGCGGGCATTGAACCCCCTTGGTAGAGATCTTCCCATGCACTGTCTACGGGCAGCTCTTGGCCAATCTCGCCAGACTCAAGGTTAATGGTGGCGTCTTCTTGTGTTTGTGACTGGAGGTTGGTTTCATCGCCGGAGCTGGAGGTGTTGGATGAAAAATCAATGACAGGTTCTGAAGGGTTTGTCTCAGATTCTTGTGATGCAGACTGTGAGGACGAATCGTTCTCAGGTTGGGTTTCTTCTGCTTCAAGCATAGGGTTGGAGTCCAGGGCTTCTTGGATCTCCGCTTCTAGGTCTAGTGATGAAAGCTGCAGAAGCTTGATGGCTTGCTGAAGCTGAGGGGTCATGGTCAGGCTCTGACCGATTTTAAGCTGTAATGTGGGTTTCATTGATACTTAAATGTCTCATCCCCGAGTTGCGTGTTTGTATCGTTCTTATGTCAATGGTTATATGAACGTTTATACAGATGGCAATTCGCTAAATACTCATGTTTGATATTGTTTTTTGCGTTTTTAATGCTTCGGAACCTTGTTGTCTGGTGCGCCGAAGAAAATAGCAATATTCCTGATAATTCAATCCGTTAGGTGGCGTTTTTTTATACGCCTTGCCCTTTATTGTATGTGGGCTTTTCGGTTAAAGCAATTAACGTGCCTAAATATTTTTTCGGAATGAAAATGGTTTTTTTAAAGGGAAAGGTTATAGGGGGATGTGAGTATTATCCTTGTGTTGTGAGTCTGTTATCTGGTAGGCCGAGCGGAGTGTATAGAAAGGAGTCAAAACCTGAAGCTTGGAGGTGCGTGTCTATAGTTGGAATTGTTGCCCCAAATACACTTCCCTTACTTTTTTGTTCTCAAGTATTAAAGCCGGCGGGCCCTCAGCAATGATATGGCCTGCGCTGACAACGTAGGCTTTTTCACAGATATCCAGGGTGTCACGCACACTGTGATCAGTAATAAGAACACCAAGCCCTCGATCTTTTAATTGTGAGACAATGCTTTTTATATCGTTAACTGAAATTGGGTCTACGCCAGCGAATGGCTCGTCTAATAAAATAAAGGAAGGGTCGGTAGCTAGCGCACGGGCAATTTCAACGCGCCTGCGTTCACCGCCAGATAGCGCCATTCCCATCGAATCTGCGATATGCACAACATGAAATTCTTGTAGTAAATCATCTAACTTGGCTTTGCGTTGAGCTTTGCTGAGCTCTTTACGTGTTTCCAGGATGGCCATTATGTTGTCTTTAACCGAGAGCTTTCTAAAAATGGAAGCCTCTTGTGGCAAGTATCCAATGCCTTTGGCAGCTCTTCCATGCATGGGGAGTCGGGTAATATCGTAGTCATTAATAGTAATCGTGCCTTTGTCTTGTGGCACAATCCCTATAATCATATAAAAGCAGGTGGTTTTCCCTGCTCCATTGGGGCCTAGTAACCCAACGATTTGGCCACTTTCAATGGAGATGGATACGTCTTCGACGACCTTTCTATTCTTGTAGCTCTTGGCGAGGTGAGTCGCTGTCAATCTGCTCATTCGTGTCTGCTGTTATCTCTGTTGAGTGTTCTGTGGGTTGTTCTGTAGATTGTGTAAGCGCCTTTTCTACCAATGGCTTAGTTTCTTGCACTGTTGAGGTTAATGGCGGCGGCAAGATCATTTTGACTCGACCTGTTGATTGTCCCTCGGTTTGTGTTTCTGAAGGCCCCGATGCACTAAGTTTTTGCTGTTTTATGTCGTAAGTGATGACACTACCTTGAAATAAATTTTTGTTTTGTATTACGCTCGCAGAGCGTGTTAGAACAATTTTTTCTTGTGCTACAGAATAGGTAATGTGTTCGGCTTTGGCGATGATAGGGTCTTTGTTTGGTTCTGGGGTTTGAGTGAATTCGGCGAGTTTTCCTGTGGCAACGACTTCATCCACTTGGCCATTTTTTGCGGCTTTAATGGTGAGTTTGTCTGCTTTTATGATAAGAGAGCCTTGAGTAAGAACAACGTTACCTTCATAAACAGCCAGGCTTTGCTTGTCATCCAGAGTTGCTTGGTTGGCGCTGACTTCGATAGGCTGTGAACGATCTTCTTCGAGTGCAAAGCTGTGCAGAGGCAGAGCAAACAGTATTAGACTGAATAGGGCACGTATCGGGTGTAACAAGTAGCCTAGCTGTCCCTTTATCATGTTCATTGTGTTTTTTTGGTATCTCTAGTTGTGCTGAGGTATGGTCTCATAACGGCTCTTAACATTGGAAAGCAGGGTGATTTTTCCTGCACGAGTATCGACGTTCATACCTACTGCGTGAGTAACGCTTGTTCCTTGTTGAATAGTAACAGGCTCTTGAGTTTCTGCGTACTCTTTCTTAGGTGAGAGCAAAAGGCTCATCGTACTAAGAGTTGTTGGGCTTTCATGTGTGGTTTCATTTTGTTGGATGATGACGTTGCCACTAAGTTCAATGAGCTCCCCGTTATTCGCAGTAAGTCCAATTTGTGCGTTAGCATGCCAGTCTGGTACGCCCGCATTAAACAATGTTATTGATAGCGAGTTGAATTGGGCAATCGCTTTGGCTTCAAATTGATTAGCGTGTTTTGCTTGCATGCTGTAAGCAAGCTGCCCCTGCGTATTAAAATGTTGTTGTTTGAGATTATAGACAACAGAGTCAGGTAATAAACTGGGCGAACGTTTATTGCTGGCTGTGGTTGTTGAGTTGTCTGTGTACCATCGCAATATCCCTGCCGCTAACAGTACGAGTAAACAGCCCAATATTATTAGCTTGCGTTGATCCATTGTATTATAGGTAATTCGTATGAATAGACGTGAGCTTATCTTGGCAAGTAAGAATAAACTCGCAGAACTCTCGTACAGCCCCATCGCCACCATTTCGACAGGATTGCCATTGTGAGTGTTCGACTACAATTGGAAGCGCATCGGCTACCGTAGCACCGAGCCCAACATAACGAATGGCCGCTAAATCGGGTAAATCATCTCCCATATATGCGACTTCATTTGATGTGATATCAAGTGTGCTGAGCAACTCTTTTAGTGCGATGACCTTGTCTTCTCTGCCTTGTTGTAGATGATGAATGCCAAGATCGGTGACACGTTTTTTAACGAGTTCAGATGAGCGACCTGTGATGACAGCAGTCTGGATTTTGTTGTCATGTAGCCATTTGATACCAAGACCATCTTTTACATTAAACGCTTTGATTTCATCGCCAAGGCTCGTGAAATATAATCGGCCGTCGGTCATTACGCCATCAACATCAAAGACAACAAGTTTAATGTTTGCGGCTAACGATTGGATGGAGTTGTCGATCGGCATTATACAACCCCCGCTTTTAATAAACTGTGCATATTCAGTGCTCCTACTGGGGTGTTATGTTCATCAACAACAATGAGTGCGTTAATTGAATTGTTATCCATAAGGTTTAGCGCTTCAACAGCAAGAGTGTGGGCTGTGGTGGTTTTGCACCCTTTTGACATTACATCGGCAATAGCGGTGTCTGGGATGCTTAACCCCTGGTCGAGTGTTCGGCGTAAGTCACCATCGGTATAAACACCCGCTAGCTTACCGTTGTCATCAATAATACCGGTCATTCCCAGACCTTTGCTGCTCATTTCTAATAGAGCATCACTAATAGAGGCGTTAGAAGACACTAACGGAATCTCATTACCCGTGTGCATGATAGTTTCAACCAATAATAGCAGGCGGCGACCCAGGCTACCGCCAGGGTGTGACATAGCGAAGTCATCAGAGGTAAATCCTTTGGCTTCCAATAATGCAACAGCCAGTGCATCCCCCATAACCAAGGTGGCAGTTGTCGAAGAAGTTGGCGCTAAACCTAAGGAGCAGGCTTCTTGTGAGACACTGACATCCAGTTTTGCATCGGCAAATTGAGCAAGCGGTGAGCTATTGTCTCCCGTCATACTAATGAGTGGAACACCCTTGCGTTTAATAAGGGGCAAGATTGTTGTTAGCTCTTCGGTTTTTCCAGAGTTTGATATACCGATTACTACATCATCCCCAGTGATCATACCAAGGTCACCATGAGAGGCCTCACCTGGGTGAACAAAAAAGGAAGGTGTTCCGGTACTTGCTAGTGTCGCGGCAATTTTTTTACCAATATGGCCTGACTTACCCATGCCCGAGACAATAACGCGACCTTTACAGGCGAGAATAAGTTCGCAGGCTTTGGTGAAGTCACTACATATCTTATCTTTAAGTGCCAGTGTTGCGTTCGCTTCAATATCGATGACGCGTTTTCCTGCCGCTTCGAAGTCAAAATCAGGTGTCATGTAACGAATCTCGTTTGGTAAAAATCGTGTAATTATATTGTGTAATTATTTAGTTACGAAGTTGTATAGTATTTCGTGCTCGGTTACACCGCTTCTAAATATAACATGGTCATATACGCAGCGTAGCAGAGCAATAGTAGTATACCTTCCCCGCGAGCGAGCCGTTTCACTTTTCTGGGAAGAACAATAAAGAGCGCAAGCAGTAGCGTGATTGCTGTCATTGCACCGTAGTCACGGAAGAAAATTTCTTGTGTGATTTGAATAGGCTGAATGACTGCTGCAATAGAAAGCACTGCCAGTATGTTGAGAATGTTGGAGCCAATGATATTTCCCAGTGCTATGTCGTGATGTCCTCGTCGTGCACTGGCAACGGATGCTGCTAGTTCTGGCAAACTGGTGCCTATGGCAACAATCGTTAGGCCAATAATGATCTGGCTAACACCAAAATACGTTGCTATATCAATTGCACCCCATACAAGCATTTTAGAGCTGATCACCAAGGTTACCAAGCCAATAATAAAGGCAAAAACGGATTCTTTGAGCTCAAAATCTTCGACTTCTTCGGCTTCTGACTGTGCTTCTTCAGGGTGTTCTTTCTTATAGCGAAAGAGTAAGTACATCAAGATAATCAATACACCAATGAGAATAAAGGCATCGCCCTGAGATAACCTAAGGTCGTATAACAGAAATGCAGTAATAAAGGTGACCGCTAATAGGGCTGGTAAGTCTTGCTTAAGTAGACCTTGTTTTACCGGTAATGCAGCGATTAATGCAGTTACCCCTAATACCAAGGCAACATTGGCGATGTTTGACCCTACGGCATTACCAAAAGCAAGCTCTGGATTGCCTCCAGTTGCTGCCATGATGGAGACAAAAATTTCTGGTGCGGAGGTTCCTAGGGACACGATAGTTAGGCCAATCATTGCCTTAGACATTCCCCAGTTTTCAGCTAGCCCAACGGATCCGTCGACAAACTTATCAGCGCTCCAAACCAGAAGTATGAGCCCTACAATAATTGCCCCAAAGGCTAATAGCATAGTGATGTATCCAATGTGTCATTAAAAGTGGTGGCAATGTAATGATTTCAGCCTCTTCATGCAACCTATCTAACGTCTATATAGAGAGTAGAGTGGTTAAGCTGGCCATTATACGGTTAAACAGAGGGAGTCCTATAGTATTGTCCAAATTTCGTGATTCTAAGTAGGGATTCAGGTTAATGAGGTTTTATTGGGTAGTTTGAGTGTGGTTTGGTTATCGTTTTGGTGAAATTGACGTACTTACGCCAAGTTTTTGGTATTTGCAGTTAGATACGGGATTGTGTTGTCCAACCGTGTAGTTGAATTGCATTGGCTCTTCAACCTGTTATAGTTCGCCGTTTATCGCGACTGAAATCCCGTAGATGACTTGTTTGTTGTTTATAGCTAAGTCAATTATCTCTTGTTGTATACAAGCGTGACATACAAGGAACACCATGTCTGATAGTGACAAAAATTTTATTGAAGTACGTGACCTGACGTTTTATCGGGGAGATCGTGTCATCTATCAAAATGTTAATTTGGACATTCCAAAGGGCAAAATAACGGCGATTATGGGGCCGAGTGGAACAGGGAAAACGACAATGCTACGGTTAATCGGAGGCCAATTGAAGCCAGACTCTGGAACCGTTAAGGTTGATGGTAAGCATATCCCTAATCTGACCCGAAAAGAGCTATTTGCCCTTCGAAGTCGTATGGGGATGTTGTTCCAAAGCGGGGCGCTGTTTACCGATGTTTCTGTTTTTGAGAATGTGGCTTTTCCGCTGCGAGTCCATACCGATTTGCCAGAAGATATGATTCGTGATGTGGTGCTGATGAAGTTACATGCGGTTGGTTTGCGTGGTGCCCGAGACCTCATGCCGAATGAGTTGTCAGGGGGTATGGCAAGGCGAGTGGCGTTAGCTCGTGCGATTGCACTAGATCCTGACTTGGTTATGTATGATGAACCCTTTGCAGGTCAAGACCCTGTTGCAATGGGGGTGGTGGTGCAGCTGATTCGCTTGTTAAATGATGCCTTGGGGCACACTAGTATTATCGTTTCACACGATGTTGCTGAAACCGCCAGTATCGCTGATTATATTTATGTGTTGGCAGACGGCGAAGTGATAGGTCAGGGGACTCCAGATGAAGTTCTTCACTCTGATTCACCACGATTAAAGCAGTTTATGCAAGGTTTGCCTGATGGCCCGGTGCCTTTTCACTTCCCCGCGCGGGACTTGTGTGATGATTTGTTGGCAGGAGTGAAATAAATGGTTATTCAAGCGTTGCGACGAATAGGCTCTAAGGGTGTTTCTTTTTTAGAGACCTTTGGTGCCTCAGGTATGTTTTTGTTTCAGTCTTTGTTTGCGATGCCAAATGTTAGAAATAACTTTCCGCTTTTGGTAAAGCAAATTTATTCTGTGGGGGTGATGTCCCTTATCATCATTATGGTGTCAGGCTTTTTTATCGGTATGGTTCTGGCACTTCAGGGGTACAATATTCTTACTCGCTACGGCAGTGAGCAAGCATTAGGGCAGTTAGTTTCTCTTACTTTGCTTCGGGAGCTTGGTCCGGTGGTTGCCGCGTTATTGTTTGCTGGCAGAGCGGGCTCTGCATTAACGGCAGAAATTGGTTTGATGAAATCAACAGAACAAATCGCTGGTCTAGAAATGATTGGTGTTGACCCGTTACGTCGTGTGATTGCACCGCGATTTTGGGCGGGTGTTATATGTATGCCGGTGCTAGCAATTATTTTTTCTTCTGTTGGTATATGGGGAGCATCTTTGGTTGGTGTTGATTGGTTGGGTGTCTATAGCGGGTCGTTTTGGGCAAATATGCAAGATAGCGTACAGTTCAGTGATGATGTATTAAATGGTGTGATTAAAAGTATTGCTTTTGGTTTTGTCATTACATGGATAGCGGTGTTTCAAGGTTATGACACCGAGCCAACCTCTGAAGGTATTGGTCAGGCTACAACAAGAACCGTTGTTTATGCATCATTGGCTATATTAGGGCTTGATTTTATTTTAACTGCAGTAATGTTTGGAGACTTGTAAGCATGCGAATAAGGACTTTAGAAATATCCGTTGGAGCATTTATGGTGGCGGGCTTCGCAGCGCTTATTTTTTTGGCGTTAAAAGTTAGCGGGTTAACTCTTGAGGCGGCTGAAGAAAGTTATGAAGTATCTGCACGGTTTGAGAACATAGGAGGGTTAACGGTTAGAGCAAAAGTTACTATGGCAGGTGTTGTCATTGGCCGTGTATCGAATATCTATTTAGATAAAGAGGACTTTGTTGGGGTCGTCGAGATGGAAATCTACAATCAATTTGACAACCTTTCCATCGATTCAACGGCGTCTATATTGACCGCTGGAGTGCTGGGCGAAAAATATATTGGTATTGTTGTTGGTGCAGAGGATGACAATCTTACAGATGGCGACGAGATTGAGGATACTCAGTCAGCGTTGGTTCTGGAAGATCTGATCAGCAAGTTTCTTTTTAATAAGACGCAAGAATAATGACCTCAAAAAATACAGCATCACTGCAACAGGTTAGTTCTCAGCAAATGACGTTGGAGGGTGTGCTCAATCAACATACCGTGGCCGCGTTACGTATTCGTTATGCGTCATTGATTGAGGGGACGGGCAGTCAGTTTAGTATGGACTTATCCGGGGTTAGTCGTAGTACAAGCGTAGGGCTTTCTTTATTGCTTTGTTTCATGCGCAAGGCGAAAAAATGTAATAAGGCATTGGTGTTTGTCAGTATTCCTGACACTTTGTTCGAGATGGCTCGAGTCAGCGGATTGGATGATGTGCTGCCACTGGGGCGTGTTAGTTAATATCCCTTACCCTTTATGACGTATGTCCTTTAAGATCCGCTGATTTTTGTCTTTATTTACGCTATCATACCCGGCTTATTCAAATCTGAGCCGGATATGAGGTGGTAAATACCACAGCTTATCCGCTTCCTTGTTACAGGTTTTATATATTATGGAAGCACAAGACGTCAAAGCCTTGGTTGAAGCGGGTGTAGAAAACGCAGAGGTTACCGTAAAATTAGAAGGTAATAGCTGTCAGTTAATGGTTGTGTCAACGGCATTTGAAGGTTTGCGAACCCTTAAAAAACAACAGCTTATCTATGCATGTTTGAATGAAAAAATTGCTAGTGGTGATTTGCATGCAGTAACAATGCATACCTTTACTCCTGAAGAATGGGAGAAGAAAAAGGTTTTTGGCGCCCCTTTTTGATGCCAGCCTAATACCAATCACATCACTTTCAACCCAATTACTTTTTGCGTAGAGGCTTTAGAGGCACTCAATGGATAAACTTATCATCACTGGTGGCGCGCGTTTAGACGGCGAGATTCGAATTTCTGGTTCTAAGAACTCTGCTTTACCTGTGTTAGCGGCAACGTTGTTATCAGATGGCCCGGTGAAAGTGTGTAACTTGCCTCACTTGCAAGACATTACCACCATGATCACCCTGTTAGGGCAGATGGGGATTGAACTTACCATTGACGATAAAATGGGGGTAGAGATACTTGCAGGCACCATTAAGGATCTAACAGCGCCATATGAGCTTGTTAAGACCATGCGTGCTTCGATTTTGGTGCTAGGCCCAATGTTGGCACATTTTGGTGAGGCGCACGTATCGTTGCCCGGTGGTTGTGCTATCGGTAGCCGACCAGTGGATATCCACCTTAAAGGGTTGGAGGCGATGGGAGCCACAGTAAACGTCGAAGATGGTTATATTCATGCTTATAGTAATGGGGGCCTTAAAGGCGCTCATATTGCCATGGATATGATAACGGTTACGGGTACTGAAAATTTGATGATGGCTGCATCTTTAGCGAAAGGGCAAACTATCCTGGAAAATTCTGCTAGAGAGCCTGAAGTAGTCGATCTTGCTGACTGTATTAATGCCATGGGTGGCGATGTTCAAGGTGCAGGAACCAGTACTATCACGATCAATGGTGTCGAGACGTTAAATCCTTGCGAATACACGGTTATACCAGATCGGATTGAGACGGGAACCTACTTGGTTGCCGGGGCGATTACTTCTGGGCGTGTGAAGTTAAAAGATACCAATCCGAAATTGCTAGAATCTGTGCTGTTAAAGCTTGAAGAGGCTGGTGCTCATATCACGACAGGTGAAGATTGGATTGAACTGGATATGAGAGGAAAGCGTCCCAAGGCGGTTAATATTAAGACTGCGCCTTATCCTGCGTTCCCAACGGATATGCAAGCACAGTTCACCGCGTTAAATGCTGTCGCGGAAGGGACTGGGACGATTACTGAAAATATTTTTGAAAATCGTTTTATGCACGTATCTGAACTTAGTCGAATGGGAGCAGATATTCATGTCGAAGGGAATACAGCGATTGTCATCGGTGTTGATAAGTTGAAAGCGGCTCCGGTGATGGCAACAGATCTACGTGCCTCAGCAGGGTTGGTTTTAGCTGGTTTGGTCGCGGAAGGCGATACCTTGGTGGATCGTATTTATCATATTGATCGCGGTTATGAGTGTATCGAAGAGAAGTTACTGTTATTGGGTGCGAAAATACGTCGCATACCCTCCTAAGCAAAATGTGTTGTTGTAAGAAAAAGGTTTAATCATGAGTTCAGCTATTACCATTGCGCTTTCAAAGGGGCGTATCCTTAAAGAAACGTTACCATTACTTGCCGATGCCGGAATTGAGTTATTAGAAGACCCCGACAAAAGTCGGAAGCTCATTTTTCCTACGACCAATGAGAACGTTAATATCGTAATTATTCGTGCTACTGATGTGCCTACATTTGTTGAGCATGGGGCTGCGGATATTGGTGTGGCAGGTAAAGATGTATTGATGGAGCATGGGGCGAACGGAGTGTATGAACCGCTTGATCTCAATATTGCTTGTTGTAAGTTGATGGTTGCTGCAAAAGTGGATGCTGTGGAGCCAGTGGGTCGAATTAAAGTTGCTACTAAATTTGTGAATATCGCTCGTAACTATTTTGCAGAGCAGGGTAAGCAAGTAGATGTAATCAAATTGTACGGTTCTATGGAGTTAGCCCCCCTTGTTGGCTTGGCTGATTGTATTGTTGATGTTGTTGATACTGGAAATACGTTACGGGCGAACGGTCTAGAGCCAACGGAATATATATCGTATGTTAGTTCGCGATTGATTGTTAATAAGGCTTCAATGAAAACTAAACATGATATTTTGGATGGTTTGATTCAATCGTTATCTGATGCAGTTGAGCGTCGCCGAGAATCAGTCGTTACCAATAAATAAATTTAATAGAAAACGGACTGCTCATGGCTTTGCAAATACATCGTTTAGACACTAACCAGGTTGATTTTGATGAGCAGTTAACAACATTGCTAGCTTGGGAATCCGTCTCCGATGATTCGGTGCAACAGACGGTTCAAGATATTGTTAATAACGTTCGCACTCGGGGTGATGAAGCGCTGCTTCAATACAGTTGTCAGTTTGATCGCTTAGATGTGAAAGATGCTGGCCAGCTTGTTGTGACAAAAGAGCGTTTACAACAAGCCTATGACGCGATCACTGATGCTGAACGTGACGCTCTAATTATTGCCGCGAATCGTGTTAAGACCTATCACCAGCACCAAAAACAAGAAACGTGGACGTATGAAGAAGCCGATGGAACATTACTTGGTCAGCAAATTACTGCGCTCGATCGGGTAGGCATTTATGTCCCTGGTGGAAAAGCATCTTACCCATCATCAGTATTGATGAATGCGATTCCTGCAAAAGTTGCCGGGGTAAAAGAAGTAATTATGGTTGTGCCCACACCTGGGGGTGAGGTTAACGATATGGTGTTTGCTGCTGCTGTGATCGCGGATGTCGATAAGGTAATTACTGTAGGTGGTGCGCAAGCCGTGGCAGCATTGGCTTATGGAACCGAAACGGTTCCGGCGGTTGATAAAGTTGTGGGGCCAGGCAATATTTATGTGGCTACAGCAAAGCGCATGGTGTTTGGCCAGGTGGGTATCGATATGATCGCTGGCCCGTCAGAGATTCTGATTGTGTGTGACGGGAAGACCGATCCAGACTGGATTGCGATGGATCTGTTTTCGCAAGCTGAACATGATGAAGATGCACAATCCATTTTGGTGAGTCCAGACGCTGCATTTTTAACTGCTGTTGAAGCAAGCCTTGAAAAATTATTACCAACTTTGGAGCGTAGCTCGATAGCAGAGCAATCATTAAAGGCCAGGGGCGCGTTGATCCAGGTTGGCGATATGGATGAAGCGATTGATATGGTCAATCGAATAGCTCCAGAGCATTTGGAGCTGTCAGTAGAAGACCCGCTTAGCATGAGTAAGCGAGTGCGGCACGCGGGCGCTATTTTTATGGGACGCTATACCGCAGAGGCGCTAGGTGATTATTGCGCTGGCCCTAATCACGTATTGCCCACATCAGGTACGGCGCGTTTTTCTTCACCGTTAGGCGTATATGACTTTCAAAAGCGAAGTTCTTTAATCATGTGTTCTGCAGAATCTGCAAATACGTTAGGAAAGACAGCATCAGTGTTGGCCCGCGGTGAGAGCTTGACGGCTCATGCGCGTTCTGCAGAATATCGTATTAAATGAATAGAATAAAATATCTAAATTAAGGTAGTCGTCACTTGGGCGACGGCCTTGAGCCAACGGTTGCAACCAGGCGATGGCGATTATCTTTTCGAATAATACCAATGGCAACTTTTTCGCCAGGCTTCATGTTACTAACTAATGTCATTGCGGCCTTGGAATCATCGATTGGGTCATCATTTAAATGCGTGATGATATCACCGGGGCGAATGCCTGACTGGTGCGCAGGCCCATCTTTAAAAACCCCTGATACTAAAAGCCCGGGAATATTGGGGAGATTAAACGTTTCTGCAATTTTGGGAGTCAGGATGATCGGCTCAATGCCCAGCCAGCCACGAATAACTTCTCCGTGCTGAACCAATTCAATGAGTACTTTTTTGGCGATGCTGATTGGGATTGCAAACCCAATGCCTTGTGACCCGCCTGATTTCGAATATATTGCCGTGTTAATGCCTATAAGTTGCCCCAGTGCATTGATTAGTGCGCCACCAGAGTTGCCTGGGTTGATGGCTGCATCCGTTTGAATAAAATCAACAAAGGCACTTAGATTATCCTGACTCCTTCCCAGGGCGCTGACTATGCCTTTGGTAACGGTTTGTCCGATGCCAAAAGGGTTGCCAATGGCCAGTGCGACATCTCCTACGCGAATATTGTTTGTTTGAGCGAGAGTGATTGCGGGTAAGTTAGGGGCTTCAATAAATAATACGGCGAGATCTGTTTCTGGATCTGTGCCTACTACTGCCGCAGCAACTTGGCGTCCATCGTTGAGGGCAACAATAATTTCGTCTGCCCCAGAAATAACGTGATTGTTGGTAACGATATAGCCCGTTTCGCTAAGAATTACACCTGAGCCTAGGCTTCGCTCCATGCGTTGGCGTTTGGGAGCTGTATTGAGCCCGAAGTAACGCCTGATTCGAGGGTCGTCGTACAGTGGGTTGTATCGGCGAGTAATTATTTTACCCGTGTAAATGTTAACAACGGCAGGTTGTGCAATGGCTACAGCATCTGCATATGACACGGGTTCAAGTACACTACGAATAGTGTTACTTTGCTCTGTTGCGGGTATAAGCTTTGGCACAGGAGTGGATGTCTGTGGCGAGTTGGACGTAGGAATTGATGGAGTGTTGTTATTGAAGGTAATGTATAACACGGCGACCAATAAACCGGTGACCGCAGGTATAAGAAAAAAACGTGTCATAATATGGTTGTCCTAATAAAGCGACCCTAATACAGCAATCCTAATACAGAAATTATATAGGTGTTGTAAGGCAATAAAAAAGAGTGTTGAGCATGGTATCACCAATAGAATTGGAACGTGAATTAAACCGGTTGTTAGGTCCTGAAAATTTTAGAGATTACGCGCCAAATGGATTGCAAGTCGCATCAGAGCAACCGATAAGCTTGGTGGTATCCGGTGTATCAGCTACACAAGCATTAATTGATGTGGCGATTGAAAAAGGTGCGCAAGCAATATTGGTTCATCATGGGTACTTTTGGAAAGGTGAAAACCCTTGTCTCGTGGGCATGAAATACCAACGAATTAAACGTTTAATGGATCATGATATTAGCTTGTTTGCCTACCATTTACCGATTGATGCTCACCCTGCGCTGGGGAATAATGCTCAGCTTGCTGTGCGGCTAGGGATTGATGTTTCTGATGGCTTGGAGCGTGGTAACCCTTATAGTGTGGGTAATCTTGGTGAGTTTGCTACCCCATTGAGTGGTGGTGAGTTGGCGCAAAGAATTTCCAAAGAGCTAGGGCGTAAGCCTTTGCATATAAACGCTCCTGGCCGATTAATTCGGACTGTGGCTTGGTGTACCGGGGGGGCGCAAGGTTATATCGAGAAAGCAATTGATTGTGGCGTGGACGCCTATATCACCGGCGAAGCGTCTGAGCAGACTACCCATATTGCCAGAGAGTGTGGTATTCATTTTTTTGCAGCCGGACACCATGCTACTGAACGATATGGTGTGCAGGCGGTAGGTGCTGAAATTTCTAAAAAAATGCATATAGATCATGAGTTTATCGATATAGATAACCCTGTTTAATGGGGTTTGGAATTTTTAGTTATAAATATATAGCGGGAGGGTATAATGGGGCGGCGCAAACACAGGTATAATCATCGCCGTTTATTTACCAGAAATCTTTGAGCGCATTGCGTTTAATTCCTGAGTGTTTGAGGAAGCTGGTATTTTTATAGCCGCTTTAGACAATAGAATAGTCCATCGAATAGTCCATCGAACGTTAAAGGTTGAGAAAGAATCAATGTCAAAATTAGTCAATCCCCATGGAAGCAAAGACCTCAAGCCATTGTTGCTTGAAGGTGACGCACTAGTAGCAGAAAAAACCAGAGCAGAAAGTTTGCCCAAGATTAAGCTGAGCTCTCGTGAGACAGGTGATCTTATTATGCTTGGTATTGGTGGCTTTACACCGTTAGAAGGCTTTATGAGCAAGGCGGATTGGCAGGGCGTTTGTGATGAGATGAAAATGGCCAATGGTTTGTTTTGGCCTATTCCTATCACTAAGTCAGTTTCTGTAGCAGACGCAGAGTCTATCGCCGAAGGTTCTGATATAGCTTTGGTTGATGGTGAAACTGGTGAAGTGATGGGTACTATGACCGTCACAGAAAAGTACGGTATCGATAAGGCTCATGAGTGTACAACAGTATTTAAAACGACTGAAGAAGATCACCCTGGTGTGCAAATGGTTATGGCTCAGGGCGAGATTAACCTAGCGGGCCCTGTGAAGGTATTCTCTCAAGGGGAGTTTCCAGAAAAGTATAAAGATGTTTATATGACACCTGCTGAAACGCGCGCGTTATTTGAATCAAAAGGTTGGAGTACCATTGCAGCATTCCAAACTCGTAACCCAATGCACCGTTCACATGAGTATCTTGCCAAAATTGCTATCGAAATCTGTGATGGTGTCATGGTTCATTCATTGTTAGGTAAGCTCAAAGCTGGCGATATTCCTGCAGAAGTACGTCAGGATGCTATTGGTACTTTGATCGAAAAATATTTTGTTGATAATACAGTTGTTCAATCCGGTTATCCGCTGGATATGCGTTATGCAGGCCCACGTGAAGCCTTGTTACACGCCTTGTTCCGTCAAAACTATGGCTGTTCACACCTTATTGTTGGTCGAGACCATGCTGGTGTTGGTGACTATTATGGCCCGTTCGATGCACATCATATATTTGATGAAATCGAAAAAGATGCATTGGAAACATTGCCGTTACGTATCGATTGGACGTTCTGGTGTAATGAATGTAGCTCTATGGCATCAATGAAAACGTGTCCTCATGAAGCCAAAGATCGAGTGCTGGTTTCTGGTACAAAGTTGCGTAAGGCATTGTCTGAAGGTGAAGAAGTTCAAGATAACTTCAGTCGACCTGAGGTGTTGGATATTCTACGTGCTTATTATGCAAGCTTAAAAGATGACGAAAAAGTTGAAGTTAAACTTACGGGTCATTCTGCTAAGTAAAGAATGCTAAGTAAAGAGTGCTCCCGATGTTGTTAAAGGCATCGTTAAAAAGCCTACCTAATTAGTAATTAGGTAGGCTTTTTTGTTTATGGAGAATGCTCTGATCGTTGTTATGTTAACTCGGTGCTAGCTACGTTAACTCGGTAGATATGTTAACTTTGTTGTTGCAGTGATGCGTTTAATTTTTCACGCTGATCGTGACTTTTCGGGGTTTGCTTTCTTCTTGCTTGTTGATGTCGATAGTCAGTGACCCCATCTCAAATGATGCATTTACTTGAGTTGCATCGGCGTCTTTGGGTAGGCGAAACTGCCGAGAAAACGCTCCAATAACCCGTTCGTTGTGGTGTTTCTTTAGGGGAGCTGTTTCTGGTTGCTTGCGCTCACCGCTAATTTTTAATTGATGGTCTTCTACCTCAATAGATACGTCTTCAGATTTGAGGCCAGGTAAGTCCATAATGATATGAAATCCGTTGGCGGACTCTGTTATATCTACCGCAGGGTGCCATTGGCGTATTGATGTGGTTTTACAGCTTGCCGAAGCCGCATTTCTTGATGTGGGCCCAGAGTGACGGCGTAAAGCATCTTGTTGTAATTGATCAAGAACTTGCCAAGGGTTAAGGGTTGCGATGCTCATAGTGTTTGCTCCAAAAGAATGATCTTCAGTGTTGAATACTGGGGCGTGATTGCCGCCGTTGTATAAGATCTTGGGCAGTAAAAAAACAATTCAAGGGAAAATAATAATAAAGAATCTTTATTTAATTGAGGGGTTGAAAACACGTGTTGATGCCCCTATTTCTAGGGGCGGGTTCAAGGGGCGGGGCGTGATTTAGCTGGCGCTAGGGGGGGTCGCTGTTTGTTCTTGTAGTCTAAAACCTTCGTCCAATGTACCTTGTTCTTTAGGGTTACTTTTTGGGGCGTAATCCCTAGGAGGTTCAACGGTCTCAGCAGAAAACCCCGCGTCTTCCTCATCTTCTTTGGGTGTTTGGATCTCCAGTGTAGCAAATTCCGGTTTTGGGGTTGGCAGTGCTTCTGCGTCTTCTTCTATTTCGAAACTTTTAGGGGGCTCCGCGAAGGAAGTTGCTGCTGTTTCAAGGTGCTTTTGTACAGAGATGTAATTTTCTGATAGGTCATTTACCAGGGTGGCTGTCTGGTGAAAATGTTGATTAACGTTCTCCCTATAGGCGGTAAACTCTTCCTGCAGCTCTCTCATTTGTCTTTCTACTGCACTCTCTGTGCGTTGTCGCATAACGCCAAAATAGCAGACGATAGCCCCTGAAAGCGCACCCACTAGAAAACTTACAATCTCAATCCAACCCATATCAACCCCTGGCGGTATCATTTACCGTATTGCTAGAATATAGCCGTAAAAAATATAGAGGGGTGACGTTCGGTCGGTTGAATGTCCACTAGCCTCCGTTATTTTGATAATATAATCATATTCTTAAATAAGACAGCCTTAAACATGCTGGGTGGGTCAGATTGTTTGGATAGGATGTAACAAAGTTTACGAATTGTGAGGATTTGGTCAGTGGTAGAGCGTGGGTTGGCCAAAATAGCTGAATGTAGTCTAAATATTGGAAGGTGTAGGTATGGTTGAATTTCCAGAAGGTGAGAGCCGTTTTTTTATAGATGGCGTGTGTGGTCAATTGCAAGCCTCAACTATGACACCCTCAAATGCCCCTCGAGATGGTAAGCCTGGGGTTGTCGCTGTTGTATGCCATCCGCACCCGTTGATGGGGGGGACGATGAATAACAAAGTGGTACATACGATTGCCCGCTGCCATAGGGATTTGGGGCATAGAGTTATTAGGTTTAACTTTCGTGGCGTGGAAAAAAGCGAGGGGGAATATGCTGAGGGTATCGGTGAGGCCGATGACTTGATGGCTGTGTTGAGCTGGTTGAAGTCAGTTAGGCCTGCTGATCGCATTGTTTTAGCAGGTTTCTCTTTTGGCTCGTATGTGGCTGCCCGTACTTTGCAATTGGCGCTGAAGGACGGGTACCCTGTTGTTTCCTTGTTGCTAGTAGCACCTGCGGTGGTGAATTATGATTTTGAGAATTTTATCGCATTTGATGTGCCGTTAGGCGTGATTTGGGGGGATAGTGATGAGGTTGTTGACCCGTCTTCTATCTGCCAGTGGTTTGACTCTGTAACGACAGAGAAACAGAAAGTTGTATTGCAAGGGGCCGGGCACTTTTTTCATGGCCAACTAACCGAGCTAAAGGGTTTGGTAGGGCGGTTGGCGAGCATAGACAATTAAAGGAACCTTCGATAGAGTGTCGCGAAATTTGTTGTAAAGGAAATGGTATGACGCAATGTTTGACCCCCTTAGGGCGCTATAAACGCGATTTGGAGCGCCCCGACTTTAGTTATGATGAAGCTCAGGAACAGGCTGTTACCCATCTTGACCGGCTCTACCATGACTTGGTCTTGCGAAAGCAGAAAGCTGAGGCGAAAGGTTTTTTTTCCCGGTTTAGTAATAAATCAAAAGCCGCTCAGGCAACACCTGCGATGGGGTTGTATTTTTGGGGAGGGGTAGGGCGTGGTAAAACGTATTTGGTGGATACTTTCTATGAAAGTCTGCCTTTTGAGCAAAAAATACGCATCCATTTTCACCGTTTTATGCGACGCATTCACCACGAACTGACGGATTTGCAGGGATGCAAGGATCCTTTGAGTATTGTGGCTGATCGCTTGGCTGCAGAGGCACGTGTTATTTGTTTTGATGAGTTTTTTGTATCAGATATCACGGATGCGATGATTCTAGGTGGCATGATGGAGCGCCTGTTTGACCGAGGTGTGACGTTAGTTGCAACCTCTAATATTGTGCCTGATAGGCTGTATGAAAACGGATTACAGAGAGCGAGGTTTTTACCTGCCATAGAGTTGATTAATACTCATACAGAGATAGTTAATGTCGATAGTGGTATTGATTATCGGTTACGAGCGTTAGAGAAAGCTGAAATCTTTCATTCGCCACTTGATAAGGGTGCCGATGAGAGTTTACGCAAAAGTTTTGAATCCTTGGCGCCGGAACCTGGTCATGCTGAGGAGGTTATCGAGATTGAGGGGCGCCCGATAGAGACCATTATGGTGGCGGATGACGTGTTGTGGTGTGATTTTGATGCCCTCTGCAATGGGCCTCGCAGTCAGAATGACTATATTGAACTATCCAAGATCTACCATGCGGTACTTATTTCCAATGTCCCGGTTATGAATGGGTTGACTGATGATTTGGCTCGCCGCTTCGTCAATCTTGTTGATGAGTTCTATGACCGTAATGTCAAGTTGATCATGTCCGCGGAGGCCGCTATTGAAAACCTATATGATAATGGTCGGCTAGAGTTTGAGTTTCAACGTACTCAAAGCCGCTTGTTAGAGATGCAATCACATGAATATTTAGCTCGAGAGCATAAACCTTAGCGAATTTTTAAAGAAGATGCTGACGGGGGCTATTGTCTTTGTTACAATTCGCCAAAATCTGCAGCGGAACTCTCTTTAAGTGCTCTTGAAGTAACTGAATTGTTGGTTTTGCACCCGTTAGCATGCAGGGCGAGTGAAGGCGTTAAGTCTGTACTATGCTAAATAACAGAGTTTTATACAGGTAGCGAGCGTCCCCCCCGACTCAGTTTCTCTTCTCGTTCAATGGTAAACTCAAAATTGATAGAAAATTGCTTGTCAAATTATGGCAGGTTGGGTAGTATTCGCGCTCTTCATGAGTCAGTGAATCATGACCAAGTATTCTAGGGTA
>CAJXXT010000080.1 GCA_913063495.1 uncultured Gammaproteobacteria bacterium | reverse complement strand
CCGACTCCGCTGGCATATTCTGGTAACTCAACATCACCTGAAATAGCGGAGAGCGACTCATATCACGACTAGGATCAACCTCTTGGACTATCTGTTCAAACGGTACATCTTGGTGTTCGTACCCTAATAGTGCTGTTTGTTTGATTTGCTGAACCAATTCACCAAAAGAAAGCTCTGGATTAACGTTCATTCGCAAAGCCAAAGTATTCACAAAAAAACCAACAATTTTTTCTAAATCCGCATTTTCGCGACCCGCTACCGGTGTACCAATACAGAAATCATGTTGTCCGCTGTAGCGATGTAAAACAATAGAAAACGCTGCAAGTAAGCTATTAAATAATGTACCACCTTCTTTTTTAGAAACACTCTCTAACCCTTGTTTCACGGCATTCGAAATCGTGAAAGGGATACTGGCACCGGCATAGGTTTGGATCGATGGACGTGGTTTATCCGTCGGTAATGCCAGCGGCTCAACATCACTTAACTGAGCATTCCAATAAGCCAACTTATCAAACAACACTGCGTCCGTGAGGGCTTCTCTCTGCCAATTAGCAAAGTCGGCATACTGATACGTTAATGGTTTTAACGCCGGAGCTATTTCACCCGCATGGCGTAAATACAATGACACCAATTCTTGACCAAGAATATTCATTGACCAACCATCGGTAACGATGTGGTGTACAACAATGGTTAACACCACATCATTCGGTGCGATATGTAACACACTAGCTCGTGTTAATGGCCCGTGAGCCAAATCAAAAGGCCTCATGATTTCGATAGCAACAAGACGGACTATTTCGAGATCAAGTTCGAGGTCAAGGTCTGTGTCAATATCAGAGCCAAGATCAGAGTCAAGTTCGAGACTTAAGGCGTCTTGTGTATCTTGAGAAGACTTATCATCACCAAGACGTTTTAAATCAAACCCACTCTGCTCAATATCTGATTCCACAACACTAAAAGTATCCATTGAGAGAAATTCTTGGTACGCACCATCATCATCCTCTTTAAATACCGTTCGTAATGACTCATGCCGGGCAACAAGATCACGGTAAGCTGCGCGTAATGCATCCAAATTAAACTCACCTTGAATACGAATAGCCAGAGGCATGTTATAAGCAACCGATCCTGGCTCTATCTTATCTAGCAACCACAAACGCTGCTGAGCAAACGATAAAGAAACACGTTGATCGCGGTTAACAACGGTTAACGGGTGTTCCGTAATGCTGGAAGCATCTGTTAATTTTGATGCAAACTGTTCAATGGTTGGGTTCTCAAAAAGTGATCGAACCGTCATTTTGACCTTGAAATCTTTAGCAACCCTTGCAATCACTTTAGTTGCAAGTAACGAATGCCCTCCTAACTCGAAGAAGTTTTGTGTAACCCCCACTTCGGACAATCCAAGCACGTCCTGCCACAAAGAAACTAAACGCTTTTCCTGCTCATTTCTTGCTAAGACTATTGCCTCCGATGAGGCAAATAACGGTAACGGCAACGCTTTACGATCAACCTTACCATTTGGTGTAAGCGGAAAGACCGAAACCAATACCCAGGCAGCTGGCACCATATGACTCGGCAAAAGATTCGCAACCGATTGTTTGATCGTTGTCTGAAGACCATCTCGTTGATGATCATCAAACTCATCAACACCATTAACAACAACCCAAGCCACTAGCTGCTCACCCGCTTTTGACGAGTGAGTCGCAACAAGACTATCCACTACCGATGATTGCTCATTAATAACTGACTGAATTTCTCCGACTTCAATTCGGAAACCACGTAATTTAATCTGATGATCCCTTCGACCAAGATACTCGACCTTGCCATCACGACGATAGCGAGCTAAATCCCCCGTACGATAAATCTTACGACTTGTTCCACCAAACGGATGTGGAATAAATACATCACCCGTTAACTCCGCATTATTCAAATAACCAGGGCCGACAGAATCACCGCCAATACACAATTCGCCCACAGCACCAATAGGCAATAGCTCATCATTGCCACCTAAGATATACAACTGTACATTATCATTGGGTCGACCAATCGGTAATGTTGAACCACTAAGATCTGACTCAACATCCACACAATGCCAAGCGGCAATATCCGTACATTCTGTTGGCCCATAACTGTTTACAAGTTCGCAATCGGTCGCTCTTAACCAGCTATCAATTCTTGGTAAATTGATCGGCTCTCCGCCAAGGAACACATATTTTAAGGATTGAATTTTTGACCAAGACTCAGGATCATCTTGCAAACCATAAAAAGCCGAAGGTGCACAGTTTATCCAACTAACATTATGCTTTTCAATCAGCGATGACAGAATATCAGGGTCATATTCTTGCACACTGGGAATAACCAACGTGGCACCTGAAACCAAAGGTGCAAAAAGATTTTTTTGCGTCAAGTCAAAACCTAATGCACTCATCAGCATAAGATTATCATTACTGGAAAGGGAGAATTCTCTCGTATACCAGGCTAACAAGTTCACTTCTGAACGATGGTAGGCTCCAGTTCCTTTTGGCCGTCCAGTTGAACCTGATGTATAAATCAGATACAACAACCGTTCAGCATCGGGCTCAATTAGAATTGATTTATTATTCTGATTTTGTGCCTGCTTATCAAGCAGCCCTTCTGCACTCAGTTCTTTTTCTACATCAACATACAGCCAATCGCCTTGCGGCAAGGAACGTTGGATACTGGCCCGCGTTAATACCCAGCGAATACTGGCATCTTCGATAATATAACGAATACGACCTTCTGGATAACTTGCATCAAGGGGAACGTACGTTGCTCCCGCTTTTAATATCCCCAAAACACTGGTCATAATATGCAAGGAGCGGTCAAAGCAAAAACCGACACAGTCACCAGGCTGAACACCCAATGTTATTAAATGACTCGCCATTTGACTACTGGCTTGATCCAGCTCTAGATAGGTTTGTTTCTCATCGCCAAATTCAACCGCTATATTATTCGGTGTTTTCTCGGTCTGAGCAGCAATCCATTGATGGACAGTTAATGTCTTATCATAGACAACTTGGGTATCATTCCATTGATGAAGCTGCACATCAACTTCATGCTCATCCAGAATATTAATATCAGCAAGCAACGCATCCGGCGAGTTGACTAGACGCTGACACAAGCTAACAAAATGATGCGCCAAACCTTCGACAGTTTCTCGCTCAAACAAACCGGTATTGTATTGCAACGATGCCGATAACCCATCGCTTGCTTCTGAGACAAACAACGTCAAATCAAACTTTGCAGTTTCCACATCGTAGGTAACGGGATGCAAACTAATGTCGCCAGCTTGCGTCGCATTCTGCGCCATTTGTTGTTGATCAACATCCATATTCTGATAAACCAACATGGTTTGAAACAATGGCGAGCGACTCATATCTCGTGTTGGATCAACCGCATCAACAATTTGTTCAAAAGGAATTTCTTGGTGCTCTTGTCCATTAACCACGGATTCATTAACGGTTTTTACTAAACTGTCAAAACGATCAACTGATTCAAGACGTAGCCGAACAACGAGGGTATTCACAAAAAAACCAACGATTTTTTCCAAGTCAGGATGATCACGGCCCGCTACCGGAGTACCAATAGCAAAATCATCTTGCCCCGTATAACGGCTTAACAACACACCAAATGCGGCCATTAGTGCATTAAATAACGTACCGCCATTGCTGTGGGCAATGGATTCTAATTTGTTACGTACATCTTGCGGCAATTCGAACTTTACTGATGCACCACCATAAGACTGTACAGAAGGTCGTTGAAAGTCTGTTGGCAAATTAAGATTGGGTAATTCTTCTAATGTATTTTTCCAATACGACAAATGCGTATCAAAAACCTCTCCATCTAAGCGGTCACGCTGCCACTGTGAGTAGTCGATGTATTGAAGCTGAGGGTCATCTAATGGGTTTTCTAACCCCATGTTTGATGCCACATAAAGTGTTGCTAGCTCTTGGCCCAATACATTCATTGACCAACCATCGGTCACTATATGATGAGCAACAATTACCAGCACATAATCGTTAGCGGCTTTGCTTCCAACACTGTCATTCCCAACAAAAAGTAAACTTGCACGAATAAGCGGGCCATTCTCCAAATCAAATGGTTGTAGAATTTCATTAGCAACGGCATTACGAATGGCATCTTCGTTTACAACCGCTGACTGAACTAACGAAAACTCATCCGCACCCATTACCCATTGATAAGCCCCCTCTTCATCTTCCTTAAATACGGTACGAAGACCTTCATGACGCTGCATCAACGCAGTTAACGTTGATTCCAACTGCTCAACATCAAGATTACCTTTAATTCGCATTGCTAACGGCACGTTATAGGCGGTACTACCCTCGTCAATTTTATCCAACAACCACAAACGCTGCTGTGCAAATGACAATGGCACACGAATTTCTTTGCTCGCAATAGCATCACGTGATAAAGCTGTAATTATTTCCTTTTTCTCTCCACCAGCAAGTAACCCAACAATATTCTCAGCAAGTTCTTTGACAGTAGGGAATTCGAATAGCGCCCGAACCGTCAAATGCACTTCAAATACTTGCGAGGCGCGGGAAACTATTTTTGTTGCTAATAAGGAATGACCGCCCAAATCAAAGAAATTGGATTGAACGCTAATTTTTTCTCGCCCCATGACTTCTTGCCAAATCTGGGCAATCTTTTCTTCTTCAATGGTTTCAGGAGGGCAATATTCACCATCATCCGTCACAGATATGACACGTTTCTCTAACGCTTTTTTATCGACCTTACCCGCCGGGGTCGTTGGTAGCTCATCCAACAATTCAATAGCAGCGGGTACCATAAAATCGGGCAATTTCGCTCTTAACTCAGCACGTACGCTCGCGATAGAAAAACTTTCTTTATCCGCAGCAATAACAAAAGCCACCAGTGCCGCGCCACCAGGCATATCTTTCTTAACAATAACCGCGCCTTCTCGCACCCCTATCGCACTGGCAACAGCGGCTTCCACTTCACCCAACTCGATGCGGAAACCACGAATTTTCACCTGATTATCAACACGATCAAGATACTCTATCGTACCATCCGCTAACCATCGCCCAAGATCACCTGTGCGATACATTGTCGAATGAGATGTCGCGTGAGACACCTCACACTCAAAAGGATTAGCCACAAACGCTTCTGCGGTTTTCTCTGGGTTTTTCCAATACCCTTCGCCAACGCCAATGCCTGAAATACAAATTTCTCCAGGGATACCGGCTGGCACAAGACGTAATTGATCATCGACGACAAATACATTTAAGTTCGCAAGCGGTTTACCGATAGGCACGGAACGCTGACCTGCAGCTATTGGCTGTTTAATATTACACTGAATAACATCATCTGCAGCTTCTGTAGGGCCGTATGCATTGACAACGGGAACCTCAGGATACAGCGCTAACCAATCATTCACCAAATCAACCGACACAGCCTCTCCAGTTGCCATCATCCAACGTAACTGGGGTAATGCTCGCTCTGGTTCTGGTAATATTCGGACGTAATCCATCAATAACTGCAAAGCTACCGGCACCAACTCAACAACGTCCAAATCATGCTGCTTAACCAGATCGAACAGTTTCTTAGCATTAGTCACATCATCAAGAACAACGGTTTTGCCACCGCAAATAACGGGACCTAAAAACTGCCAAACGGATATATCCGATGATGACGGTGCAGTTTGTAAAAAGCTAAAGGCCTCGGGGAATGCTAAATCAACACGCTCTGCCTCAATGTGATTAACGGCACCATCATGGCGAATGATTGCGCCTTTTGGTAATCCCGTAGACCCAGAGGTATAAATCATATAGGCACGATCTGTCGGTACGGTAGTAACCGCTAAATTTTCAACGCTATATTCTTCAATTGAATGCCAGTCCGTGTCTAAATAAAATACATGAGCATCTTTCGCAGCAACCACCTTTTCTGCCAAATGCTTTTGACTTAGCAGAACAGTTACTGCTGAATTTTCTTGCATATAACTAAGGCGGTCTTGTGGGTATTTGGGATCCATCGGCACGTAGGCACCGCCTGCTTTTAGAATACCTAAAATACCAATAAGAAACTCTACGGAACGATCGGCGCACAATCCAACCAAGTCATTTCGCCCAACCCCTTTTTCAACAAGGTAATTAGCTAACTGATTGGTTTTTACATTGAGCTGTTGATAGGTTAACGCTATACCATCATCAACGGCTGCGATTCGATCCGGCGTTAACACAACTTGTTGTTCAAAACGCTGATGCAAACACAAACTCAAGTCAAATGGCTGCTGAGTATCGTTCCATGTGTTTAGCAACAGTGTTTTTTCACGAGTATCGGTGACATATTGTAAGTCGTTCAACTGCTCGACTTGTCCATCAACTATCTGTTCACTTAGCGCACTAATACGTTGCAACAATGAGAAATCTGCAAACAAATGCTGGTGAAAGAACAAATTGAACTTCAATTCACCAGCAACTTCGGTCACGACAAATTGGACATTATTTGCAGGATCACTGGGAGTGCCTTCTGGATTAAACGTTTGCCCCAAAAATTCTGTGTGCGCCAAAAATTGATAAAAATTATACATAAAACCAACGCGACCCTTGGGCGACATTTCTGCCTGCACACCAATGGATATCTTACGATGATTTTTTATTGATTTTTGATAATTTCGCGCACTCACCAAAACATCAGCAAACGTTTTGTTAGAATGCAAAACTTCACGCTTAAAAACAAATGGAATTTCTTGAATACAACAACCCAAGGTATCAGCGGTTACGGATGTACGGCCACCCATGGTTTCTTGTATTGAAAAATCT
Source organism: uncultured Gammaproteobacteria bacterium (assembly GCA_913063495.1). Classification (GTDB taxonomy): domain Bacteria; phylum Pseudomonadota; class Gammaproteobacteria; order Pseudomonadales; family Ketobacteraceae; genus 42-54-T18. Next base: position 14,015 of record CAJXXT010000080.1, on the reverse strand, counting down.
TCATCGGGGCGACAGTAATTGTCAATGGCAAGGCCAAATAGGCATTTGAAGTATAACGCCGGGGTTATACGTTGTTTTCGGCAGTATTTCTTAACCGCTAACCAATGCTCTGTATCCAAATAGGATTCACGAGTAATGAAATGTGCAGGCTCAGGGATCGGTGCTGGCACCGTATAATCCAATGGTTCAACACTCGATAACTGATCTCGCCAAAACAAACGATGTTCTTGAGTATCAAAAGTCGCTCGATTCTCCGTAACAAAATCCGCAACATTGTCACCCGCAAACTGATGTTCTTCAGCATTTTTTATCGCAGTATAACGATCGGTAACCTGCACCCACAAACTGTTAAGCCCTGCACCATCCAAAATTGCGTGATGCACAGCAGTAATAGCGACATAATGATCTTCTTTTAATTTAACAAGGTAATAACTGATCAGCTCATCATGTTGAATATCATAAGGGCGATAAATCGTTTTTGTGATCCATTCACTGAGTTCTTCTTCAGATATATTGTTATTAGAATGGTCGATAAATTCCCAGTGGATATTCTTTTCTTTGGCAATTGCCAAATAACCCATATCCAGATAAGGCACTTCGGTTGCCACAAACTTTGCACGCAGAATCGCACTATGATCTGACAATGCCTGCAAGCACGATTGCCATAACGCAACATCTAACGGGCGACGAATATGAATTTGCCAACCATGACTGCTTTGGAACGATGTTGGGTTTACAAGATTGTCCATAAACATATCAGATTGCATCGCCGTCAGTGGCAACACCGTCTCATAGCTCTCTGCTGCATTCCCCAACACTTCTTCAGCAAGTGCATTATCACTAACTAAAGACAAGGTATTTAGAGGAATAGTCAAATCCCCCACTAACAAATATTCTGCCAGCTGTTTAAATTGTTCCGAAATTCGGTTGATCGTTTCCGGTTTATAAAGATCCGTATTGTATTCCAAATCTCCTCTTACCAACTGATCACTATGAGTCATAGATAACGTGATATCAAACTTCGCACTAACGGATTCTTTCTTTAATGCCTCAACTGTCACATCACCCGCTTGAGCGGGGGCTGCGGCACTATCCGCTTGGGATCGTGTATCTGCCATCAACTGGAAGGCAACTTGTACAAGCGGAGTGTAAGAAGGATTACGGCTTAACTTTAAACGTTCCACCGCCATTTCAATGGGAATATCATCGTTATCCAAACCGTCTAGTACCGTTTGTTTAACACGCTCTAACACATCGGCAATCGTTGGGTTTTCAGAAATATCAGTGCGCATCACCATGCTATTCACAAAGAACCCAATAATAGGTTCCAGCGCTGGCTGACCTCGGCCCGATGTTGGAATACCAACACAAAGATCCTCTTGTTGACTGTAACGTGACAACAGCATTTTCCACGCGGCTAACAATACAATAAACGGTGTTACACCTTGCTGATTGGCAAAATCCGATAAACGTCGACCAAAGCCTTCTGGAAACTCAACTCTCTGTGTCGCGCCATTGGATGTTTGCACCGACGGGCGTGTCATATCACTTGGGAAGGTCGATAACATCGGTGCATTGGTGAGTTTTTTCTCCCAATAACCGAGTTGCTTTTCTAACCCTTCACCTTCTAAATATTGTCTTTGCCAAATGGAAAAGTCAGGGTACTGGATTTCCAATGGTGGTAAAGGTGATGCCATATTGCTATTAAATGCCCAATACAACATGGCAATTTCACGCATCAGAATAGCAACAGATAATCCATCTGAAATAATATGATGCATCCCAATGATAAGAACGTGTTCCTGACATTCATTGGTTGCAAGCGCTGGTAATGCGATAAGTTTTGCGCGTAATAACGGGCCGTTGTTCAAATCAAAGGTTTGTTTAACTTCTTGTGCAAGGAGTTTTTCGATCTTTTGCTCTTGGTATTCACTTTCCCCTTCAACGGTTAAAAATTCTGTACTAAACCCGATGCTTTCACTTACCTGCTGATATGGAACACCATCCTCATCCACATAAAAGGTAGTCCGCAACGATTCGTGTCGCTTAACTAGCGCTTCAAATACACTCTGGATGATATTGGTATTCAACGGTCCTTTTAATCGAATACCTGCCGACATGTTGTTCGCAACCGTACCGGGGTTAGCCTCTTCAAAAAACCAGAGCCGCTGCTGGCCAAAGGATAAGGGGATTTCCTGAGGATTTTCTACCCGAATGATTTTCTTAGATTCATCCTGCTTCTGAGCTCCAGAAAAGAAATCAATGATGTCTTGCTTGCGATCTTTTAGCTGAATTTTGATCTCTTTAGTTAACGCTCCTTGAGGAGCCTTAATTTTAAGTTTGTCACCGTTCAGTGAAATCTGGATATCAAGTTGTCGTAACTCAGATAAAAAATCGACAATGTTCATTTATTTACTTTCCTACTTTTTTATTAGCCGTCGGCTTTAATGCAATCTTATCGCTCTATCAAATCTAGCGTAATTAATCGATATTTCAACAGGTTAGGGTGATATAACCATTATTCACAGCACCGGTAAAAGGAATGCTGGCGGTTCTATCTGGGGTTAACAATCCGGTGAATGTGCAATATTGAGGGGGGACTACGAAAAAATGGCATGCTTGCATCGAAGGTTAGGCTCTTTGTCGTGTATTCTTATTATTTTAATACGAGCGTAAGCGCTTGTATTTATATCGTTTTTTATAATATGCCGTTATGAGAACTTGAACAAGCGTTGTCCAAAAACCAAACAAATGACAGCCAAAGAGTTTACTGTAAAAATGGCCATCAGCCCAGCCTGGGTTTTGTAAAGATATGCGACGACGTGATAGGCTAGCAGCCCATTAAAAGCCACTCGATTTTAGGGAATAATCGTGAACAAACACCCCATAAATGTAAAAGCTAAAATACCCGCATCCAAATGGCTAACTAACGCCGCAGTTATCAGTGTAGCTATAGGCTTAGTTATTAGTCTATTGCCCGGCTGCTATCATAAGACTAATGCTTTCAACACGAGAATGATCACTGGACAAGTGGCATTCGCCGAAGCGACCGAAATATCAGGTGTCGTCGCCAGCCGGGCACATCCAGGATTACTTTGGGCCCATAACGATTCAGGTGACACCGCCCGCCTCCTTGCTCTTGACCCTACTGGCGCTCACCTAGGGGAATTTCATCTTGATGGCGTTACTGCTTTCGATTGGGAAGATATAACAATAGGAGAAGACCCCGCCACTGGACAAGAGGTCATCTACGTGGGGGATATTGGTGATAACCCTGGCACTCGGGAATCCATCACTGTACATAAAGTGATGGATCCTTGGGACACGGCCGTTGACGGCGTAATCCCTGAGAATGCCATATCAAGTACAACATTTACCTACCCGGATCAACCTAGAGATGCCGAAGCATTATTCATCGACCCTTGGTCAAATGAGTTATACATTTTGACCAAAAGAGAGTCCCGTCAAGTGCTGTACCGCGTACCAAGCGATGTTCCAAGCGGCGCTACGGGGATTGCTGAGAAAGTATTAGTCTTACCGGCACCACCCTTTGGAAGCGTTCGAGATAATATCGTTGCAGCCGATCTATCACCCGATGGCTATGAAGTGATCGTTAAAACCTATTTACAAATGCTCTATTGGCAACGACAAGACGGTCAAAGCTTGATTGAATTATTAGCACAAGAGCCTATGAGCGCCCCCTATGCGGTGGAAAAACAAGGGGAAGCCGTAGCATGGGATGCTGAAGGTTTAGGCTATTTCTCGATACCAGAAGGCAACAGCCCGACGATTAGTTATTATGGGAAAAAGTAAGTTATTTAGACTTAGCGATAGCGCTTCAGGTATCTAAGCTCCGTAGCAACTAGATGTCTGAAGCACTACTGTTAAGTCTAATCGGGGAAATTTACTGTCCCGGTTTTAGACGGCAATTTAATAATGTGTGCCCCAAACCAAGGTTATCGGTGTCCTGTTCGACATATAAACCTGCTTCTTGCACGAGTTTAATCATATCTTTAGAGTGATACATACGGCTATTACCGTTAGCCATTGCAGTAAAGTAAAGCGAGGTTGCGTTAACGCAGTAGGCGCCCGCTTCAAACGGCTGCCTATCCCAAAATGTTTCGAGTATAAATAACCGGGTATTACCGTTCATTACTTTGGCTGCCCGCTTTAAAATGCTTAGAATCTCTTCTTTACTAAAGCAATCTAGAAACTGACTCATCCAAATGGTATCTGCGCCTTGATAAAAACCTTGGTTTTCATCAAGCAGATTAATTTCAAACCCGGTGACGCGATCAGCTACACCGGCTTTTTCAGCATTTTTCTTAGCTTCTGCCAGCTGGCCAGGCAAATCCATGATGGTAACACTAACCTCGTTATTGAATTCAGTGCACTTCAGTGCCCACTTACCGGTATTACCACCTACATCCAAAATGTGCTTAGGGTCAAATTCAAAAATTAATGGCAAAGTCTGGGGAAACGCATGATCTGAATAATAGTGATCAAATTCAAACCAGCTTTTTTTTGCTGCTTCCGGCAGATCTTTTAAACCAGGGTAAATCGTTGGCCAATCGCCAAATACTTGCAAACCTTCTGGTTTACCATTTGCTATGGATTCTTCCAATTTATACAGGCCCTCATAACAAACATCGTGGACAAAGTTGAGGTTGCGTTGTGCCATCGCATCATGCAGTAAAAAATGACCGGTCTTATCCAATATGTAACGGCCCTGCTGCTGCCAAATTAAGTTCATACTCATACCCATATCTACCAACACATGGATACCGTACTCACTGATAGTACATTTACTTACCAGTGTTTCTAAATCTACGCCCTCCTCACCGGCATTATCGATATGTTTCAATATATCAAACTTGATTAAACAGCGTGCTGTTTGAAAAGCAACGGGGGCAAAAGCGATTTTTTGAGCATCATATTTTGCATCAAATGCGTGTAGTTTTTTTGGTTTGTCATAATTGATCATGGTAAAACAGCAATCCCTGTATTCTATGGTTGGGTCATTCAATATACTTCAGCCCAGCGCAGTGATGAAGATTCAAACTAAATGCCTTGGATAAAAATGGTACTTATCATAGAAGAATTAATCACAATAGACGACCAGAATAGGCGCTAATTTACTAGACATTCAATTTACACATAACTTTGCATCCAATCGAGTATTCATAATGCTGATTTTCTGTTTAAATTTTGTCCGCTTTGTAGAAAATCAACGGTTTCAAAAAACGGGGAACCCACAGACTAAGCTGACCCTAACCCATAAATTTTGGAAACTAATACGGTTTAAACCGAAAACTAAGCATCACCCTTAATACATGCAGCAGCCATATCTGCCAACCCTTCCATCAATGCTTCACGGTCAAATTGAGGAGCTGGGTCAGATAAATACCGAATGAGTGTGGAAATCCCACTGTTCATAATGATATAGATCATCACCTGCATTTTTTCAGGCGCAATTTCATCGGGGTGCCTCATGATGTACATCGATGCCATTTGCGTCAATTGTGTCTCGATCACCTTGATATGCTCTAATATCTCAAAGTGACCAACATATTGAAACACTTTCAGATATCGACCTTTGTCTTTTTCAAGAAAGTTACTAAATTCATGCAGGATAGAAAGCACCCCACTTCTGAAATCTATCTGAACAATTTGCGGTGCAATAGCCAATAAGCTCTGTACAATCTCATCCCTCGCCTTCTCTATCATTGCCTGATAGACCGCTTCTTTGTCATCAAAATACTGATATAACGTACCTACACTAATACCTGCTTCGTCAGCAATGTGGCGGGTTGTAGTCCCTTCAAGACCATTCTTCGCCACACATTGTAAGCCCGCCTGAATGATGTCATCCACCATCCGTTTTGCCCGTACTTGCTTCGGTTTTCTTCGCATAAGTTTCTGAATTGAATATGAACAATTGTTCATATAATTTAGTAAGAGTAAGACAAATAATCAAGCGCATTAGAAGGATATCGTTATGGCTGACAAACCATCATGGCACGCCTGTGCTGTTGTAACAGGCGCTGGTAGCGGTATTGGCCAAGCGTTCGCAATAGAATTAGCCCAGCGGAAGGGCATGGTTATTTGTTCTGACATAAACATTGTAAGAGCACAAGAAACAGCAACACAAATACGCCAGCAAGGTGGTCAAGCCCTAGCGATAAAAGCCGATGTATCCAACCTATCTGACATGGAGGCCCTAGCAATCAAAGCTGAAGAATGGTTTTCTGCAAAAGTAAATCTAATCATAAATAACGCAGGTGTAGGTGTGGGCGGTCAGTACATAGGGGCTATCCCCCTCAAGGACTGGAAATGGGCTATCGACATCAATTTGTGGGGAGTCATTAACGGTTGTCACGTGTTTGCCCCCAAACTCCGCGAACAAGGGCATGGCGGCATTATTAACGTCTGCTCAGCCGCTAGCTTTGCTGCCGCGCCACTCATGGGGCCCTACAATGTAAGCAAAGCCGCCGTGCTAGCACTTTCGGAAACCTTAGCAGCCGAAATGCGAGGAACCAACGTAACGGTTACTGCACTATGTCCAACATTTGTAAAAACCAACATTACTAAAGACGGAAGAATCACCAGTGAGTCAGCATCTTTCGCCGATAAAGTTATGTCAGCAATAGGTACATCGCCAAAGAAGATTGCCATAAAAACCCTCAACGATTTTGATAGAGGAAAACTCTACACAATACCGCAATTGGATGCTCAATTTATTTGGCGAGCCAAACGTTTATTGCCCTCACTCTACACCCATGGTGCTGGCGTACTTAACCGTTTGGTAACAAAACACTGATTACTAATCGAGAGGTAATAACAATGGCATCAATTGATCTCGAAAAAATGCGTCAGAAGATCAAAGATACGCAATGGGCACTGGTAGATTTTGACTGGGAATCCCCTGGCGCAGAAAAAATCACAGCTAAACAGTGGCCCAAACTTAAAACATTTATGGCGGATCTAATGTGGATTGAGCATGTAGGGGCGCGCGGCTTTGCAGCACTCGCAAAAAGTGCTCCCACCGAGAATTTACGGGAAATCTACACCTATTTCCACGCAGAAGAACAACGCCATGCTAATGCAGAAATGGCACTGATGAAGCGCTGGGGAATGTTAGAAGAAAATGAATCTCCTGTACCCAGTGCAAACTTACGTTTAGTGATCGAATGGTTAGAACGTTATGCAGATGACACTCCTTTTAATCTTCTCGCAACGCTTATTCCTATGCTAGAAGTTGCTTTAGACGGTGCACTATGCAAATACCTGTTAGAAACCGTTGACGACCCGCTTTGCCATAAAGTCTTTGCGAAAATAAATGACGATGAATCTCGACACCTTGGTGTGGGGTTCACTGTCATGGAGATGCAAGGCAAAGGGCCTCATTACATTAAGCTCATTCAATTGCTTGGCCACTTAGTTGACCCTCGTTTAATAGCGGGCGCTATGGTCTATTTCCCTCTACTCAATAGCATGCGTGACAATCTCATCGCCATGGGGATGGAGGAAGAAAAACTTTATAGGTCAATGGAAAAATTCAAGAAAATTGGTGGGCGTACAAGTCAAGGCCGACGAAACCCATGGTTCCAAGTCATTCATTATCACGGAACCATTATGGTGAACCGCAGCAATTATTTCTACCACGTACCTGTCGATATGCTTGTTGCATTAAGCAATAAAATTCCTCGCCGACTCCTCCCTGCACCACCCTCTTGGGTCGCGGAGCTTACTCACAGACCAATCGCTTAACCCTGGAAGTTGATATGAACGATTCAACAATCAATAATCAAACCCATCAGATACTAGATGTCATTATTATTGGCGCAGGGTTTTCTGGTTTGGGTATGGCAATTCAACTGCAACAAGCGAACATCAACAATATTGCGATTCTAGAGCGCGATAAGGAGGTGGGCGGATGCTGGCGGGACAATCAATACCCAGGAGCGGCTTGTGACATACCATCAAACCTTTATTCTTTTTCCTTCGCACCTAACCCCAACTGGTCGCGAGCTTATTCCAGCAGTCATGAGATTCTTCAATATATAAAATCACTCGTGAGCGACTTTGAATTGCAGCGCTATATTCGTTTTAATACTAACGTTAAGAAACTCGCATTCGATGAAAAAGCAGGGTTCTGGACAATCAAAACCGATGAAACAAAAAACCTAAAGGCTAGATCCGTAGTTATTGCCTCGGGGCCTTTAGCAAACTGTAGTTTTCCTAATATACCCAACCTGAAAGAATACAAGGGGCACAAGATACATAGTGCACGTTGGGATCATGATTTTGATTTTTCTGGAAAAAAAGTTGCCCTAGTAGGAACCGGAGCCAGCGCGGTACAAATCATTCCAGAACTTGTCAACAAAGCAAATCATCTCACGATTTTCCAGCGAACTCCAGCGTGGGTATTACCAAGATTGGACGCAAGAACACCTCATTGGGTGACCTCATTATTTCGAAAAATACCCAGCGCTCAAAAGCTCACACGGCAAGCGCTTTTTGCACTCCACGAAATCGGCGCATTAGGTCTGATCTGGAACTCTCCATTAACATCAGCGATGCAACAGGTTGCATTAAAACACCTACAACACCAAGTTAAAGACCCCTGGCTACAACGTCAATTAACCCCGAACTTTCGTATAGGTTGCAAACGGGTATTGATGAGCAGCGATTATTACCCCGCTTTACAGCAACCTAACTGTAAACTGATTACATGGCCCATTGCTAGAATGTCTGAAAAAGGTATACGTTGCGTCGAAGGAATAGAACATCAATTCGACTGCATTGTTTTTGCTACAGGCTTCGATATAGGCACCCAAACGGCCCCATTTTCGGTCAAAGGAATAGGTGGCCGAGATTTAGGAGAGGACTGGAAAAGAGGGGCTCAAGCTTACAAAAGCATTAACATATCAGGTTATCCCAATTTGTTTTTAACCTTTGGCCCAAACTCTGGGCCGGGGCACAACTCTGCACTAGTCTATGTTGAATCACAATTAAATTACGCCGTTCAAGGCATTCAACGAATTTTAAATGAAGATCTCGCCCGATTAGATGTACGAAAAAAATCTCAAGAAAAGTATAATATCCAAATACAAAAACGACTCAGTAAAACCAACTGGAACTCTGGATGTAAAAGCTGGTATCTCACAGAAGACGGATTTAATGCAACGATGTTCCCAGGTTTTGCCACCCAATATTCAGTACAAATGAGCCAATTCGAAGACAAAGACTATGATCGTACCCCTGCATAACAAGCCCCCATATTCCATCAACGATATATGAGTTAACTGCATGTGTGCTAGCTGGCTTCTATCGCTCGCTTTAATCGAAGCATCGCATCCTCCGACTTAGCTTCCACCTGTTTTTTATAATAAAGGCTATTAAAAACCAAGAACGCAAAATGGGGTAACTGGTAATGTAATGTGCGTTCAAATATAGCGTTCTCACCTTGCCCCTTAACACGGTATTCCAATTGTATGCTTGCCCCATTATTTTGATTGCTTGCATGCGCAATCCATACATCCCCTTTTAAGCTTTCTTGCACAGTCCAAAGCAAATGATTTTTTCCTATCGGGGTTACTATATCTTCCTCAAATCGCTCACCCTTCATTAACGGCTCCTTAGACAAGACATATACTTTGGACGACTGAGGGTGCCATTCAGGCCAACGCTGTACTGAACTTGCGTAATTCAAGGCTTCTACCGTTGTTTTCTCTACCAGAATACTGTCTACAATGGTTGTTGAGGACGGAGTTAACCACAAAACGCCAATAAACCAGACCATCAACGGCACACGTATTAACTCAACAAACCAATTGCGAAAATTGTTTTCTAACAATTGATTCGCAATAAAAACACCACCCACAATAACAACAACACCTGTTGCCAAATACAACGAAGACAATGAAGGTGACAAGAATAAAAACATAGTGGAAAGGACAAAGATAGCCAACATCGACAACGTAACGTACGCTTTCACTTTTATCGATGTTTGAGGGTCAAATTTCTCTCGATTGGCACACCCCGACTTTTGTAGCTCTGAATACTGACAATCTTTAGGACGCCACCCTGTGGGCTTAAACCAAAGTTTAACCTTGTCTTGCCAGTTAGCGGTAGCTAGGCTGTCTTTAGCAAGCATATTCCAGTGTTGTAAGTTTGCTTTAATGGGATCCAGTGTATCTAAAGCACGGGTAGTACCGTAATGACACTGTTCTGATGCTAACTCCGGTTGCCACGTACCAAATATACGATCCCAAATAACCAGTGTTCCACCATAATTACGATCTATATATATTGGATTTTTAGCATGATGCACTCGGTGACTTGATGGTGTAGAAAATAGTCCTTCTAACAAAGGGATCTTACCCACAATTTGTGTGTGCAACCAAAACTGGTAAAGCTTTAAAACTACAAATTGAAGAAGAAATACTTCTGGAGGGCACCCCAATAATGCCAAGGGTAAATAAAACAGCCACGAAAAGGCATACTGAAACGCACTTTGACGCAATGCTGTAGTGAGGTTATATTCCTCGCTTTGATGATGCCCAACGTGAGCCCCCCAAAGAAAATTGATTTCATGGGCAAGTCGATGAAACCAGTAATAACAAAAATCGATACCAATAAAAAACACGATCCATGTAATCGGGTCACCACTACCGAATTCCATCAAACGGTGATTTTCCCAAATATAAATAAACACAGCAAACGTATACGCTTTTAGCAACGCATCAGAAACAAGCAAACAAAGTCCCATACTTAAGCTGGTAACATTGTCGTTATAACGGTGTAGGTTGCGACCAGTTAGCCTGAGAAACACGTACTCAATAACCATAAACAACAAGAACATTGGAATAGCTAACCCATTAATATTGTATTCGCCCACTAGTTCACCTCATAAACCCATATTCGTTAATAATCAGCATCTCAAAAAAAAGGGTTAGGGTCATTGACAAAGCATACGTCACAGTGACAAATTACGACACATAATCAAATTACAGCAGGCACAATACGTCAATAACACTCAAATGTCAGCGTAAAGGCTAATATGAAACACCTATATATCAGTAGCACATGGGTAAATGGATTGCTAAAAGGCTTTGCTGCGCTTGGTTTAGACCTAAATACAATTGTTAAGGGCTTACCCGGGTTTGAGCAATGCCAATTTCAAGAAGATCAGCGCGTCGAGTTAAGTGCAGCTCGCGAGCTTTGGCATCGAGCCACACAGATATCCGACGACCCTCTACTCGGCTACACTCTTGGGCTCAGTCAAAATTATCGGGTAATTGGAGTGCTTGCCCCTGTCCTATGGCACAGCCCAACCGTGCTAGAAGCACTCAATAATATTATTCGTTTCCAGAAACTGGTTAGTGATAGCGGAACCTATAAAGCAACTTACGTACAAGATGCTGAATCCAACGTAACCTTTTTAGATTATGAATATGTACCTGTTTACAATATGGTACCGGTAAACCCTCAGCAGGTACTTGCCGTTGTTACGGGAACCATCGGCATTATTCAAGCAATTTCAAACAACAAGGTTTCACCCGTTAGACTCACGGTTCCTGACAAGTTACAAACTAAAACCTTAGCCAAAAACTTTAACTGTAACGTTACCTCTGGGGCCGTAAACTTCACCATACGTTTTACATGCACGCACATTAAAGAAAAACTCAGTGGACAAGACGCCCACTTGTACGAAATAAACAAAGCCTATGCTGAAGAGCTTTTACGTGCGACCAACGAAGGCCAAACACTAATTGACACGGTTAAAGGTCTTATTGCACAGCTTGGATATAGAGCAGCAACCCTCAACAATATTGAAGAAGAACTCGGTGTCCAATCACGATCCATGCAACGTCACTTATCTGAACAAGGCACGTCTTTTCGACTATTAAAGGAAGAGGTATTAAAAGAGCAAGCCGCCAAAATGCTAATATTCGAAAAAATAGACATAGAAGCAATAACACACGCACTGGGTTACTCTGAGCCCAGTGCATTTCACCGGGCATTCAAGGGTTGGTTTGGAAAAACGCCTCAACAATGGGCCTCTACGCAACCAGCTTACACACGGAGATTAAATAGCCAGACCAAATAAACCATGACAATAGAAAAAGCCCTAATCTCCAAAAGACACCAGGGCTTTCCTGCGGTAGCATTTTCTTTCTGTAGAACGTTCTTGCAGTAAAACTTAACAACTACCTCCCATTACTACCTCCTATTACTGCATCCTATGGCTTAGCTGAAAGTCTGACCATCATTTTTGTATAACCTTTTACGAAATTTGATTGTACATATTCAGGTTCGTCAAGCACTTCAATATTATCAAAACGCTTTATTAACTCTTCCCAGAGTATACGCAATTGCATTTCTGCTAAACGATTCCCCATACATCGGTGAACACCAAAACCAAACGACAGATGATTTCTGGCATTTTTTCGATCAATCATAAACTGATCAGGTTGCTCAATTTTCCGTTCATCTCTATTGCCAGAGACGTACCACATAACAACCTTATCGCCCTTCTTAATGGTTTTACCATTTAGCTCGACATCTTCCTTTGCCACTCTGCGCATATAAGCTAAAGGGGTTTGCCATCGAATAATTTCAGACACCATATTAGGAATCAGGCTTGGGTCATCCTTAAGTTTAATAAATTCATCTGGGAACTTATTTAAGGCTAAAACACCTCCCGTCATCGAGTTACGAGTAGTATCGTTTCCACCTACAATCAATAGCGCCAAATTGCCCATAAACTCCATGGGCTTATCGATCATATTCTTGGTTTTTTCGTTTGAAAGTAGCAAGCTAATTAGATCAAATCCCATATCTTCTCCAGCCGCTTTTTTTGCTTCCTTTTCACGCCATAGTCGAGTGAAATATGTAGCCATCTCGGCAGCACCAAGAAACATCTCGTCCTCAGAACTCTCGCCCCCTGTGGACTCTGGACTAGCAGCAATCACATCAGACCAATAGGCCAATTTTCGTCGATCTTCATAGGGAAAATCAAATAAGGTAGCAAGCATTCTCGACGTTAATTCAACCGATACTTTCTCAACCCAATCAAAAGGTTCATCAATTGGCAAATTATCCAATACACCCTCAGCACGGCTGCGGATAAGTCCTTCCATTTCCTTTAAATTTTGGGGTGCAACAACATTTTGAACAGCTTGGCGTTGAACATCGTGCTTAGGAGGATCCATAGCAATAAACGTTTCGATGGCCATCCCTTCTGGTGTATTACCAATGACTATAATTGGCTCTGCTGAAAACAGATCGTGTCGCTTGTCTACAAATACAATATCTTCATACCGCGTAACCGACCAAAATGGGCCAAAGGGGCTATTCTTCTGATAGTGTACAGGGCTCTCATCACGCAAACGTTTAAAGTAGGATTCCCACATATTTTGCTTGAATAAAAAAGGGTTGCTTACATCAATATCTTCTATCGCAAGCGTCGACACATCAGGGATGGGCGATTCATTAAATACGGGTACAGGCTTCCCTTTCCATACTTTCCTTTTTGCTTTTAGGAAAAAATGGACACCTTTAATTTGTAATGGCATGGGAATTACCGTCGCAGTTTTTTCAATAACAACGGGTATTGACACTAGTGACGTGCCTTTCTCAATAATTGAAGACAAAAAATTCATATTATTTTCCAGTGGGTAAACGTGATATTCAACTATCTAAAAGATTAATTTTTCAGTTGGTGCAAGAAACGCTTATCACATTTGAAATTCTGGTAGGCGGACAACCATTCCATCCATGGCTTCAGTCACCTTAACCTGGCAAGACAGCCGAGACGTATCGGCTTTTTCTGGTGTCATATCTAACATCTGGTTTTCTACTTCAGTGGCATTTCCAATCACAGATACCCAGGCTTTATCAACAATCACATGACAGGTTCCACACGCACACTCACCACCACAATCTGCATCAACACCAGGAACACTATTATCCATAGCGGCTTGCATTAAAGAGCTGCCCTCTTCAAT
>CAJXXT010000079.1 GCA_913063495.1 uncultured Gammaproteobacteria bacterium | reverse complement strand
AATTTGCATGCAGATTTTACAGTCAGGGGCGGCTTGATGTACTGCTTCGGTGATGATTAGGTGGTTTGCCACATCATCGCTATTTCTCATCATGGCACTGCCGGAAAAGGGTGAGCCCTCGGTGTTGGGGGCGATTCCACCGGTCATAATCATCCCAACACCCCCCTTGGCCCGCTCTACAAAGTAGGCGGCTAGCTTGTTAAAGCCGTCGTGGGCTTCCTCAAGCATGGTGTGCATAGAGCCCATTAGCGCGCGGTTCTTGAGTTGAGTGAACCCTAAATCCAATGGAGAAAACAGGTTAGGGTAGTGTTTCTGGCCGTGGCTCATGGGTATACTCCGCGCTTTTTCATCTGAAAGAACATGCTTAGGCATAGTTTGTGAGTTATCAGAGTAATTGCTCCTTTGGGTGCAGGGAAGTACATGAAGGTACAAATTGCATGATAAAAATGGTCAATCAGTCAGATATTGTTGATAGTTTGTCCATTTCGGTCAATTAGGGGCATTTGATGTCAATACTTTCAGTAATGTTATTGATTACTTTAGAGATAAGCGTCGCGGACTTACAGGGCATGGGCCCACATTGAAGAAGTCTTTATGGCGAAAATAAGATGAATTAATGAGGGTTATGTTATGGAATTTAATGCGTTGCCGATTAATGAAAATGTCACAAATAATGTAAAGCGTGTAGAGAGCGCAGTTAATACCGCAGTTCGAGGTTATGAAAAGTTGGCGTCGTTAGTGGGAGGAGGGAGAAAAGGCCCTTATGATGACAAAAACTTTGAATTCGTTGGTGGTGCTAGAGACAGTTTGCGAATGAAGCATTATGACAAAAGTTTGCGATTGCTTTGGAAGGCCGAGCACCATTTGCCTCAAGGTAACTTTAGGGACATGACAAAAGATGAAAAAGTATTTATGTCCCAGGCTAAGCAAACCCTCAATAAGAAAGAAAGAATACAGATTGACCGTTTTTCTAGTGATGAATATAAAGAATTAATTAATCGGGAATATACACAAGAACAAAAACAGGCAATTATTAATATACTGGCGATTATTGGTCACGGTGAAGCATATGCGTGGATGGTGTCGGCAGAAGTGCTTACGGACTGTAAAAGTACGGGTGGACGAGCTGCGTTAACCATGCAGGTGCTGGAGGAGGCTAAACATTTTGTGGTGTTGCGCGAGTTAATGTTGGCGTGGGATTGTGATATTCCTCGGTTTACCGTTTGGGAATATATCGTATTGGAGCGTACGTTAAAATCTAAGGGTATGGAAAAATTCTTTGGCATGAATGTGGTTGTTGAGAATGTTGCCATGGGTATTTTTGGTATGCTTGGTGAGCTTCCTGGGTTGGAAATTCTAAAAATGTTCCACCTTGATGAATCGCGTCATACCGCCCTTCCTTATAATTACTTCGATGAAATGCCTATGACCTGGTGGGAAAAGAATAGTCCTTTTGCTCAGTTTCGTCGTTTAACCATGGTGTTACCTGCTGTGCCCATGATGGCTTCCTTGGAAAAAGATATGGCAATCATTGGTGTGGATTCATTAGAGTTTGGTGGGGCAATGTTACGAAAAATTGCTCATATGAAAGATCGTGTTGGATTTAACACGTTTATACCATCGTCAGTATTAAAAGAATTTGTGAATGATGGCTTTAATCTGTATGCGAGCTATTCTCGTCCAGGTCATACAACAAGACGATTTGTTGAAGCGGATACAGTTATGGGAGAGGATATGCAGGCGATTGAAAAAGAATTGTTTGATCTTTATTCTACTGGGAAAAAAGTGACTGAGCTAGCAAGCCGAAAGATTTTGGATTGGCGTAAAGCTGCGTAGTTATTTGTAAGGTGTAATTATTTATTGTATGTAGTAGATGATTGTTAATGTCGATGGTTTTTCAGGTCGGGTGAGAGCCCGGCCTTTTTTTTGCGTTAGTATTGTAGAGGTGTTTTCCCTGTCCAGCGTTTAAATGCTCGGTGAAAAGAGCTTTGTTCTGCAAACCCCAGTAGCAAGCTAATTTCCATTAATGACAATTTAGCTTCTTGTACTAATGATACCGCAATTTCTTTTCTTACATCATCAATAAGGCCTTGGTAGGTTAGTCCTTTTTTGTCCAGCTTTCTGCGTAATGTGCGCTCGCCCATGCTTAAATGTGTACTTACAAGTGCAAGGGAGGGCGTGCCATGAGAAAGGTTGTTGATGATGTAAGTGCGCAACTTTATGAGCCAGTCATCTTGCATCACGGCGTTGCGATAAAGCTCAACGGTTTTTTCCAGCATGAGTTGATGCAAACGAGGGTCATGATGTTGCAATTTATAATGTAGGGTGCCTTTCTCTAACGGGATAGAAAGTTTATCGGATTCGAAATGACAAGGGGCCCCCAGTAGGGCTTCGTACTCTTTTGAGGTGGCTTCGCTTTTCCAGGGGAAGTGGAAGCTTTCGCAGGGGCCTTCAATGGCAGTCCAGCGATTAATAAAACCAAGGATGCTAGCAATAATGTATTCAATAAAGTGACGGCTGTATTGATCAAGCTGGCCTTGCGTTGTTGTTCCTTCTATCCATGCTTTTCCATTTTCCTGATGCACGCTTAGTTTGTATTGGTTGGATATTAATTTAGAATATTTGTCGAGGGTGTCTAATGCTTTACCTGTCGTTTGGCAGGTTTGTATGAGGTAACCTAAAAACCCCCAGTGTTTGGTTACTGAAAATCCACCACAGCGAAGAGCAATCAATGTGTCGTTGGTTTCTTTTTCTGCAAATTGAAAGGCTTCGCCTAAAAGTGTAGAGGGGATAAAGCAGTGGCCAGGGCTGTTGTTGTTAATCAGGTCAAATTGCTGGGTCAGTGAGTTAGGTAGGGAGATGTTTTTTTGCGACAGGAACTCAGAAAGCGTGAGAAAGATATCGGCTGATACAAGCCATTGGTTGTTATTGTTGTTGTCGCTGGAGGTCATAGATAATGCGGCCAGTCGCTGATTTTATGATGTGTTCTAGTCGTATGTTTTGTGTGCTTTTGATCTTCTAGTATTCATAATGTCAGCTTATTGTGCGAATGACAAATATTGCATACTGCCAAGTAGGCAGTGTTTGCTAGTTATTTCGAGGGGCGTAATCAAAAACATCTGACTGCACTTGCTGTTCCTTTATACCCGTTGCTAAAAAGTCATCTAACACTGCATAAGCCATACCTGGTGAGCCGCATAAAACAATCTCTGCATCGTCGGAAATGTCGTGATCATCTAACATGGCTTTGTGCACAAAGCCAGTTCTGCCTTTCCACGTAGCATCCGGCTCAGCAACAACGGGAGTGTAATGAATGTTGTTATTGCTCTTTGTCATGTTGAGAAAAAAATCATTAAGAAATAATTCGCTGGTAGTGCGTGTCCCCCAATAAATAAAAATCTGTCGCTGGGCTGCGGTGGTATCGTTTTGTTCGCGAATACATTGCTCTGCGATACTTTTGATTTGTGATATGCCAGTGCTGCCAGCTACAAGAAACAAGGGGGCTGTGCTTTCAAGGTTCTTTAGGTAGCAGTTGCCGTGGGGTAGAGATATGGTAACGACATTGCCAGTGGTAAAGGCGGCTCTAAGTCGGCGAGAACGCTCGTCTTTATCGGAGAAGCCAACATATAGTTGAAGCGTTCGTTCTTTATTGGGTATGCTGCCGATGGAAAATGCACATTCTGTTTCTTCATCAAGAATGACTTGCAAATATTGGCCTGGATGAAAGTCGATTTTTTTGCCCGCAGGTAAGCGTAATTCAACTTCAATGGTATCGTTACCCATTGGGGTGATATTGGTGACTTGGCATGAGGCATTTATCATTGGGTGTTCTCCAGGGGCCAGTACCCCTTCTATAAAAATGGAACAGTCAGTCAGTGGTTGTGCTAAGCAAAACAGTACATCGTCTGTATTACTATCATCACCATCACCAGCATGGACCTGTTCGTTGTTTGTCTTAATCTTTAGTGTGCCTGACTCCAGGCTGCCAGCGCAAACATAGCAGCTTCCTGCGTCGCATCCGTAAGGGAAGTTAAACCCTTGGCGATGTGCGGCTTCTAAGATGGTTTCATGAGCTTCAACGGTAAGTGTAATGTTTCGAGGTAAGATTGTTACACGATAGGTCATAACTGAAGTGTAGGGCATTAAGTGGGATATGGGACTGTACACTAAACAAAGAAGCCCTAACGATGGTGTGTTAGGGCTTCTTTGTTGTTGATGAAGTGGGTCTATTTGCGTTTCATAGATCCAAAGAACTCATCGTTTGTTTTAGTCTCTTTCATCTTGTCAATAAGGAACTCAACGGCAGCCGTTTCATCCATCGGGTGAAGAATCTTGCGTAAAATCCACATTTTCTTAAGTTCTTCTTCACTGGTAAGCAAGTCTTCACGACGAGTACCGGATCGGTTGATGTGAATTGCCGGGAATACACGCTTTTCTGCAATGCGTCGATCAAGGTGTAATTCTTGGTTACCAGTACCTTTAAATTCTTCGAAGATAACTTCGTCCATTTTAGATCCGGTATCTACCAAGGCTGTTGCCATGATCGTTAAACTGCCGCCCTCTTCAATGTTACGTGCAGCACCAAAAAAGCGTTTTGGCTTTTCTAATGCGTGAGCGTCAACACCACCGGTTAATACTTTGCCGGATGATGGGATAACGGTGTTATAGGCACGAGCAAGACGAGTGATGGAATCAAGTAAAATGACTACATCTTGTTTGTGCTCAACCAGACGTTTGGCTTTTTCGATAACCATTTCAGCGACTTGCACGTGGCGTGCAGGTGGCTCATCAAAGGTGCTGGCAACCACTTCACCGCGAACCGTACGGCTCATTTCGGTTACTTCTTCCGGACGTTCATCAATCAGTAAAACAATGAGATGGCAGTCTGGGTTGTTACGGGTGATGGATTGGGCGATGTTCTGCAGCATCAACGTTTTACCGGCTTTCGGAGGTGAAACAATCAAACCACGCTGGCCTTTTCCGAAAGGCGCCACTAAGTCGATAATACGTGCAGTAATATCTTCCGTGCTGCCATTTCCAAGTTCCATCAACAAACGTTCGTTGGGGAATAAAGGTGTTAAGTTTTCAAAAAGAATTTTGTTTTTAGCATTTTCCGGAAGGTCAAAGTTGATGTCGTTAACTTTGAGTAGAGCAAAATAGCGCTCACCGTCCTTTGGAGGGCGAATTTTTCCGGATACACTGTCGCCTTTACGTAAGTTAAAGCGACGAATTTGGCTGGGAGATACATAAATGTCATCTGGGCCAGCAAGGTATGAACCTTCCGCAGAGCGCAAGAAGCCAAAGCCATCTTGCAAAATTTCTAGCACCCCTTCGCCGTATATATCTTCACCACTTTTTGCGTGGCATTTTAATATAGCGAAGATAATGTCTTGTTTGCGAGTTCTGGCGAGATTACTTAGCCCCATGTCGGTAGCTAATTGTAGCAAGTCGCCAATGGGTAGTTTTTTTAGTTCGGAGAGATTCATACGCGTGGGGGTTTAGTTAGAGGTCAATGATGAGATGTGTGGGCGGCGAGCCAAAAGGTCGGCGTGCTTGTTGCTGCTATTGATAAACTATTGCTAAACGGTTGATAAATAGTAGCGTTGCTCACAATCTGGAAGAGTTAATCGTCGAATGTTTTGTCTGGATTTATACAAGAAAGGCAGACCATGATGGGACGAGAAATATAATACTGCTTTACAATCTAGCACTCCTTGGTAGGAGCGTCCAGCGGCATAGTAACATTTTTTTCGTGAGGGTCAATAATAAATTAAGGCCAGAACAAAGCTGGCCTTAATTTATACAGTTGGTGTAACTGCTATGTTAATACGTTGTTCTTGCTTACAGGTTGCTATCTAAGAATGCTGTTAGCTGTGACTTAGAAAGAGCACCAACTTTAGTGGCTTCAACATTGCCGTTTTTGAACAACATCAAAGTTGGGATGCCTCGAATACCATACTTGGGTGGAGTTTGCTCATTATCATCGATGTTGAGCTTGGCAATTTTAAGTTTGTCGCCATACTCTCCAATGATTTCTTCAAGAATGGGGGCGATCATTTTGCAGGGGCCACACCACTCTGCCCAGTAATCTACCAACACAGGGCATTCGGATTGAAGTACTTCAGCTTCAAAAGTACTGTCAGTGACGCTCACAATTCCGCTCATATTTATCTCCGGGGTATTAGGTTGTATAAGGTACGTAGTGACTATCTTAGTGTCTATAAATGTCTAGATTAAGTGTGTAGATAAGTGTCTTAGGTCGGCATAAACCATGCAAGTGATTTGATCAAGAATTGCTCGGGAATTGTGCCTTAAAACGTTAACGGAAATCATTGTACTGTTCCGTTTGGGATCTGCAATGAAATATGGTGATACATTTTCACTTTTCAAGTCCTCTGTAGATGATATTATCCTAGCAACCTTCTATATTCATTGATAAACAAGTGCTTAAGTAAGGAAATTGCTTTGGACGATAGCGCATCAAAAAATCAAACAGATACCGTTATGGCGGCTATTGATATGGGATCCAATAGTTTTCATATGGTCGTGGCGAAAGTTGAGTCGGGAGAGGTAAGGCCCGTTGACAAATTTGCAGAGAAAGTGATGTTGGCGTCTGGTCTGAATGACCAGGGTGAGCTGACCAGCGGTGCCATTGACCGGGGGTTGCAGTGTTTACGTAAGTTTTCTCAGCGTACCGAAAATATTCAGTCCAAAAATATTCGTTGTATTGGCACTAACACGCTACGCCACGCGAAAAATGGCCCATTATTTTTAAGCCAAGCGCAGAAGATTCTGGGATGCCCTGTGGATGTTGTTGATGGCAGGGAGGAAGCTCGCCTCATTTATTTAGGGGTGGCGCACTCGTTACGAAGCCATGATGGTCATCGTTTGGTGTTTGATATCGGTGGTGGTTCAACGGAATTTATCATCGGTGAAGGGTTTGAGCCGATTCTGACAGAAAGCCTGCATATGGGCTGCGTGTCTTATCGAGAGCGTTTTTTTCCTGAGCGACAAATAACCGCCAGAGGCTTTCGACGCGCAGTACTGGCGGCCCGCCGAGAGGTGATGGCGATTGAGTATGCTTATACGGAGGCCGGCTGGGAGTCTGCCGTGGGTTCATCCGGTACGGTTAAAGCTATTCGTAATGCGGTTATTGAGAACAACCTTGGTGATGAGGTGGTTACCCTAAAGGCGCTTCGTAAGCTGGCAGATCTTGTTTTAACGTTTGAAACGTTAGACGATATCTCAATTGCAGGTGTTAAACCCAATAGAGGTTCGGTTTTTCCTAGTGGTTTGGCGATCATGATGGGGATATTTGAGCAGTTAGGTATTGATGAATTACGTTACTCCAGTGGCGCCCTTAGAGAAGGTGTGTTGTATGACATGCTGGGGCGCCAGGATAATGAGAATGTTTGTGATCGTACTATTGATTCATTAACAGAGCGTTATGGTGTCGATAAGGATCAATCGCAGCGAGTGGAGCAAACAGCATTACAAGCTTTTGACCAGTCCAGAAAAGCTTGGGGGTTGTGTAATGATGATCGAGAGATGTTGCACTGGGCGGCTTGTACTCATGAAGTAGGGTTAATGATTTCCCACTCTAGCTTCCACAAACATAGTGCGTATATATTAACAAACGCGGATATGCCGGGGTTTTCTCAGCAAGATAAGCAGCTAATTGCTACGATTGTAGGCAATCATCGGCGTAAAATCCGTATGGTGCAGTTCTCCGGGTTAGCGAATAATTGGGTGAAGCCAGCATTACGATTAACGCTATTGTTACGTTTGTCTGTTATATTGCACCGCTCTCGCCGAGAGAAGCACCTCCCCAGCTTTTTGATTCATGCGAAAGGCGATGCGTTGGCATTAAAATTTCCTGATGAATGGCTAAAAGACCATCCGCTGGATAAAGGTGAGCTCACGGCAGAGCAAGAGGTATGGTATGCCGTCGGTTACCGGTTAAGTTTTGAATAAAGGTAGTAATAAATGATTGAGATAGATGATCGCTGGTTTGCCGCAGAAGGCAAAGATGATGGTTTTCCAGTACTTATACGTGGGCGAGGCCATTTGGGTCATTTGGTGGGTGTGAAAAGCCACCCCAACATTCTGCGTATTACCTGGGACTATGTGCCCGATGAAAACAGTGGGATGCCAGAGCGAGACATTATCAAAAGTATGGCTACGTTTGAAGAAGCCATATTTACCGTATTGGAGAAAGATGCGCTGTGTATCTTTTATAAGATATTTTTACATAACGGCGTAAAAGAGTGGTCCGCTTATTGTTCTGATATCGCTCTGTTGCAAGAGCAAATCAACAAAGCGCTGTTTGGTCATGAACAATACCCTATTGAAATGGTGATTGAGAATGACGTTGAGTGGAAAGATTACCTGGATTTACTTAAGAACACGGGGCAATCGGTAAATAAGCCCAGCTAACGTATAGAACATAAGTAGAGAGCATAAGTAAAGAACATAGAAATTCGTATGCGGTTGTAACAGGCTGAGTTAATGAATGGTTCTGTCCAAATAATCCCCCTGAGCAATTTGATGATGGCCTTTATTCCTGTCTTGGCTGTTGTTGGGGTTGTTTTTGCTTGGTCTTTGAACACCAAATACACTATATATGCCATTGCACGGATGCTTGGGCAATTGTTGTTAGTGGGGTACTTTTTAACCGCCATTTTTGAAACCGACAGTTCAATTGTTATTATTGCAATCTTAGCGGTTATGGTTTTTTCATCCAGTTGGATTGCGTTGGGTACTGTAAAGGTTGAGCGTAAGAAGCTGTATGTCCGAGCATTATGTTCAATCGCCTTAGGAGGGTTGGTTTCTCTTTTGTTTGTCACGCAGGGAGTGTTGAGCCTTAGCCCTTGGTATTCTCCTCAATATATTGTGCCTTTGGCGGGGATGATTTTTGCCAGCTCAATGAATAGTGTGAGTTTGGCGGCAGAGAGGCTTTATGCGGAATTGGCGCGCGGAGTGTTGTACCAAGAGGCAAAAAGAATAGCTTTCCAAGCATCACTAATTCCAGTTGTTAATTCCTTGTTGGCAGTTGGTCTTGTTTCTATACCGGGTATGATGACAGGTCAGATTCTATCGGATGTATCGCCACTTATTGCTGCAAGATATCAGATTATGGTGATGTGTATGGTATTTGGGGCTGCCGGGATTTCTGCCGCCTGTTTTTTAGTGTTGGCGCGCTCTAAGGGGGGGTAATTGGAACCTATGTTGTTTATGAGCTTGTGAATTGTGACTAGTGGTTGGGTGGCCTACACTTCATAAGGTCGATAGTTCAAAAAGGTCACAGGTCTTGTTGATTTCACAAATGCTCGCTTTACATTGTTTTTCCTGATGTTTTCTAGAGTATTTCTTCTATTTTGGCTCATTGTTACATGCTCATCAGTTATGAGTCATGAGGCTGATGCTCTTGTTCGGGTTTTAGAAAGTGGTCGTTATGAACTTGGCACCAAATTACGGATTTTGGAGGATAAAGCAGGGGAGCTGACTATCGAGCAGGTTAGAGGTAGCGATAATCATAGGTTTGTTAGCAATATGGAGGAAATACCCAACTTGGGGATAACTCCGTATACCTTTTGGTTGGAAATTAACATAGAGGGGATTGTAGGGGAGAATGAAGAATGGTACCTAGAAATTGGAAGGGCGTTATTGGATGTTGCGGAGCTTTATATACCTGATTCTAAGGGTGGTTACGAAGTAAAGACAGCCGACACCAGAAGGCCTTTTGATGAACGTGAAATTTTCCATGTGAATAGTGTTTTTCCTGTAACGATTAATGCTAAAGAAAATATCACGTTATATTTGAAAATCAGACACCCTCGTGCGTCGTTGTATTTGCCAGTGACATTGTGGGAACCCAGGTTGTTTATTCAGAAAATAGCCATCGAGGAGTTTTTTTACGGGTTGTTCTACGGAAGTATGTTGGTTCTAGTTTTTTATAATTTCTTTATTTACGTAACGGTAAGAGATGTAAGTTATATCTACTATGTTGGGTACCTAGTTGTGACGTCGACGTTTGTACTTATTCATTCTGGTCATGGGGTTTTACATGCCCCGTATATTTATGGACTGATAACAGTAAAATCAATTGCGGCAATTTTGTGGTTTTTATATATGGCTGTGATGTTATTTATGCGTTCCTTTTTGGATCTTAAGCAGCGACACCCGGTGATAAATCGTGTGGTAGATTTGTTTCTTTTATTGTTTGTTATAAATTTGGCGTTATCTCAATATTTTGATGGGTCATTTGTGGTTAAGTTTACGGCTATTACACCTGCATTTTTGGCGCCTTTTGTGATTTGGGTAGGCTTCTACAGTTGGATGAAAGGTAATGAGAATGGGAAATACTATGTTTTTTCATGGCTTCCATTAATTATTGGTACATTTTTTAATAGCATCGTTCTTTCTGGTTTTGTTGCGTTAAATGCTGCGGCTGAAATTATATTGCCTCTTAGTATTGTTTTTGAGGCGACAATACTTTCGCTTGCATTGGCTAATAGAGTCAAGTTAAGCCAAGATCTGGCTTTATATTCAAGGAAAGAGAAGTCTGATAATCTTAGAAAATATCAATCGATCTTTAATAATTCACTCCAGGGGCTTTATAGAATGTCTATGGACGGCCGTGTTACTTCGGCCAATATGAAATTTATTAAGGTGTTTGGTTTTTCTAGAATTTCTCAAGTTAAAAACTATAATTTGAAAATATCGAAATCAATGTTTGTTGGCGGTTTCTCTGATTATGAGGCTATGCGCAGAGGTGATGTGGTGGAAAATTCAATGATTCTTTCTGCTGGCGATAAAATATCGCATATGCTTCATTCCGCAAAAATGGTTTTTGATAATGTTGGATACCCTTCGCATGTGGAGGGTAGTTTAACGGATAATACGGAATTATTTAATAAATTAAAGGCGATTTCTGAAAGAGAAAATGAACGTATAAAGAATGATATTGCGCAGCAAGTTATGGGTACTGCAAATAAGTTTCTATCTATGATGAGTCATCATATTCGAATTCCGCTTACCGCTATTATTGGCTACGGAGAGCTATTAGAAAATAATGAAGGTAATGATTTAGAGAGACGTGAATGGATTGATATTGTTGTTGGAAATAGCAATTTGTTGTTAAAGCTAGTTAATGATATTTTGGATTACTCGAAGATTGATGCTGAAAAATTCAGTATAGAAAGTATTGAAGTTAATGTAGGTGAAGTTGTAGAGGGAGTGAATAGAAAGTTTTTAGAAAAAGCAACGTCGTTAGGGTTAAGTTTTGGGGTGAATTATCAGTCGCCAGTACCTAGTAAGGTTATTGGCGATCCAACTAGGATTGTGCAGATACTGGACAATCTGTGTGATAATGCCATCAAATTTTGCCCCAAAGGGGGGGTGGTTCTAAGTCTTGATTGGGATGCTGGAATTGAGCAGCTTAGGTTCTCTGTTATAGATACAGGCGTCGGAATATCGAGAAGTAAGTTGCGCTATTTGTTTGATATGTTTTCTCGTGGAGATGGTGTGTATTCTGATGCGGGACTGGGGCTGGTTCTTTCTAGAAAGCTTGCGTTATTGATGGGGGGAGATATTACCGTTGAAAGCAAGGTTGGAAAAGGTAGTGTGTTTACGTTGGTGACAGGAAGTGGCTTGCCGAGTGACGTTGGTTGGGTGAGTAAGAGTTCATTAGATAAAAAACAGAATATAGATAAGAAACAGAATAAAGGTAGAGAAGAAGGCGCATCCATCGTTTCCTCACTTAGTGGCACGGTATTGTTGGCGGAGGATAATATTGTGAATCAAAAGCTCATTGAGCGACTATTAAAGAAACAGGGGCTTGGTGTTGTGATTGCTAATGATGGTGTCGAAGCTTGTAATTATTGTGATGGTGAGCTTCCAGATCTAATATTGATGGATATCAATATGCCAAACCGAGGTGGCGTTGAGGCCACGGATTATTTAAGAAGAAAGGGGTATAGTATGCCAATATATGCCTTAACTGCCGAGACTGATCAGAAAGAAATTGATCGTATCTTAAGTGCAGGGTGTCAAGGTTTTCTAACGAAACCCCTTAATAAGAAAGAGTTAATGAGAATACTTAGTGAACACTTAGCGAATACCTAGAAGAGGAGTATTGTATTGCTTGAGTTACATAATGGCTTGAATTAAACATTGATGCGATATTTTCTCGGAGATAACCCAGTCCAGCGTTTAAAAGCGTGACTGAAGCTAGCTGCATCACTGTAGCCAATACGTTCCGCTATTTCTTCTAGTTTCATATTTGTCTGGCTTAAATATTGTTCTGCCAAATTCTGCTTGAATTTATCTAATAAGGTTTTGAATGAAGCTCCCTCGTTGCTGAGGATGCGATTCAAGTGTCGAGTGCTAAAATTAAGTTCCTGAGCGCATTCATGAATGTTGATTTTGAACGCAGGAGTTCTAATAAAGTACTGTTCAATTTGAGCTGACATAGTATCGTCTATTTTTATAGTCGGCAGTTGCTGATCAAGATGTTGCTGGCACAATTTCATGGTAAGTGGGTTTTTTTGAGGTAATTCATGTGCTATCAGTGATTGATCAAATACCACCTCGTTAATGGAGCAATTAAATGTCACGGGGCACTGAAATAATTGTTGATATAATGCAGACTCATCATCACTACCGCTATTCCAGGTGACACGAATATGATTTAACGGGTGAGTATTTTGTAACAGTGCCGTAAATATCATGTAAATGGCCGAGATATCTCTCTCTATCATTGGTCTTTCGAGTGTTCCTAAGCTCTGCGAACTTGTGATAATCAAGCTTGATGTATGCTTATTGCTAAAAAATTCGATATTGTTATAGGTGTAACTAAAGGCAATGTATTGCAGGCCAAACTCAATGGCTTTACCAACCGTTGGGCTGCTCAGCAAGGCTAGGCCCCATAATCCGTAAGCTCCTATGTTTAGAGTCATTCCCGCTTTTAGATAAATGCTGGGATCATTTGATACATCAAATAGGTTTTGATAGAAGGTCAGCTCTTCTTTGCTGCTTAGCGTGCCATTTGGGTCTGTAAACCGTGCCGGATCAATATTGGTTTTGTTAAGAAGGGCGTTACGATCGTAATCTAGGGATTCCATCCATGTAAGTATCTCTACTAAACCATTAATCGAGTGCCGTGTAGTCATTGTTGTTTTGTTATTGCTTCGTTAGTGATGAGCGAGATGTCCAAAATTAACAAAAAATAGGGGGTGTCGCAACATGGTGAGCATTGGTGGGGGTAGATAATATTAGAGTAATGCGATTGAATCGAGTAATTACCAATAGGGTTAATGTTGTTATGCCAAAAAAAGCGTTTGATTATATTATTGTGGGAGCCGGATCATCTGGCTGTGTTCTAGCATCAAGGTTATCCGAGGATCCATCGGTATCGGTTTGCCTTCTAGAGGCTGGAGGGCCTGATACTAGTGTCTTTATTCATGCGCCACTAGGTGCGGCTGCTATGTTACCCACTAAAATTAACAATTGGGCGTTTGAGACAATACCTCAAAAAGGGTTGAAAGGTAGAAAAGGTTATCAGCCACGAGGAAAAACATTGGGTGGAAGCTCTTCTACGAATGCAATGTTATATGTGCGGGGTAACAAGTGGGATTATGATCATTGGCGATCATTGGGAAATAAAGGGTGGGGCTATGCCGATGTTTTACCTTATTTCAAAAAATCTGAGCATAACGAGGCTTTAGAGGATGAATTTCACGGCCAGGGTGGGCCTCTGAATGTTTCTAATGCCACAGATGCCAGCACGTTAAACAAAAGCTTTATTGAATCTTGTGAACTAAACGGTGTGCCTGTTACTGCTGATTACAATGGTAAACAGCAAGAAGGGGCCTTTATGTACCAAAGGACGGTTATTAATGGAGAGCGATGTAGCGCAGCAAAGGCTTATTTGACACCGAATGTTGGGCGTTCGAATTTAACCATTTATACCCATGCTCTCTCAGAGAAAGTGATTATAAAAAATCATAAAGCGGTGGGTGTTCGATTCAAGCAACAAGGGGATTCTATAGAGATTTTTGCTAATAAAGAGGTGCTTTTAAGTGGGGGGGCTTTTGGATCACCTCAACTGCTGATGCTGTCAGGCATCGGGCCAGCGGATCATCTGAGAGAAAAAGGCATTGATGTTATTAAGGATTTGTCTGGTGTGGGGCAGAACCTTCAAGATCATATTGATTATGTGCAAACATTTAAGACAGATAGTCGCTCGGATACGTTTGGGTTATCCATTAGAGGCAGTGTGAAAATGCTGCAATCGATGCTGCAATGGAAAAAACATAGAACGGGAAAGGTAACCAGTACAATTGCCGAGTCCGGAGCATTTTTTAAATCCTCTGAAGCGATTGAAATACCTGATTTGCAGTTAGTTTGGATTGCTGGAATTGTTGATGATCACGCGAGAAAGGTTAACTTTGGACATGGCTATAGTTGTCATATCACGCTGCTTCGACCCAAAAGTGTGGGGGAAGTGAAACTGGATACCGCTAACCCAGAGGATGCTCTGCTGATTGACCCTAAGTTTTTTAATCACCCCGACGATATGACGGTGTTGCTGGAAGGCGCGAAGAGAATGCAGAAAATTTTAATGGATAAACCTTTTGATGGGGTGCGTGGAGGTATGCTTTATAACGTTGAAGCAGGTGATGATGTTGCCTTAGAGAATGATATTCGAAATAGGGCCGATACCCAATATCATCCAATTGGAACCTGTAAAATGGGCACAAAAGAGGATGTTTTAGCGGTTGTTGATAATGAGCTTCGTGTTTATGGTATTGACTCGCTTCGTGTGGTGGATGCTTCCGTTATGCCAAGTCTTATTGGCGGCAATACCAATGCACCTTGTATTATGATGGGAGAGAAGGCCGCTGACATGATTCGTGCTGGCTCGCGAGTAATAGAGGCAGAGGAGGCTGTTAGTGAGTGCTGCTAGCGTTGTCGATGTGCTGAGATAGTGTTCCCATCGGTGATTGAAAAGAGGGGGAAAGAAGGAATGCGCGTGAAAAGGTAAAATATTTGATTCCAGGCTGGTTATGTTGTAAATAAGTGCTCTTGTATAAGTGTTCTCGTATAAGGGACATAGCAGTAACAACATAATCAGAGGGATATGATGTCAGCAGTAATTTGTGGTCCAATGTTAAGACACGCCAGTCCAGAATCCGTAACTATTTGGTTGGCACTTGATTCAAAACCTAACACCATTGATGCTCAAGTGATCAAGGATGATGGCTCGATTGTGGGTAAGGCAACCCCGCAAAGTCTGAATGCGATACAGGCAGGAAAGCAGCTGTTTTTTTATCGCATAGCACTAGCCCCCGTTAACGCCTCTGGTGGTATCGATAGTGATATTGATAGTAATATCGACAGTGAAGCTTCGCAGTTTTTATCAGATACATTATTCCATTACGATATTTTAATTGACGGCCAAAACCTGGCAGCGCTAGGTTTGCTTAAGGGTGAGTGTTATATCGGTTTAACGGAAGGTGAGAATCCGAGTTTTTTTTTACCTGCTATGCAAACCAATATATTGCAAGCATCTTGTCGACGGCCTCATGCCACCGTGGATGGCGAACATAATGTACCGGATCAGATAATTGATGCTTGTAAGCGAGTGGAAGTAGATGGGAATGATTTAGCGAAGCGACCATCGCAGTTATTTTTAACGGGAGATCAAATTTACGCGGATGATGTGGCATTACCGATGGGGTTGTTATGCTCGAAATTGGCGAGCTATCTTGTGGGTGATGAAGTCATGCCGAATCCAGAGCCCGGTGGACTTAATGTTGTTCCATCAGACATTTCTCTATTAACCCGAGATCAATATATACATTCTGGGAATGGGTTTACTACGACAGAACAAAAATTACACCTTATGGGGTTTGGTGAATATGTTGCCATGCATATACTGACGTGGGGCGGCGGCGGTGGAGTTGGTATTAATGATCTTCCGACCTACGAGGACATACAGTCCAGTATTCCGCAAAAAAAGGTGACGAGAGGTCCCAGAGCTACAAGAATATTAAAACCAATTTATAGTGAAGGTGATTATCAGCGCGATTGTAAGATCATTGGTAAATTCTTATCTGGAACACATTATGCCCGAAGACTGATGGCGAATGTTCCAACATATATGATGTTTGATGATCATGAGATTACC
Source organism: uncultured Gammaproteobacteria bacterium (assembly GCA_913063495.1). Lineage (GTDB taxonomy): Bacteria > Pseudomonadota > Gammaproteobacteria > Pseudomonadales > Ketobacteraceae > 42-54-T18. Next base: position 4,910 of record CAJXXT010000079.1, on the reverse strand, counting down.
GATGATTGGAATTTGACGAAGGGCATTCATCATCAATTAACGACTAATGCATTTTCACGACGATTGGTAACTAACGGACTTTCAGCGTATTGGTTGTGCCAGCATTGGGGGAATGTGCCAGAGGCCATTAGTGCAGAGGATATAAGAAATATATCTGACTGTTTTGTTCAAAAAAGTGAAACGGCGTTAGCGAAGTTGGAACAAGGAGTCATGTCTCGATATTGGGCCTATAACGTGCCAACAAATCCGCCAGTGCTGGTGTTGGATACGCGTACCAATCGGCATTTTTCCCAGCAAGGTTTGGGGCTGATTAACCCTCAAGGCTTTGCTTTGTTGCGTGAGCTAATAGATACCCTAAAACCATTAGAGGCGACAACATTGGTGTTGCTATCCCCAACACCGGTGTATGGTTTTTCATCACTCGAATCGTTGCAATTGGGTGTTCCAGCGGAGGCCGCAACAGTGTTTGATAGCGAACCTTGGATTGCCAATGAACCCTCTATGGCGTTACTGAAACAAGAATTGGCTGCATTGCGTGAATTGAAACATGTCGTGATATTGTCAGGTGATGTGCATTACTCCTTTGGTCGATTGGATCGAGATGTGTCAACGGTAGAAGGAAGGGCAATAGATTATTATCAACTGTGTAGTAGCCCTTCCTGTAATATCGCCCCTGGACATGCGTTAGGGCAATGGGTATTGGAGCATGTTTTGGATTGGGATGTTTTTCATAAAAAGCATACACAGTATCTTTTGCCTGATGTAGGTGACCATGATATAGGTGATAGGGTGGCATTTATTACCTCGGACACTAACGTTGAGGCGGTTCAGTTTGGGTTTGATGATCAAGGGGCGGTATGCCCGAAAAGTGCAGTGCTGTATTGCGCGGATAAAGATCGAGGGAGTTATGAATGGCGTTACGATTTGGCCAGACCTAACCTGTATGTTATCGGCGTGGGTAAGAAAAGTTATGCTGATACAGCGTTAGCTTGATAAGATTGATCGCTTGAGCCAGGCATCATATGTCTGGCTTGGTCATGAAGCTGCTGATATGAGCAGTTGTATTAGCAGCTATAAGCAAAATGGGAATGAAAATTGAATAAAGCAGAAAGACTCGCAAATGCTAAAAAGCTATCAAGTAAAGTGTATAAAACCGATGAGTTTAATATTAAAAACTACAGTGCAAGTTTTTTGGCGTTAGTGGCAGTTGCCATTTTATACAGTCTAATAGCGTTGATGTCCGGTGTATTGTTATGGTTTGAAACGGGTGTTGCTGATGCCAATATTACCAATTACGGCGATGCATTTTGGACGTTGCAAATGTCAGCGTCTACCATCGGTTTTGGTGATCACTATCCCGTTTCCCTTGGTGGTAGAACTGTTGTAGCGATGATGTTTTATGTTGGTGTTGGTATTGTGGGTTTTATCGGTGCCCAGATTGCAGATCGAGTGTTAGGTTTTGCGGATACCAATGTTAAAAATAGAGAGCTAAGAAAACAAAATACAGAGATATTAGCGCACAATAAAATTTTAGAAAAAAAGCTGGATTCGTTAATTAGTGCGTTAGATAAGTAATCCGTTTAATAGATTACTTATCTATTTGAGCCGAGTGATAATTATCCTCGATTGTGTGGCTCAGTAAAATCCTGCTCTGGCCCTAAAGGAATAATGCGAGTAGGGTTGATGGATGTATGGCTTGTATAATAATGCGTTTTTATGTGTTCAAAATTAACCGTACCAGCAACTCCTGGGGCTTGGTATAACTCTCGAATATAGTTGCTAATGTTAGGGTAATCTTTTAGTGCTTGGCGGTTACATTTGAAATGACCAAAATATACCGCATCAAAACGAATTAATGTAGTAAATAAACGCCAGTCTGCCTCAGTAATTTGATTGCCTGCCAAATATCGATGTTGCGATAAAATGCCTTCTATCCAGTCCAAAGAATCAAACAAAACATAATAGGCTTTCTCATAAGCTGTTTGAGTTGTTGCAAATCCAGCACGGTACACCCCATTGTTAACCGTTTCATAGATGCGCTCGTTTATCGTTTCAATATCGTTTTGTAGTGATTTAGGATAAAAATCATCAGTATTGTTGGTTAAATGATTGAACCCATCATTGAACATACGGATAATTTCGGATGATTCATTGCTAACAATGGTTTCTGTTTTTTTGTCCCAAAGTACAGGGACGGTTACACGGCCTTCGTAACGCTTATCAGCTTTTAAATATAGTTGATATAAATAATCCAAGTTATACAACGGATCGGTCAATTGCCAACCGTTCTCTAACATAACCGCATCCACAACAGTGACGTCGATGTAATCTTCTAGGTTTTTTAGCGTTCTGAATATTAACGTGCGATGGGCCCAAGGGCAGGCTAGGGATACGTAAAGGTGATAACGTCCTTTTTCGGCCTTGAACCCCTTTTCGCCATTTGGCCCCGCTTCCCCATTGGGTGTAATCCAGTGCCTAAAACGGCTGTCTTGGCGACGGTATTCACCTTGGGTGCTGTCGGTGTCGTACCACTGGTCAACCCACTGGCCGTTTTGTAATAAACCCATGTTACTTACTCCGCGTTAATGATGTTGAAACTATTCTAAGCACTATTTTAAAAGCTATTTTAAGAGCTATTTTAAGCGTTACTCTGACACGGTGGACTGTGAAGAATGTAGCGTATAATCGGCACTAAGGCTGCCTGCCCCTCGAATAACAAGTCCAATGCTTACCACCAGTAATGCTAATCCAAATTCGTAACCGCCATTACTCATGAACAGCCCGTTGCTAATATGTACCGTCATGATGGCAACGACCATAGTGGTTGCAAGTGCAAGTGCGGCAGGGCGAACTAAGAAACCCAGGATTAGTAATATCCCTCCAAAGAATTCTGCACTGCCAGCTAAAAGGGCGAGTGGCAAACCTGGTTCGAGCCCGATAGAAGCCATCCAGCCTGCTGTGCCCTCTAAACCATAACCACCAAACCAGCCAAATAGCTTTTGTGCACCGTGGGCTGTAAAGATAAAGCCAACTGCAAGTCTTACGGGCAAGGTGTCAAATCCAGCTGATGTCGCAAAAACTCCGCTTTTAATGATTTTGTTGAATAGTGCTTTCATTATTGTTTCCTCTGATGGTGGTTGGTTTTGAATCAGTTTATTTGTGAATGTGTTGCGATTAAGACCATTGTAATGGCTGTGATAATTTGAATAAGGGGTAATATATGATTAGAATGATCTAATTATTAGAACAATTGTTTGAGGTATAGAATGGCCGTAAACCCACTGAATATTGAGGTCTTAGAGATACTTGATGCTATTGATCGGCGTGGAAGCTTCGCGAAAGCCGCGGAAGATCTGAATAAAGCGACCTCGGCGTTGTCATATGGCATACAGAAGCTTGAGGATCAGTTGGATATCTCGGTATTTCAGCGTCAGGGGCGCCGATCTGTACTGACTCCCGCTGGCCGCCTGATACTGAATGAAGGACGGAAAATTCTCGAATCGACGGTATTGCTCGCTGATAAAGCGAAAGAGCTAGCGACCGGTTGGGAGCCTAAGATTCGAATTGCGGCAGAATCAACGTTGAATCTGTCGGTATTCTTTAAAGTATTGAACGACTTTCTGACAGAGCATCCGGCAATGGAGATTGATGTTTGTGAGAGTGTGCTTAGCGGTGGCTGGGAAGCGTTAGAGCATGACCGCGTGGATCTTCTTGTAGGTGCGCCAGGTCCCGTTCCTTTACAAAAAGGTTTTCGTGCCGTATCTATTAACCCAAGTGAAATGGTGCCCGTTATCGCCTCTCATCACCCGTTAGCGAGGTTGGCCAATGATTCTGAAGCATTAAAAGAGGCCATACCCATGACTCGTGCTGTTGTCACTCATGATACTGCAATGGTGGATGTGACGAGAAATGCAGGCTTTTCAATGGGAAAAAAAGTTGTCTATGTGCAAACTATGAATCAAAAAATTGAAGCCCAATTAGCAGGTTTAGGCTTGGGTCATATCCCTAAGTTTCGTATACAGAGATATTTGGATGAAGGTCGTTTGGTGGCATTAAATTTGGAAACCACTGCTAATGACAACTTTATTGCTTGGAAGATTAGTAATAAAGGAAAAGCGTTGCAGGCATTGGCTCAAAGGTTGGGGGAAGAGAAATGGTGAATGACATTGTGTGATTTTTGACGACGATTGCCAGAGGGAAGAGTGGTAATATTCAAAGTCTGTTGCACTGAGTGCAGTAAGTTACTGGAAATGAAGTAGGAGTGGGGTTTATATGAAAAATGGGAAACTTGTTGGAACCGTTAAAGAAGTTTGGCGATATCCAGTTAAGTCAATGCAGGGAGAGCAAGTAAGGCAGTGCGATGTCACCAAACAAGGGGTTGCAGGTGACAGAGCTTGGGCGATTAAGGATAACAATGCCGATGAAATTCGTGGTGTAAGAAAGATCCCCAAACTACTTCATTGTCAGGCGACTTACATTCATGAGCCAGTGCGAGGTATTGTTCCCGCGGTAAATATCAGCACACCCAATGGCGAAATGCTAAAGGCTGGCGGTGCTGAATGTGAAGAACAACTTACTACTTATTTAAAACGACCTGTTAGTGTGTGGCCATTACAGTCATCGTGGAATCTAAAACATTACCGTTTAAAAGAGTTGGCGACATCAAAAGATTTAAGAAACCAATTTGGAACAGAAACAACGCCCGATATATCTTCTATCTCGCTAAAGCTCATGTTGGAGCTTGCTGTATTTGCGACACCACTTGGACGTTATTACGATTGCTATCCATTACACATTTTGACAACATCTTCACTGAATACTATGGAGGAATACGATGCCAATGGTGATTTTAATACGCGACGTTTTCGCCCAAGTTTCCTAATTGAAACAGAGAGTGATCAACAAGGATT
>CAJXXT010000078.1 GCA_913063495.1 uncultured Gammaproteobacteria bacterium | reverse complement strand
AATCATGACCGTATACGCCAAGCGTATTATGAGCTGTTACCAAAAGAGAGCGTCTCACAACGACATTGGATGATTGGGCAGGTCTGTGGCGAGATGGATAGCCAATTTGGAAATGACCCCTTACCTCACCTTCTTGTTGCATTGAAAGGTGAATTCAATCCAGAGATGCTATGTGATGAAGAGGTTGTTGCTAAAACCATCAGTTTGTTTTATGAAGGGGCGTTATCAGCGAAAGAAAAAACGGCTAATGATATAGCGTTGCAGTATATTCAACGTGCTCAATATGTCGCAGAAACAACGTGCGTTAATGATGTCGATCTGTTGGGGTGTTTACTATTGCTTCAAGGAGACTTGGGCTATCTTACTGCGGATGTTGGGTTGGGTGAGGAATGTTTTCATCGTTATCGATTGATGAATTCCGATGTTGCGCTACAGGCGGCTTCTTTTTCTAAGCAAGTCCCGTTGGCATTTATGCGTGGAGATGTTGAAGGGGCAATTGATTTTTCGTTAAATTGTTTTCGTTTACTGGGTGTGGATGTGCCGGTATTTGGTGAGAATATAGATTTTCCATTAGATTTTCAGAGGAAAAAATTTGACCTTTTAGACGGAAGAAAAATTGTATCAGAATTAGGCATTTTCAATAGCTTTAATGAAACACACATATCTCTTTTACAATCAACGGCGGCAAGCATGATGTTGCTGCTTTGTACAAAAGCTAAGTATCAGTGGGCAGAGTGGTTTGGTTTGGTCGGAATTAATGATTTTTTGGTCTCAGGTTTTTCTACATCAATCTTGCAAATATTGTCTTTTTTTAAGGGCTTAATGGTTTCGTCAGATAGGTATAAATTTAACGATGCTATATTTGAGCAGGCTGAGGTTATACTAAAAAATAATGGTGGTTTTGAAGGTGTAGGTCTTGTTGTTGGAACCTTTGGTGCTTATTCTGGGCGTTTTAGTTATAAATTATCGCGCTGTATTTCTATGTTGAATAATGGGGCCTTAATAAGTTATAAGCGCGGAGAGTATCTGCCTTACATTGCATGTTCGTCGAATAAGATTGTTGTTTCGTTTTCTGCTGGTGTTCCATTGAATGAAACCCACCAATTAACTAAAGAACATCAAGAGTTTTTGTTATCTTGTGGTGAGCTTGTTACCGCTGGCAAGTACTATATACGGTTAATTGAAGAATTGATAAATCCATTGGCTACTAATCGTTTGCGAAAAGAAGATTTTACCGATACACAATGGAGGGTACTGTCTGAGTCGGCGATGATAGCCGCTTATCATCATCTAAGGATTCAGCGTCTTTTTTGGCGTAGCGAATACGCCCGTGTTATAGAGTATTATGAAAATGAGAAAGAAAATTTAGACAAATTAAGAGGTATGGTTCTGGTTGATGATAACAACTTCTTTTATGTCATATCCTGTTTGCAAGTTGGTATAAGTTCAGGGTTGTTTTATGAGGACTCGGTACAAAGTATTAAAAAAAATTATAGTGTGTGTCCTGCGAATTTTCGGCACAAATGGATGTTAATAAAGGCAGAATGTTATCGCCTTAGTGACGAGGGATTTGCAACGGAGTGTTACCAGAAAGCCGCGGTAGATGCCAAAGAAAATGGATTTATTCATATGTATGCGCTGATCCATGAGCTACATGCGCGTTATTGGCAAGAACAAGGCCGGCCTGATTACACGAAATACCATATCACAAAGGCGATGCAAGGTTATCAACGGTGGGGTTGTGTATTAAAATTGGAAAACTTATATGATGAGTTTGGTCAGTCTTTAGACTTTCAAACATCATTTTCAAGTTTTATTCCCGCAAGTAATATACAGGCTATTGATGAAAATGTTGAGCTTGTTGGGGTAGCAAGCATGCAAGGACAAAAAGCTTTGTTGCTAATCGCCAACATGATTGCAGAGGAGCTGGATTTAGAGCGTCGGTTGTTACAAATTGCGCAGATAACAATTGAAAATACGGGTTCAGATCAGGGTATATTACTGCTAAATATTGATGGGGATTTTCAGCCTAAAGCAGTAGTGTGCTTGAGCGATAACGACGGAAGTACATCGTGTGATGCTTATGGCGACAATATGACTATTCCGTTTGAGATGCCCATAAGTTTAATTAACGAATGTGCAACGTCTAAAAAAATGGTGTTGCTGCGACATACCGATAATAGCGATACAAACAGTTTGGATGTTTCATTTTTTCAAAAGCATGATGTCCAATCGTTATTGTGTTATCCGATTATATATAAGGGTTACTGTCAAAGTGTGCTGTTGTTAACCCATTCAAGTCAGGAACATGTGTTTTCCCGTCGAGATCTTCAATTTCTTACCAGATTAGCGCCACAATTTGCGGTATCCATTGAAAATGCTCGCTTATACCAAGAGCTACAACAGTTTAATCATGCGTTAGAGCAGAAAGTTGAGCAACGCACACAAGAGCTGCAAGCTGCCAATGATGAACTTCAAGCATTTACAGCATCGGTATCACATGATTTAAAAGCGCCTTTACGGGCGATCTCTGGGTTTACGTCGGCTTTGGCGGAAGACTACGAAGACGTTTTGGCTGATACTGGGAAGAATTATATAAACCTATTGGTAAGCGCTTCGAAAACAATGGGGGGAATCATAGAAGGGTTGTTAACGTTATCACGTTCTACGCAAATAACACTGCAATGGGAAGAGGTCAACGTATCAACCTTAGTGGAAGATAGGGTGCGATGGTTGCGTATTATGGAGCCAGCACATACTGTCGTCGTCAATGTTCAGCAAGGGTTAACGGCCAATGGGGACTTGCGTCTTATACGGCAGGTTATCGATAATCTGATAGGTAATGCGTGGAAGTATAGTCATGGTGTTGAGAGTCCAGATATTCATTTTGGTATGGTAGCGACGGATGTAAATCCCTATACTTTTTATATAAGAGATAATGGTGCAGGTTTTGCTGCTTTGAATGCAGATGAGTTGTTTGCTCCATTTCGTCGTTTCCACTCGGCGGATGAGTTTGATGGCATGGGGATAGGCTTGGCGACGGTTCATCGGATTGTTCGGCGGCACGGAGGTAGTGTCTGGGTGAGTAGTCAGCCTGGAAAGGGGGCGACTTTTTATTTTACGCTTAGCAACGGTAATGTTTTGTGAGTATCAAGAACAATATTGTATTTACAGAGACGCTTTACAGTAGCTCGGTTACGTTGGTGCGCAGGGGGGTCTATAAAAATGGCAAGCCTGTTGTTGTTAAGTATACCGCCCAAGATGTTCCCGATGAACGTTTGATAGAGCAGTATAAGATAAGTTACCTTTCCCAGAAAAAAGTTAGTCACCCTGCAGTGAGTAAGGCCGTAGAGCTGATTATGGATGGAACAGGGTGTGCTTTGGTAATGGAGGATATAGCGGGGGAGTCTCTAGGTTCATGGATAAACACGGTATTCGTTGAACATTCGCGCTGGCCCCTAGAAATACCAGGGTTGTTTCATCTGTATCTACTTCGCCTTTTGCGCTGGAGTATTATGCTAGCGGAAGGAATCGCGGCATTTCATCAGCAGGACATTATTCATAACGATATTAACCCAGCCAATATTGCGATTAATTCAGAAACTGATCAACTGCAGGTGATTGATTTTGGAGCATCATTTCCCGATGGTTCTAATATTAATGACTGGTCAGTGGTAGATCAGCATCGAACATTAACGTATATATCACCAGAGCAAACCGGGCGACTTAATCGCAATATTGATTATCGCTCAGATTATTACGCTTTGGGTGCAACATTGTATCAGCTGTTTAGTGGGCGCCCGCCTTTTATAGCTAAGGATTTACCTGAACTTATCCATTGTCATATAGCTCGCCACCCCGTTCCTTTAGATGTGGTTAATCCGCTACTTCCAGCGTCGCTGTCTGCGTTAATTTTGAAATTGATGGCAAAGGCACCAGAAGACCGCTATCAAAATGGACGTTGTTTAATTCAGGATCTAAAGGCGATTGAGCAGGCGGTTAAAACAGGAATGCCTCTTTCTCCAGCCCTATTAGGAAATAATGACGTTCCAGAGAAGTTGTTGATACCTACAAAATTGTATGGAAGAGAACGCGAATTAAAAAGTCTGCAGAAGGTGCTAAATGAGACAAATAGTAAACATGCGTTAATAACGGTAGAAGGTGAAGCCGGAGGCGGAAAAACCTCGCTTGTTAACGAAGCCATATTACATTTTATTGATCGCCCAATACAGGTATTGTCTGGAAAAAGCGAAACGTATAATAAGAGGCCTCACCTGGCTTTATCGCAGGCGCTGTCTCAAAGTGTCGAACTTTTGCTTGCATTACCAGACAAAATTTATCTTCCGTGGAGAAAGGCGTTACTCAATGAATTAAATCAGAATCCACATACATTGATTGGCTTGTGTCCAGATCTTTGTCGGGTTTTTGATGGAGTTGATGTCGCAGATAAAGGCCTGCTTCATAATGCGGATATTCAACTTAAATTGCACACTGCAATCTATCTTAGGCACCTCAGTAAGTTGGAGCCTATTCTTTTAGTTATCGATGATGTTCAGTGGTGTGATGCACCTAGCTTTTCTTTGTTAGAGGCGTTAATAAGAGACAATCATCCAAGGATCACATTACTTTTCACTTGTCGTTCTGATGAAGTGGATGAGTCACATCTCTATAGTAGACTAAAAAGAAGTATAGATTATGAAGGTATTTCGGTAACAGAGATTTCTCTAAAAAACTTGAGTATTTATAATATATGTGAGCTGCTGAGCGCAACATTTCATGGCGTTAGTGAAAGCTATATCGATATTTCAAAAATATTATTCGGAAAAACGTTGGGTAATCCTTTATTTATAAACGAGTTCTTGAAAGCAGCTCATAAAAAAAATGATGAAGCATTGTTTTATGATAATAGTAAAGGACGGTGGTGTTGGAATGAAGAAAAACTTGTTCAGGTTGCTACTGCAGGAAATGTTGCTGCGTTGTTGGTCGACTCCCTTCATCAGCAAAGCAGTGAAACTCAAGATGTACTTCAGTGGGCAGCATGTATAGGTACAAAGTTTAGTGGAGGGCTGCTATCGTTTGTGACTGGATTTCCTGCTGATAGAATTAAGGCGTGTCTTAACCCCGCATATCAGCAGGGCTATATTCATAAATCGTCAATTCTTCCAAATCATTATATATTTAATCACGATAGAATTAGACAGGCTTATTACGAACTTCTGTCTGGTAAGGATGCTATTGACAGACATTGGGTTATTGGATTGGCTTGTCTTAATTTTTCAGAAAAATATTCTGACGATCCTCTTCCTCATCTTTTAGGAGCCTTGCAAGATAAACAATATTTGAATTCTTCATGTGATTTTGATCTTGACGTCATCGTTTTAAAGTTTTTCAACGGTGCTCAATTGGCTAAAGAAAAAATGGCGTACGAAATTGGGTTGCAGTACATTAATTGTGCCTTCGAACTTTTAGAAAACGCTAAATATCTAATTGATACTGGGGGGATTGATCGAGATGTTTACTATGACAAGATGGGGGATATTTTACTATTACAAGGGTCTTTAGGGTATCTTTCAAATAATCGTGATTTGGCTGAAAAGTCTTATATGGAGTACCGACATATACATGATGATCCCGTAAGGAAGGCTTCATCTTATGCACAACAGATTCCCTTGGTTTTTGTTTTGGGGGACTTTGATGTGATGGTTTCGTATTCTTTAAAGTGTTTTTCATTACTTGGTGTAGATGTTCCTGGATTTGGAGAAGATATTCTTCCGCAGATAGATGAGCAATGGAGTGAGTTTAGAAAGCTGGGCGGATTTTCTAAGATTGAAGGAGCTGGTAACCCCAAGGAAATTGATTCTATAGAACTGTCTACATTACATTCTACTGCGGCAAATATGATGCTCCTTGGTTTAAATGTATCAAAATTTCAATGGGCAGAGTGGTTTGGTTTGGTTGGAATTAATAGTTACTTGAGCAGAGGTTATACTAAGTTTGTTCCTCAGTTGATGGGAATATTTGATTCAATGCTTTATTCCATAGGAAAGTTTAATACCAATTGTACTGTTGCGGATAAAGCTAGTGAGTTTATTAAAATCGATCAAGGGTTTCCTGGGGATGGTTTTGTATATAATACAATAGGTGCGTACGGAGGAAGATATAGCCGGTCTATGATTGAATGTGTCGAGTACCTTGATGTTGGGGCGAAACGAAGTTTTGAGAAGGGTGAATATTTGCCATATCTGGCCTGTATATCAAATAAAATGACCACTTCATTCTCGGCTGGGCACTCTCTTGCCAAATTACAAGAGCATGCAGAGGATCTTAGACGTTTTCTTATTTCTTGTGGAGAGTTTGTTAGCGTAGGGAAAATTTATTATCGCCTCCTTAATCAATTGGTAAATGTCGAAGAGGTTGATTTATTGGATCGAAAAAGGTTTTCTAAACCTCAGTGGGAGGCGTTAAAAAATTCAGTGGCCTATGGTGCGTACTTTCATCTTAAGTTGCAACTTGCTTTTTGGCGAGGGGAATATGCGTATGTTAGTGCTGAGTATACAAAGAAGCGAAGTTTATTGGAAACTGTGCATGGTTTTTCTATTGGCGATGACAATCATTTTTTGAACGCTATTTCGTTGTTTAACAATGCACTTATAGATGATCCTTTTAGCATAAACAGCGCCTTCGAATATGCAAATGAATCAGTTCAATATATATGTCGTGTAGGGGCTATTTACCCTCCCAATTTTCGACATAAGGTGTTGCTGATTGAAGCGGAACAACAACGCTTGAAAGGTGATCCCCGCGCCTCTGATACCTATCAATCTGCTGCCATCGATGCAAAAGAGAATGGCTTTATTCAAATGTATGCGTTAGCCCATGAATTGCATGCATCCTATTGGCAGCAGCAAGGGCGACCCGATTATGTAAAGCACCATATTGAAAAAGCATTTCAAGGATATCATCGTTGGGGCTGCGCATTAAAAATTGATCAGCTTCAACGACGTTTTGGCCAATACCTACTTCAACAAACCCCTGCTGAATTTCAAGATCAAAGAAAGTTACTAAAGATTTCCAATCAAATAGCGGAAGAGCTAGACCTGAATAAGCGGCTGAATCAAATTATCGAGCTTGCTGTTGAGCATACAGGCGCCGAACACGGTATTTTGCTATTAAAACACAATGAAAAGTATATAGCGCACCCTGGCGCCCACTTAAATGACAAGGAGAGTCAGGGTCATCAAGCAGTTATTGATCCATTGCCCATGGTTCTTATTAATAGTTGTGTGTTATCGAGGCAACCGTTATTAGTTGGGGATGCTGCGAATGACCCTCGTTGCAAGGACTTTGTGATAAGTCTAGCCCAGAATGTGTTGTCGTTGTTGTGTTATCCCGTTGTGCATAAAGGGGAGTGTCAAAGTTTATTATTGCTGACCCACTCACAGTTGAATGCGTTTACGGAACAAAGTCGTCAGCTTTTGCAGTCTTTGGCACCACAAATTGCAGTATCCATTGAAAATGCCCAACTTTATCATGAGCATCAAGGATTTAAGGTTGTTTTAGAGCAAAAGGTTGCACAGAGTACGTATGAGTTAAGGGCTGTCAATGAGGCGCTGCAGGCATTCACTGCATCGGTATCACATGACCTTAGGGCCCCGCTTCGAGCTATTGTTGGCTTTACGGGGGCGCTTGCAGAAGACTTTAGCCTGTGCCTTGGTGAGAAGGGAGCGCTTGATGCCGCTCAGCTTTTTGAAGAATCCGACAGCATGCGTGAAATTATTGAAGGTTTGATTGTATTATCTCGATCCACACAGAGCGGGTTAAGGCGAGAAGAGGTCAATTTATCTACGTTAGTGGAGGATAAATTACGTTGGTTACGCACAATGGAGGTAGAGCATGAGGTTGGTGATTCCGTTCAGCAGGGGTTAACAGCCAACGGGGATCTGCGACTACTAAAACAGGTTGTTGATAATTTGATCATCAATGCATGGAAGTTTAGCCATGAGGTAGAGGCTCCTGCTATTAGCTTTGGTATGCTTGCAACAGGAAAAAGCCAGCACACATTTTACGTGCAAGATAACGGAGTTGGGTTTGATGCGGCCAATGCGGATGAGCTATTTTCACCATTTCGTCGTTTTCATAAAGGTGATGCATTTGAAGGCTCCGGCATTGGCTTGGCAACGGTGTACCGAATCATTAAGCGCCATGGTGGTGAGGTTTGGGTAGAAAGTGAGGTAAATCAAGGCGCTATTTTTTATTTTACGCTAAGTAATACAGCTACTTGATGATGTTGGCAGGTGTGTTTTGCGAGCTGGCTCTTAATTGATCATATTTACGCAAAAAACGATTTTTATCGCTAAAATCAAGTAATTAGCTAGGCGGCTCTTACTATCTGGTCTATCTTTTACATGTATTAACGTTTTACTTATTGTTGCCTATTACCACAACTTTGACGATAAACCCCAATTTTTTACTGATTTATGCCTGACAAACTACATATTCTTATTATTGATGATTCATCGGTTGATGAGCTTTTATTGCTTCGAGTGTTGAAGAAAGAAGGCTTTGAGCTTACGCATGCCCGTGTGGACAATGCAGAAGATATGGATAAGGCGCTAGAGCAAGACTGGGATTTGGCTATATCTGATTGTCATATGCCTTGTTACTCTCCTGAAAAAGCCTTAGAGCAATGGCGAGCTAGCCATAAAGATCACCCGTTTATTCTGGTGTCTGGTGCAATTGGGGAAGAAGAGGCTGCCCGGTTAATGAAAACGGGGGCCAATGATTTTATCAAAAAAGACAATTTAGCTCGTTTATCACCCGTTATTACACGAGAAATGAATGAGTTTTATGAGCGAAAGGCACGCAGAGACGCAGAAAAAGCCTTAGTTGAAAGTACAGAGCACTACCGCGCTATCGTTGACGGGATAGAGCAAGCGGGTACAGGGCTAATGATGTTGGATCAAAACCAGGTTATTCATTTTATGAATGGCGTGATGGTAAAGTGGTTTGGTGATCAGCAATCAAAGTTTGTGACGGATGCTTTTGATTCACGAATGATTGACGAGGTTTTGTCACCGATAAACGATATATTTAATGATAATAAACTGCGTCAATTTAATGCATCTTTTGACAATGAGACATTTTATCGCATCATCGCAACGCCTGTTAACACCATTGAGCCCCATGCGAAAGTATTGGTGATGATGCAAGATATCAGTACGATTAAGAAATCCCAAGATCAGTTAGCGTTTCTCGCTCACCATGATCCTTTGACAGGGCTGCCAAACCGTCTGTTGCTGATGGATCGAATACAGCAGTCCATTACCCGAGCAAAGCGTCACAATACCTCTATTGCGGTATTGTTTATTGATTTGGATCGATTCAAAAATATCAATGAATCCCTAGGCCACGTAGAAGGTGACCACCTTCTTATGTTGGTGGCCGATCGGTTATCAACGTTCATACGTAAAGAAGATACCTTGGCTCGCTTAGGGGGGGATGAATTTATTATATTAATGGAGGATGTTAGTTCTCCGGAAATTGTCAGTAACTTTGCACAGAAGATATTAGCAACGTTCTCTGAGCATTTTTTATTGGAAAACAATGAATATCATATTAGTGCGAGCATGGGGATTACGCTTTACCCAGAAGATGGTAATACTCCAGAGGCGCTGATTAAAAATGCTGATACGGCAATGTATCGGGCTAAGGTACAAGGAAAGGATACATATCAGTTTTATACGGCTGATATGAACGCTAGAACCTTGGAAATGTTGCGTTTAGAAAATGATTTGCGAAAAGCTGTAGATAAAAATCAGTTTGAATTATTTTACCAACCTCAGTTTGATATCAAAACACAAAAATTAGTCGGAATGGAAGCGTTAATTCGCTGGTTTCATCCCGAAAAAGGCATGGTGTCTCCTGCTGATTTTATTCCAATTTCTGAAGAGACCGGCAGTATTATCCCCATTGGTGAATGGGTTATTCGTACTGCTTGTTTTCAATTAAAAGAATGGCAAAAGAATAATGATGGGAACCTAACCATTGCGATTAACTTGTCTCCAAGACAGTTTGGGCACCATCATCTTATACCCTGTATTGACGAAGCAATTCGACAAAGTGGCTTAGCTCCTCAGTGTTTGGAGGTGGAGATTACTGAAGGGGTTTTGGTAGAAGATGTACAAGCGGCAATTGCAATTTTAGAAAAAATCAATTCTATGGGTATTAAAACCTCAATTGATGATTTTGGTACGGGTTATTCATCATTGGCCTATCTAAAGCGCTTTCCTATCAACAAGTTAAAAATCGATCAGTCTTTTGTTAAGGATATTCAAGTCGATAGTAATGACGAAGCTATTGTGACATCGGTAATTCGCCTAGGGCAAAGTATGGGCATGCAAGTGATTGCAGAAGGTGTAGAAACGGAAGCACAGCTTCAGTTTTTGATAAAACAAGGGTGTGATGAATGCCAAGGTTATTTATTAGGCAGGCCGGTGAGCGCAGCTGATTTTGCGGAAAAATTTTTAAAATAACACATTCTTTCTAATACTTATTTGTCTGTGTCTATACTCTACGTTGTAGATCGATTTCTTGTTCGGTACAGAAGCCGAGGCGATACCAAACTTCCCCAGCGCTCCCCAAGCCAAGATAACAAAAGATGCCGATAAGAGTGTGCAAACCGCCAACTCTGCTTTGCAATGCCTGCTAGAAGCAAAAGGTGCGGTTCTGCTGCAATGTGATGAAATCTAGCACCTTGCCACCCGTCCTGAGTTTGAGATTATTCCGCTAGGGCGGGTGCCTTCATGAGTGAGGCATCTACCTGACTGATTTTTTTCAGTGATTCTGCGATGAGTGCTTGGGTGTTTTTATCTTTGCAGTTGTTTTTTGCATAGAGGTGTAACATACGGGTGAGGCGTTTCATGTGAAATTGTAGTTCTTTTAACATTTGCGTCGCATCTTCGGTTTCTTGGTACGCAAAAGCCAGTTGTTCCTTTTTGACTTGATCTAGCCAGCGGCTGTAGCTGTCACTGAGTATGCCTGCACCGTTCACGACGTTCATGATAAGTCGATAGACGTTATGTAGGGCGGTTAGCTTGCGGTTCTTCTCGTCGGTTTCTAGCGTGCTCATGACTTTTTCGGCGATATTTAGTCGAAGATTCATGGCATCCCCTTCTTCAGTGAAGCGGTCAATGAGGGCGGGGATTTCCTCATCAGTGATGGTTTTGCTGGGTGGTAAGTCACTTTGGCGCAAGATCATTACTATAGTTTCATAGGTTTTGTAGAAATGGGCTTCGTTATTGACCTGCAAAATGGGGATGATTTCTCGGATCGAGCGGTTTTCCTTAATAAAGCGATTGGTGTAGATAGCAATCACACTGTCAGTCATGGCGATTATTTGGCCCAGTAGGCCAAGTCTGCTGCCATCCCTTTGTGTTGGGTAACCTGTGCCGTCACAGCGCTCGTGATGCTCTAATACCGCTCGTGCGGTGGCTTTCGGGAGCCCTTCGATCTCTTCTAGTATTTTCTGGCCAATAACAACGTGGGCATGTATTTGTCGCCACTCCTCTGGGCTGAGATCGCCTTTTTTGTTGAGTATCTCGGGGTCGATATGCAACATGCCAAAATCATGAGTGAGTGAGGCGAGAAATAACGCATTGAGGTCATCATCAGAAAGCTTCATTCGAAAACCGATGAGTGAGCATAACCAGGATGATACGAGTGCGTTGGCGAAGGTCTTTGGTAGTTGGATGGAGAGTACGGTGAGTTTTTGGCGCAGTATTGGGAATTGATTGTAGCAGTGACACTGCATGCGAATAATGGAGTCAAGATTGAACTGGTTGTGCATGCTGAGCAGGTCTGGGGTTTTTTTTATGGCATCCATTAAGGCTTTGTAGAGTGATGCATCATTCAGTTCACCTTCGATGGATACTGAGTCATGTAGGGGGCGAATAAGTTTGAAACGAACGATTTTTTGGGTAGCTTCGGCGCTAATGGCTTGGCCCTTGGGGATAAGGATCGCCCCTTGTTCGTTGCAGATGTTTTCTGTAGCAATAACATTTTGCACTTTGTTGACACTGGCAAGGTGTCCTGCGTAAGCGTCAACTTTTAAGGGGTCATACACGGATTTGTCTGTCATTGTGAACTCTGTAGCGGGCGTCTAAGTGAGATAGTAGGAAATTTTGAACTACTTCTCAATACCAGTATATCCAGACTTAGTAATTTAGTTTCTTTTGATGGAATGGTCAAAAAAAAGCCGCTTTATAATCAAATGTCTATCGGCGCTAATATTTTGGCATATAGTTGCGTCATAAATATGACTATGTGTTGTTTTGTAAAAAGGCTAGGGAAACCTTCTATACTTAACTTGCGGTGATGCAAAGTATGAGGTTTTGTTATGTCTGAGTCAGAAGACCTGCTGTTTTCGGAGGACGAATACGGTCAGGGTGATGATGTTAGGGAAAATAGTGAAGCACCTTGGAATATTTTAATTGTAGATGATGAGCCCGAGATCCACAGTGTCACCAAGTTGGTGTTGGATGACTTTGAATGGGAGGGGCGTCCGTTACGTTTTTTTAATGCGTATACGGCGCTAGAGGCAAGGGAGATTCTTGTTAGAGAGCCATCGATCTCAGTGTGCCTTGTGGATGTCGTCATGGAGACGAATGAGGCGGGCTTGGATTTGGTGAAATACATCCGAGGGGAGCTAAATAACAATCAAGTACGGCTTATTTTACGAACCGGTCAGCCAGGTTATGCGCCTGAAAAATCGGTTATCCGCGATTACGATATTAATGATTATAAAGATAAAACAGAGCTGACAGACGTTAAGCTCCATACCTTAATGTGTGCGGCGTTACGTGGTTATCGAGATATTATTCGTTTAGATGCTAATCGTGTTGGTTTGGAGATGGTGATTGAGTCATCGGCTAGGATTTTTGAAACAACGTCATTAAAAAAATTCACAAACGCTGTTTTGATTCAGATTATGTCGTTGCTTGGTATCAATCGTGATGCTTTTTTTCTCAAAGTGTTGTCTGGGTTTTCTGCTTTGGCGGATCGTGGTTCATTTCAAGTGCTTGCGGGTGTGGGAAAGTTTGAGAGCGAGGTTGGTAAGGATGATTTTCAGCAGCTGGACGCTAGTGTTAGATCCTTGTTAGACAGGGCACTAGATGATCGATGTAATATTTTTGAGGTAGGCCGGTTAGTGATGTACTCAGAAAGTAAGTTGGGTACAAAGCACCTTTTATATCTACAGCATCATGGTGAGTTAACGGTGTTGGACAGGCAATTGGTTGAGTTGTTTTGCAGTAATGCGTCCATTGCGTTTGAAAATCATATTTTACAAGATGATTTGGAGCAAACACAAAAAGAGATGGTGTATCGGCTAGGCGAGGCGGTAGAAAATAGATCACGAGAAACAGGCAATCATATTCGACGTGTTGCAAAAATGAGTTACGTTCTGGCGAGGGATCTTGGGCACAGTGAGGAGTTTGCATTACGTGTGAAAATTGCTGCTCCCTTGCATGATATTGGGAAAATAGGAGTTCCGGATCATGTGTTGAATAAACCTGGGAAACTCGATTCTAATGAGTGGAGCATAATGATGACCCATGTGGATATGGGGTACGATATGTTAAAGGGGTCTGGGCGTGAAATTATGGATTTTGCGGCATATATTGCGAGGGATCATCATGAAAAATGGGATGGTAGCGGTTATCCTAGAGGAGTCGAAGGAGAAAATATTCATGTGTTAGGTCGTATTGTTGCCGTTGCGGATGTGTTTGATGCGTTGGTCAATAAGCGGTGTTATAAGGAGGCGTGGTCAATGAGTGACGCTGTTGCATTACTTAAAAAAGAAAGCGGTTGTCATTTTGATCCGAATATTATCCAAAGTTTCATTCGGCGATTAGATGATATGTCAGATATCCAGCAGCAGTATTCGGATTAACTTGCATGAGAGTGTGTGCTGGGATATTTGCGGCCATCTGTGCGGGAATAGTTGCGGTGATTCTGTGCTCGCCGGTAAATGCCGCGAGTAATGGGGCTAAGCAAACAAAGTTAACGGCAGCGGTCATCTATCAAATATCACGATTTGTATCGTGGCCGGAATCGGAATTTGGCCATCAGGACGATACGTTGTCAATATGTGTTCTCGGCAAAGATAGCTCTGGATTATTACCCCAGTTGAAACAATTTACTTCGCGCAAGTCAAAGGGGCGATCTATCAGTGTTCAATCGTTAAAGACCAGAAGTGATTTGTTGGAGCGGCAATCGGTGGCGGGTGGATGCCATATTCTATTTTCGATGAATGGGGCGTGGGATGAACTTTCTGATAGTGACATTCGAGTGTTACGTCAGAAAACGCTGTTGATCGGTAAGACGCGGGGGTTTCTTAAAAATGGCGGAATGCTTGCGCTGATATTGGTGAAATCAAAAATCAACATTGTCATTAACCCTGAAGCATTGGAGGACAGTGGCGTAAAGCTAGAGTCTCGGCTTCGAGTGTTAACTAAAACGTTGTAGAGGAGAATATGATGAAACAAAAAAAAACCATACTTAGCTCCTTTAAGGCAAAAATTATCGGGCTGATGATTGGTGTAACGTTTGTTTCGTTGTTGGTTGCATCCGTGAGTTTGACGGTGGTTCAGGTTAAGAATTTTAGAAACAGCTTGGAATTATCGGTGTTGTCGAATATGGAAATACTGTCCTTTAATCTTATTCCGATGTTGGTTTTTGATGATAATGATTCAGCGCAGCGATTGTTAGCGTCATTAAAGACCCGGCCCCAGGTGAAAGAGGCGGAGGTGTATCGAGTTGATGAGTTAGGTGAGATGGTTTTTGTCGCCCGCTACCCTGAAGATGATGCGAATCATGATCATAAGGACATTCGAGAATATACTACTTCAGACTTTGTTGGAGAGCGGCATTATTTTACTTACCCCATCACATTGGATGGGGATGTGGTGGGGTATTTGTATGTGTATTCGGTGTTTGATGAGTTGGGAAATTTTCAGTTGGAGATAATTGGCACGGTTATCGTTGTTATGATTGCGTGTTTGTTATTGGCATTGGTGATGGCACTAAAATATCAAGCGATATTGCTGCGGCCATTGCGGTTGTTGGTTGAGGTGACAGAAGAGATTAGTGTTAATAAAGATTACTCTTTACGAGCGGATAGTACAGGCAATGATGAGCTGTCTCATTTGGCGTTGGGTTTTAATACGATGTTGGATGAGATTGAAACCCATGATTATCAGCAGCGACAGGCAAAATCGGATATTAACAAGCTTAATTTGGGCCTTGAGGATACCGTTAAAAAGAGAACGATTGAATTGGAGTTAGCCAATCAAAGTTTATTGGCGACCTTGCGTAAATTAAGTCAGTCGCAAAATAAATTGGTGGAACAAGAAAAAATGGCGTCGCTTGGTGGTTTGGTCGCGGGTATTGCACATGAAATTAATACACCGGTTGGTATTGGTGTGACTGCCGTAAGCCATATGGGTCAACTGGTCACCCAGCTTGAATCAGAACACAGAGAAAAAACATTACGCCCTAAAGATCTTGATCGTTTTTTAACGAATGCCAAGGAGTGTGTGGATATCACATTTAATAATTTGGGGCGTGCTGCGGATTTGGTGAAAAGTTTTAAACAGGTGGCGGTGGATCAGTCCAGTGATAGTGTTCGGATGATTGAGGTGAAGGAGTATTTACATGAAATATTGATGTCCCTACGACCTCAGTTGAAAAAAACGAAGCATAAAGTGAATGTTCGGTGCGCGTCTGATTTAACAATACGCTGTCATGCGGGTGCGTTGTCGCAGGTTTTGACCAATTTTGTGATGAACTCAGTTATTCATGGGTTTGAAAATATTGAACAAGGAACTATAGATATTTCTGTAGAGCGACGTGATAAACGTATTTTATTTACCTATAGTGATGACGGTGTTGGTATGGATGCTGATGCGCTGTTGCGTATTTTTGAGCCATTTTATACCACACGCAGAGGTGTTGGTGGCAGTGGTCTGGGGGCTCATGTGGTGTATAACTTGGTGACTCAGGCTCTGAATGGAAATATTGTAGCGATAAGTAAGCCAGGAGAGGGGCTTAGGTTTGATATTGATTTTCCTGAGGGAAAGGTTCAGGGGCAGGCTTAGAGTCAGGGTTAGAGTTATGTTGTTAAGGAATAATTATCCAAGAGCGGCACACTGGGTGTGCCGCTCTTGGACGGTCAGTTTACTTACAGAAAGGCAAAGTGATCTTCTTCCATTTGCATCACACTTTTGGTGCTTGCCATCATGGTGTCGGCTAAAGTTTTAGTGCGTGGTAATAAACGTTCGAAGTAAAATTCGGCAGTTTGAATTTTAGCTTTATAGAAATCTGCATCACCCTCACCTGAGGCTAAACCTTCGTAGGCTTTCTGTGCCATCATTGCCCAGAAATATGCCATGGTGATGTAGCCAGAATACATTAGGTAATCAACCGAGGCTGAACCAACCACATCCCGGTTGTTTTTCGCTTTAAGGGCGATACGTACGGTGTATTGCTGCCATGCGGCTACGTGTTTAAATAGAGGCCAGATAAACTGGTTCATATTCTTTTTGTGCGGGTTGCGTGATAACAATCCAAAGTCTTTACAGAACACCATAATTTCAGTGGTGAACTTTTTGAATGAACCGCCGCCGCCTAATAAGATTTTTCGACCTAATAGGTCAAGACCTTGAATGCCGGTGGTGCCTTCGTACAATGTTGAGATTCGAGCGTCACGTGCGATTTGCTCCATGCCCCATTCTTTGATGTACCCGTGACCACCATAAACTTGCATGCCTAAGTTAGCGGCTTCAAGTCCGGATTCTGTTAAGAAGGCTTTTAAGATCGGGGTGAGTAGACCAAGCATGTCGTCCGCTTGTTCTTTCTCTTTTTCTGTGGCTCCGTACATCATGGTGTCAGCAAGTTTTGCCACGTAATAAATCATCGCTCGCCCGCCTTCAGCGATGGATTTTTGCGTTAGCAACATCCGACGTACGTCGGCGTGACAAATAATCGGGTCGGCCACTTTATCCGGTGCTTTTTTACCACTAAGGGCGCGCATGGATAGGCGGTCTTTGGCGTAAGGCAATGAACCTTGATATGCCAGCTCTGCAGTACCAACACCTTGTAGTGATGTTCCTACACGGGCAGTGTTCATAAAGGTGAACATACATTCTAGGCCTTTGTTCTCTGCTCCTAGTAAGTAACCTTTTGCGCCATCAAAGTTTAATACGGCGGTTGCTGATGCTTTGATGCCCATTTTTTCTTCTAGAGAGCCACAGCTAACGTTGTTAAATTCGCCAACCGTTCCGTCTTCATTTACATTATTCTTAGGAACGATAAATAGTGATATACCTCGTGTACCAGACGGTGCACCAGGCATGCGAGCTAATACAACGTGGATGATGTTGTCAGTAAAGTCGTGGTCACCGGCAGAAATAAATATTTTTGTGCCGCTAATGTCGTAAGACCCATCATCGTTAGGCTCTGCTTTGGTTTTTACCTGTCCAAGATCAGTACCACACTGTGGCTCGGTCAAACACATGGTGCCAGTCCAGGTGCCGTGCGTAAGAGGAATTAGGTACTCTTGCTTCTGTGCTTCGGTGCCGTGCATATAAATAGTGTTCATTGCACCCATGCTTAGACCAGGGTACATGCCCCAAGACCAGTTCGCGGTACCTATCATGTCGGATTTTAATACGCCTAGAGATAGTGGAAGGCCCTGTCCGCCGTATTCTGTTGGGTGAGAAAGCGACTGCCAACCACCGTCAACAAACTGTTGGTAGGCTTCTTTAAAACCTGTTGGCGTGGTGACTTTGCCGTCTTTTAGTACACAACCTTCTTTGTCGCCTGACTGGTTGATAGGCGACAGTACATTTTCACAGAACTTTGCACACTCAGAGAGGATGGCTTCTACCATGTCTGGAGTGGCTTCTTCACCTTCAGGAAACGTTTTGTAGTGACTTTCAAAATCAAGTACGTCGTTGATGAGGAAGTCCATATCTTTAAGGGGCGCTTTGTATTCAGGCATTATATGTCTCTCTACAGTGTCTTTCTTGGTTTAGGTGCTGCTTTTCTGATGTGGGCCAGTGTGCCGGAATGCGGGGTCATTACATTGGCAATAATCACCGCTTGTGGTGCCATTTAGGTCAATAGCGGTTTTAAGTGCTTGATTTTTAATACCCTAAGCTTATACCTAGGCTATATGTAACGGGATTGTTGGAGAAATGTTACAGGTTGGATGTAGTGATATACTGAGTAAACAATAAGCGGTACTACCTTGAAAAAAGCGAGGATGTGATGAGTGAATTAAGCCAAGAGACCTGTGAAGCCTGCCGTGCGGATGCGCCACGACTTAGCGATGATGACCTTAAAACGTTAATGCCAAAAATACCGGATTGGACACCCATTGTGGTGGATGGCATTTTACAAATTCAGCGACAGTATAGCTTTAAGAATTTTAAGCTTGCGATGGCATTTTCACATCAGGTGGGAGAGCTTGCGGAAGGGGCGGGGCACCACCCGGCTATTCTAACGGAGTGGGGAAAGGTGACGGTCACGTGGTGGAGTCATTCGATTAAAGGGTTACATAAGAATGATTTAATTATGGCAGCGCGTTGTGATGAGCTTTAATGGGGGCTGGCTGTGTTTTAGATCGGGTAGGATAGCGGTCTTTATTCTCCGCGGCCCATTTGATGAATGCTTCTAAAGGCATGGGGCGGGCGATGAAATAACCTTGTGCGATATCACAACCCAAGTCGGTGAGCAAAGCCAAGGTAGGTTCATCTTCGATACCTTCTGCAACCACTTCTAAGCCCAGGTTATGTCCCATTTGTAGGATGGTGTTTACAATGGTTTCGTCATCTCTATTAGTTGCCATATCCATAACAAATGAGCGGTCAATTTTTAGCTCTTTTACTGGTAGCTGTTTTAAATAAGACATTGAAGAATAGCCGGTGCCAAAATCATCGATGGATAATTTAATCCCTTCATTAGCTAGGGCTTGAATGATACGCATGGCTTCATCAGGGTTGATCATTACTGCGGTTTCAGTTAATTCAAGAATCACGTTTTCTGATGGGATTTTATAAATATTTGCTAGTGACATAACGTTATCTTTAAAGCCGCTATCTTGTAAGTTACAGGCGGAAATATTGATAGATAAGGTGAGGTCAATATTGTCTTCAAGTAGTTGGCTGAGTGCTTGAAAAGCGTTTCTGCAAATCCAATAGGTTAACGGGTGAATCACCCCTGTGCGTTCCGCTAGAGGAATAAACTCATCTGGAGGAATAAATCCGTGTTCAGAGTGAGTCCAGCGAATAAGCACTTCTGCTCCGATCAGTGTTTGGGTTTGTAAGTCTATTTGTGGTTGAAAGTGCAGGGCTAATGCGTCGTTTTCAATAGCTTGGCGCAGCTCCCCTATCAAACTCAGGCGCTTGGCGCTGTAGGGGTCTATGGAAGGGGAGTACATAACCGCTTTTTCACTATTGGTGCTTGTTATGTCTAAGGCAATTTGAGCATTACGTAATAGTTCGTCTACATCGGTGCCGTGATCAGGGTAGACTGCGATGCCAACGCAGCTTTCAATTTCAAGGGTCATTTGTTGAAATTCGAAGGGGTATTCTACGGTTTGTACAACACGCCCTGCGTAGTTTACGGCGTCAAATTCTGATTTTAAGGGGGCGGCAAATGCGAAGGTTGTGCCTTCTGCATTGGCGATACATTGAGTGATAGTCTCTGACTTTTCAATGACTATGACATCTTTGATTTCCTTGGCTTCTGCGGATAGGCGTGATGTGAGTAGCGTGAGAATCTCATTGCCGTTGGCATAACCTAGGGTTTGGTTAAATTCATGAAAGTTGTTGAGAGAGATAAGGAACAACCCAAACCGGTTTTCGGTGTCATTGTTATCAATGTACTGTTCCAAACTGCGTTTTAGGTATGCTCGATTCGGCAGGCTTGTGCTGCTGCTATGCAGGGCGCGGTAGAGCAGGCGGTCTTCGGTTTTCTTAAGCCGCAGCGTGGCATTGTGCTGGTTTTGTAATGCTTGAAATTTTTGTTTTCGCTCCCAGTTAATACGATCTGCTAGGCCCAGAGAAAGTAAAATAACTTCGATGGTCGCACCAATTTGTATTCCATACATACTGAAGGCATTGCTGGGTATAACGCCCATCAATGATAAGGTGTAGCTGATAACACCGATAAATAACATGCTCCAGGCGACCAGGAAAAAACCCGCAGGGCGGGATCCGGCGCGCCAGCAATAAAATACCACAGCAGGTATGATCAGAGATGTAATGTTGGCAAATAGGACATTAGCAAGGCTGTGAAATGTTGGAATAATAATGATAGAAACAAAAATGGCACCGCCAATCCAGATGAGTGAGGTGAGTATCTTATCGCCGATTGCGGTGTAGCGTTTTACTTTGACAAAGTGACGCACAAAGAACAGGCCCATAATCACGCTGAAGGTAGACACTAGCTGTGCGGAGCGTTGATTAACTTCTGGGTATTCTGGCCATAAATAGAGAAAGCCGTAACCACTCATGCATAAAAAGGTGGCTGAAAGTCCACCTATATAGAGAATGTAATAAAGGTAGGCACGACCACCAATGGATAACATTAGGAAGAAGTTATAAAGGATCATGGCAAAAATACAGCCATAGTAGATGCCAGTTATATACTGTGCGGAGGCATCTTGTGTTAGAAAGTGGCGAGTGGAGTATAAGGTGAGGGGGATTTGGACGGTGCCGCCTTTTCTTGACACTTCCATATAATAAACATTACTGTCACCGGGTTTTATGGTGAGTGGAAAGATGAAATTGTTATGGGGGATCTCTCGTGTACTAATGGCATTTTTATAACCGATAGCCCGTGGTGTAAATGCTTCATTGGGTTTTTGTTGTTCGTACAGTGTGACAACTTCTAGTGTTGCGAAGGCGAGTTCTAACATCAACTCTTGTTCTTTTGTACTCTTATTTGCAGTCTCATCTACCCCGGGTTGAGGGGAGCTGGTGAGTTCAAATCGCAACCAGATGGTAGCGTTGCTGTGACCGAAATTTAATACATGGTCATTGCTGACAATAAAGTGTTTTTGAAATTCGGGTT
>CAJXXT010000077.1 GCA_913063495.1 uncultured Gammaproteobacteria bacterium | reverse complement strand
AGTTTAAGTCACCTGGCCCGGTGCCAATGACGTACAATTTACTCAAGATAATACCTCTAGGTGTTTGTTGCTAAACTATTCAGCGGATCTACGAGATCGCCCCAGGTTGAGTGTATTCGTTCAGAAATCGCAGCGAGTACATCCATGTATGCTTTCTTCGGCGTCCTTGCCTCAGGTATTTCTGAACGAATACACTCAACCTCAGGCTTTTCGTAAGATTCAATGTTTATCATTTGATTTGTAACTTCGTGCAATCGAACAAGTCGCGCGCTTGGATTTGTGTTTGGGCAATACCAATTCTGATCTGTTACCCGTCACCGCAGATGCAGCGAGTAGGGCGGCTGCTTCGGCTACGCCGTAACACCCCACCTCTTTGAATACGATCTCTGATTTATAACTTAGTTGGTCTTCAACGGTTCGCAGTGTTTCCGCGGGAAATACGTCTAAGTTGATTGATGCCTTTTTGCAGAACGCCAGAAGTCCAACTTCATCCGCTTTCAGGTCAATGCTTGCGATGCATTGAATGGACGCTAAATCTATATCAGAATATTTTTGATTTAGTTGATCTATGGACTG
Source organism: uncultured Gammaproteobacteria bacterium (assembly GCA_913063495.1). Lineage (GTDB taxonomy): Bacteria > Pseudomonadota > Gammaproteobacteria > Pseudomonadales > Ketobacteraceae > 42-54-T18. The sequence continues at coordinate 20,579 of CAJXXT010000077.1, read as the reverse complement.
CTTAACCAATAATTCAATATCTTCCACCGGACAACCCCGGTCACAACCAATACCAAGGGTGTATATCGGGTGTGTGTACTTTTCTGCGCTCGTGATAACTGCCGTTGCCTCTAGGGACTTTGCAAGGGATCGTGCCCATTCATTAGCTCCACCTTCGTGGCCAGAAAGCAGGGGGATTAGATGCCTACCTTGTTGGTCTAACACCAGTACCGCTGGGTCTTTATATTTGTCGGTTAAGTGTGGGGCGAGCGTTCTAACTACAATGCCCGTTGAACAAATAAATATCAGTCGGTGGCCCTTATTAAACAGATCAACGACTGTTTTAGAGAAGGGTTTAGGCTTGTGATGATGCAAATATTGCTGATCGGCTGAACCTTCTTCTGGTCGCAATGCGATAATTTTCTCAGCGAGAATTTTACCTTCATCTGTTAAAGAAAATATAACGGTGGCGGGGGAAAGAGCAGTGGAACTAGTCACAACGATATTCTCTCTCTTTACGCGTAATTAATAATAGAGAGAAATAAGGGCCTTTATTATCCGATAATAGCGATAAATCTTTAACAATTCTTTCATTTTTATGAGTGGCGTACTCGATGTATTGTGTTTCATCGTCACGACTCGCCGTTTGTAATAATTTAGTTAATCGCGGTAACTGAGGGCCTGCTTTAAGAATCGCTACGGTATCGTATGCCGACAATGTGGCCAATATCTTCTCGTCTGTTGAGCGAGAGGAAATAATTGCCATATCTTCAGATAATATGGTTAACGGTGTAGTAAGTTGCGCACTTGCAGCGTTAACCGATGTAATGCCGGGGATTATTTTGCATTCTTGTTGTTCTGAAATTCTATCCATTAAATAAATGAATGAGCCAAAAAATAAGGGGTCACCTTCGCACAAAAATGCAACATTTTTCCCCTCGCGCAAAGATGATAGTATTTCAATTGAGGCGTTATCGTATGCTTTGTTGATATCGGTTCGTCCGATGGACATTGAAATTTCGATAGGCAACGTTACTTGTGCCTTTTTCGAATCAGCTAACACGTCTAGCGCTATGTTTTTTGCTACAGATTCGCCGTTTACATTAATAATGTAACAAACAATATCGGCATTTCTGATAATGCGTGCGGCTTTTAATGTGATGAGTTCTGGATCACCCGGGCCCACGCCTACGCCGTAAAATATAGATTCACCGATGTTCAATGTTGTTGCCTAATTTTAGTAATGGAAATGAGTAATACCGGAAGCAGAGGGCGGAGAATTAGCTGGTTGGCGATTGTATCTCCTCTAGCGACGGATACCTGCACAACGTCAGTCGTTGCTGATGGCTTGTCTGAATCTGTATCTAAGCTTTGGGCAAAGGCTTGAGCCGTGGATTTGTTGTTTTCGGTGACACAGGCAATAACGAGTTTGCCTTTGATATCGAGGCGCTCCCAGCACAGAGATAAAATAGAGGGCAGATCTCCGCCACTTCCCCCGACAAATATCTTTTGCGGCGTAGGTAAGCTCTTTAGTGCTAGTGGCGCTCGACCTTCAATGATATGCAGATTATTTCCCACGCCAAACCGTTGTTGGTTTTCTAGAAGGTGAGGGAGTCTATCTGCATGGTATTCAATAGCATAAACTTTTCCTTCCTTGTTCCAGTGTGCCCATTCGACGGAAACGCCACCGCAGCCTGCCCCGACATCCCAGCCCACATCTCCAGCGGTTGGTTGTAATAAACTTAAAATATTAAGACGCACTTCTTTTTTGGTTAACAGCCCAGATCCTTGCTTGTCACCGTCTGTAGAAAAATCGGCGTCTGGTATACCTGGAAATTCTGGCAGAATGTTACCAATACCTGATGTTTCAAATATCGTGACGTGGAGAGGGTGAAACTCAGTGGGTAAATCCTTTCTCGTGGCGTTGTTGATATCTGGGTGGGTATTTGCGGCAAGCTCTGTTTGATCCAGAAGCTCTTTGACTGAATATTGTCTGACGCGTTGCTTGGACGTACCCATTGCCTCACATACCCATAAACTAGAGTCATCAAACCCAGCATGACGAAGAATAAGCGCAACATCTTTTGGCTGACTGTTTTTATCGGTGAGCAACCCGTACAACCTATGGTTTTTTAACTCACTTCTGATATTAGTCAGTGGTCGGCCGTGGGCGGATAACACTGTTAGTGTTTGCCATGCTTTTGAAATGAGATGGCACGCTGCCTGAATGCTAGAAACGTTCGCATGAAAAGTAGGAGCAAGATCAGAAAAATGCGTATTTATCCATTGGCCGATACCAAAGTACAGGCAATCGCCAGACGCTAAAACAACGACTCGCCCACAAAATGATAATAACTGCTGTTTCACATCGCTAAAAGGGGAGGCGTAGTGCGTTTGTTTTGCTTCCAGATCTTTGGCATTAAAACCGCTATTAAACTGGGGGAGCCTAAGGGAGGCAAAGTGATGTTCCGCACCGAGGATTACGTCAGCGGTATTTAACGCTTGTAACGCACTTGAGGGTAAAGAGTTAGTATCTCCTATCCCCATGCTCACGATATCCAATGCTGTAATGGAGTTGGCCATAAGTTAAAATCGAATATTGTTACTAAGTCGAAGCAGCGCGTTAAATGCAGCCGCAGTCATAGCACTGCCACCCACAAAACCCGTGACGGTGATATAGGGAATCGAATATTGATCCCCAAATTTTATTAGTGCTTCTTTAGATTCAGCTGCTCCTACAAAACCGACAGGAACACCAATAATAAGGGCGGGTTTAGGCGATCCTGCTTGAATCATTTCCATTAACCGAAATAGTGCTGTGGGAGCATTACCAATAAGAACGATTGAGCCCTCTATGTGGGGCTCCCAAAAGCGTAATGCTGCCATGGTGCGTGTTTCACCTTGCTTCTTTGCAAGGTCAGGCACGCGTTCGTCATTAAGATAGCAATATACGTCTTGCTGAATCAGACGTTTGGTTAACCCATGCTTCACCATTTCTACGTCGCACAAAACGGTGCCGTTATTTTTGATGGCTTGTAAACCTGATGAAATGGCTTGTTCGCTGATGTTAATGGCATCGGCGATACCAGGGGCTCCACAGGTGTGGATTAAGCGCATGGCAATTTGTGCTTGATCATTATCAAAAGATGATAAATCGGATAGCGACCGAATTCGGCTAAAAGACTCTTGCTCAATCGCATGAGGATCTTTTATATAAGGTTGCTGCCCCTCAATTGCGGGTATATCAGTGGTCATGTGTATGGCCGTGGTCACCGTGATGATGATCAGCGTCAGTTCCTGACCCTCTAACGTGGTGGTGATGTCCTTCTTGCGGTTGACCAACTTTTTGCTCATTACCCAATATTTGCACGCGATACTGGCATAACTGGCAGTTCATGTTGCCGGTGCCTTCTTCAGCATTGTTTAGCTTATCATCGAAGGTTTCCATAACAAGAGGGTGGTCATTCAAGTAAGGTGCTTTAACCACTTTTACATCAGTATGCTTTTCTTGATACTCGTCGGCCCATTGATAGATCTTTTTCACTAAGCGACCAGTGAACAAGAAATAAGGGAAGATAATAACTTGTTTAAATCCAAGTCCGTGTGCGCGTTCTAGCGCATCAGGTACCAACGGTGTTGTTACACCACTAAAGCAGGTTAACGCCCAACCAAAACCTAAGCCTTCTTCAAGCATGCGGGTGATTTTTGTTATGTTTGAATTGGCATCAGGGTCTGACGCTCCGCGACCTACAACAACGAGTAATGTATCTTTACGGTCATAAGTATCACCAAATTGTGACTCGCACTCTTTGATACGTTCTGATGCTGCTTGAATCATCTTCGGGTCAACGCCTAGCTCTGTACCATAGACGATATTCAAATCATCATATTGCTGCATGATGGTGTTTAGCTCACTAGGAATATCATTCTTGGCGTGGCCTGCGGCCATTAACATACCCGGCACAGCAACGATCTCTTTTGCGCCTTGCTGTACAAGCTTTTCAACACCATCAGCGATGACGGGTCGCGCAAATTCCAAAAAACCGGTAGTACATAATCGATCTGGGTGTTGCTGAGTAAAATGCTCAGCTAACTTCATGAATTCCTCTACACCGTCTACGTCACGAGATCCGTGGCCTACCACTAGAATTGCGGGTTTGTTAGTTTTTTCAGTCATCGATAGGGTGCCTTTGTGGTTAGCGGTTTTATATGCGGGCGATTATCGCATTGAACAGCGTTTCAATCGAAGAATATTGACAGTTTGCTGCAATTTTATTCGGGCGTTTTAGTAGAAATACAGGAATATCAAGTGCTGAGGCTGCTTTTAGCTTCGCTTCGTTGAAGTTTCCTCCACTATTTTTACAAATAAGTGCATCAATTTGTTTCCGTTGAAACAGTTTAGTTTCATGCTGAATGTCAAAAGGGCCGATTTCTTGAATAATCTCAATGTTTGCAGGGTCTTGCTCAAAGAAAGCTAGCGGTTCGTTTGGCGTTTTTTTGGCCGTCCTAAATACCCATGTTTGGTGGGCAGGCTGCTTATCTACAAGATGACTGAGTGAATTGTAACCAATTGCCCAGAATGGCCGCTTATATCTATGTGTTTCTGCCAAGACAAGCTCGTATGTCGCTAACTCCTCTATTTGTAAAGGCCAGGGGGAGGCAGTTAACTCTTCTAGACTCCAAGGCGGCCTTACATACTGAAGGTAGGGGATATTAATATTTTGGGTAGACGCTAGCGCATTTACGCTCATAGTCTCAGCGTAAGGGTGGGTTGCATCAACTAATAGTGTTATTTGGTTTTTTTTTAGGAAAATACCTAACCCGGATACGCTACAGCCTTTTGACGAAGTACTGTCACTGTATTGTGAAAAACCGCCAGAGGTAATTTCATAATCCACTTCAAGGGCTCGAACGTTGCCTTGAATACTATAGATAAGCGGAATCCCATTGTCGTGAAGTTGTTGCGCAAGCTTTTTTGCTTCTGATATACCGCCAAGGATTAGGACTTTACCTGAACTCTCCACCTCAATTAATTCCGTTGCTCGAACTGGACCAAGATCCAAGCGTTTCGGACTGCTTGTCAATAACGATGACGTCTATTGCTGTGGTATCAGGTAAATACTTCTGAGCATTGATGGCTCCCAGCTGGCATATTCTGTTCGCTAGGCCGCTGCAGGAGTTGTTTGCAATGGATAGTGCTTCAATACTCGTGTTGGCTTTTTTCATTTCGTTAGCGGTATCTACAGAGGCGCCTAATTTACTAGCAATATCAGCAAGAAAATCCAAGTTGATAGAGGATGATTTACTATGAAGGTCTAAATGTCCCTGTGCAAACTTGCTGAGTTTTCCAAAGCCACCCACAATGGTCAGTCGGCGCAAGGGTATTTTACTTGTATCGGTGACATCGAGCTTTTTGATGTGCTTCAACACTGCACCAATAAAGTCACCCATTTCAATAAGTGCTATTTCATTAATGGAAGCTGTGTCAGTAGAAAATAGACGGGTCGCGGCGTCTTCACTTTTGTTACCCGTGCATGCAAATAAATGAGATTCATTATTGCTGAGTGCCACATCAATGCCTTGCTGTATTGATGCAATATACGCAGAACAAGAGAATGGTCTAACAATACCTGTTGTGCCTAAGATGGATAAGCCGCCCATAATGCCGAGCCGAGCATTCATTGTTTTTGTGGCTAGGTGTTTGCCGTTTTTTACGCCAACCCAAACGTTAAACCCGCCTTCGTAAGAGTGTTGCTCAGCTAATTGGGTAAGATGGTTTTGAATCATTTTACGCGGAACGGGGTTTATTGCAGGCTCACCTGGCGGTATCGGAAGGCCGGGTCTTGTAACCATGCCAACACCATCGCCTGCATACAGCGTAATACCTTCAGAAGGAGACAGCTCTACGGTAGAAAATACCGTTGCGCCATGGGTTACGTCAGGATCATCACCCGCATCTTTTATCGTACTTGCGGTGATCCGATTGTTTTCAATAACGTAGTCTTCGATAGCAAATTCGACGTGCTTGCCTTTGGGCAAGGTAATTGTGCAGCAAGATAGTTTTTTTTGAGTAAGAAGAAGAGATGCTGCGGCATAGGCGGTTGCTGTCGCACAGGAGCCTGTAGTGAAGCCACTGCGTAGCTTTACAATTTTCTCAGCGGTTTCTTCTCTCATTGGTTATTGTAACTCACATTATTGTAGCGCTAATTATCGTAGCTCAAATGGAAATAGCAGTAGCTTGTTTTATCAGCCCGCAATCCAATATAGACCTAAAAAGATGGTCGCAACTGAAATGCCTGCTCTAAACGTATCGACAAAATGTGCATGTATTCGCCCCATGCCTTTTTGAGCATATGCTAATACAGTGCCAAAAATGCTCATGCTGGTAAGAACACCAAGAGAGAATATCACAAGGTAGAGCAACGTTGAGAGTGCACTTTGCTGGTTTATTGCAGGTAATAATGCTAACGCAGGGGCGCTACCGGCAGCTCCGTGGGCAACACCAACAAAAAGTGGCCGATGGTCATGGTGCTTTGATTCTTTTACGACATAGTGCGCGTGGTGAATGTTACCGTGGCTGTGTGTTTTTATATGTAATCGTTGTTTATGGAGGGACCAAAGCGAAAAGCACCCGAGGGCGATCAACATAAATCCAACAAAATATTCGGCCCACTCGGACAACGCCGCCGGAAATGCCAAACCAAACAATATTGCTACACACCCCATCATTAACAACACGCTACCGTGGCCGATGGCCCACATCGTTGCATAGCGAGTGATTGCTTTGGTTTTTTTATCGTTACTTGCAAGCGAAGATACCGCCATAATATGGTCAGCATCAAAGGCGTGTAGTAACCCCAAGCCCAATCCAGTCACCAGCAGTGGGTATGATAATAATTCAAACATGGTTATTGAGATTCCTGTTTTGAAAAAAGCTTAGCAATGGCTGGAATATTGGAAGAGAAATACAGGTGCAAATATGACGCAGTGAGGCTCTTGTAGCGGTATATCGGTTCACCAGGCGAAGGATGTGTGATTCTCTTTCCATGAGCAATGGGTTCCAATTCACAATCACTGGCAGTCCGATGATGAGCGTGACCTCGAAAATCACCTTCCGGTAACGGGGCAGTTTGCATTCCATGACAGCCACCTTTGGGGCGCATAAAACCGTTGCCAGGAAAGATTCCCGCCATAGGTGTTTTATTCCCATCAATGTCAGTAAACGTTTTTTGCAAATATAACATGCCACCACATTCAGCAAGCATAGGGGTATTGGTTTCTTGTAATGCCTTCAACGCTGACATCATTCGCGTGTTTTTTGCGAGTTGATCAAGGTAGAGCTCAGGGTAACCGCCAGGAAACCAGATGGCGTCAACCGATGGAATTACGTTGTCGTGAATAGGAGAGAAGTAGGCAATGGTTGCTCCCATTGCCTCTAGGGTTCTAACGTTGGCATCATAAATAAAGCTAAAGGCCTCATCTTTAGCAATGCCAATGGTTTTACCCGATAGCAATGAGGGTACATCCGTAAGATGAGCTTTTTTGAACGACACGGTGGGAGGTAATACAGTTAGTTCTGTTCCCTCAAGGCTTTTAGCGAGTGCATCCAGTCGGAGTTCAATATCGTCAATTTCGCTAGGATTTACCAGACCAAGGTGGCGTTCTGGCAGCGCAACATCGGGTTGCTTAGGAACACAGCCGAGCAGTTTGATATCTGAAGGTATACTATCGGTGATGAGGTCTCTATGACGAACGCTGGCTACGCCATTAGCGATAACCCCGTAAATGTTAAGCGCTGGCCTGTATTTGACTAACCCAAAAGCCACGGCGCCAAATGTTTGCGCCATTTTTCCAGATTTAATAAGCACAGCAACAGGCAAGTCGAATATTTCTGCATGATCGGCGCCGCTTGGTTTGCCATCAAATAACCCCATTACGCCCTCAACTAAAATGAGGTCAGAGTTTTTTGCAGCTTCAAATAGCAGTTCTTTACAGGCTTCTTCGCCTGCCATCCAGATATCTAACTGAATGGCAGGGCGACCACTGGCCTGGGCTAGCACCAAAGGGTCAAGGTAGTCAGGCCCGGTTTTAAAAACCGTGACACGGAGTCCCTGATTTCGGTGATAACGAGCAAGCGCTGCGGTAAAGGTTGTTTTGCCTTCACCTGATGCAGGCGCACCAATAAATAAGGCGGGGCAAGAAGCGTCTTGTGTTTGCATTTTTACCACTCGATTCCTGCTTGTGCTTTCACGCCTTGACGAAATGCATGTTTTTCGTCTTGAACAATACTTATGGTATCGGCAATCTCTTGTAATTCAACTGCCATGGTACGGCCAGTGATAATGACATTCTGGTGTTTAGGACGATTTTGTAATGCTTCAACGACAGGGGCAACGTCTAGGTAACCATATTTGAACATGTAGCTGAGTTCATCAAATATTAGAATATTGAGGGTTGGATCTTCTAACATGGACTTTGCTTTTACCCATGCTTTTTTTGCCGCTTCAATATCCTTTTGTTTGTCTTGTGTTTCCCAAGTAAAGCCGTGACCCATCACATTAAAATCAATTTGAGGATGGTCTTTAAAAAACAGAAATTCCCCTGTGTGTTTTCTACCTTTAATAAACTGAATAACGCCGGCTTTTTGTTGGTGACCTAGCGCTCTCGCCAGCGTCCCAAATGCGGAGCTGGATTTGCCCTTGCCATTGCCCTTCATTAATATTAATACGCCACGCTCTTCTGTGGCTTTAGCGATTTTTGCGTCCAACACTTCTTTACGCTTTTTCATTTTCTGTTGATGCTTGTCTTGCTCGGTTGTCATGTGCGTCTCATTATCTGAAAGTCGTTAGTTGCAAGTTTTATACGGCAATGCTGGCGTCTACATAGGCATCAATATGGCAGTAGTTGCCCTGTAGTGCTAACGCGATATTTGCTGTTCGACCTATTTTTAAGGCTGAATTTTCTGTGTCGATAACCGTAAGCGGAGAGCGGATTTTTATGTCCGAGACTGTGTCGTTACTACGTCCATCGGTAAACAAGTAGAGTGAGCGGGCAGGGTGCTGCTGATTCTGATCCCAGCGCTGGAAAATCGCTTCGGTATATTTAAGTGCTTTTCTAAGTGGCGTGCCTCCGCCAGCTTTTAACTTATTAAGTACCGGCACAAAAGATTTCGGGGGGCGCCGAGGTGAATGTATAACACTCACTTTGTTATTGCCGAACTGAATGATGCATAACAATTCACGTTTTAGGTACGCATGTGATGCAATGCTTCGGATAAACCCTTTGGTATTTTTTAATGCTTCACCGCCAATGGTGGAAGATGATGTATCCACAAGAATGACGTGTAGATGATGTTGCCCGGGCTTTTTATGTTTATATCGTAGGCTGGAAAATCGTTCCGTTTTATTGGCGTGGTTATCGATAATAGTTGATAACCAGTCAATTTGAGAAGTCACCATTCCTCTTTCACCAAGCTTGCGACTGATGTGTTTGCTCGCGGGTTTGCTGAGGGATGCTGCTGTCGAGGTCGTTATACTAGACTTTTTTTTTAGGGTACTAATATCAGGGTATTGTTTTGATACCTTGAATGACTTGTCAGTTGAGTTAACCGCTTCTGGTGCAAGCGAGCCCCAGTTGCCTTGTGCGTTAGCATGGTCGTTAGCTTGAGGGGGGGTGAAGGGGGGAGAGCTATTATTTTTACTGTTTGATGCTTGGTTTGGCTCGCTTTCCCGGTTATTTCCCTGACTACGCTCGTGACTACTTTCTTGGTTATTCGTTGGATTGGGGCTATTTACGTTGTTTCTTCGGTGTATGAGTACAAGCTCTTTCACCGCATTAATATGCAATTCAGAAACGGTAGTATCTGCATGAAACGCTGCATAGGCTTTCGCAGCTCTTGTTAAGGTAATATCGGCTCGAAGACCGTCAACACCCGCTTCGTGACAGAGGGTCGCGATACTTATCTGTATGTCGTCTGATACAGCAATATTCGCTACAGACTGTTGAGCACGGACAATACGCTGTTTGAGCTTGGTCTGTTTTACCACAAAATCATGACTGAATTGCGCAGCATTCTGGTCAAAGGAAATGCGACGAGACGTTATTTGAACTCTATCTTCAATTGATGACGGCCCTTGGAGTTCCACCATCAACCCAAATCGATCTAGAATTTGAGGGCGAAGCTCTCCCTCATCAGGGTTCATTGTTCCTACGAGGACAAAACGAGCGTCATGCTGGTGTGATAACCCGTCTCGCTCCACATAATTTTTCCCGCTGGCAGAAACATCCAATAGAATATCAATGAGGTGATCAGGCAATAAATTCACCTCATCAACATATAACATGCCGTTATCCGCTTTTTGTAATAAGCCGGGGGAGAAGGATACTTGTCCGTTGCTAAGGATATTTTGTGCGTCAATGGAGCCAATAACGCGATCTTCTGAGGCACCAAGTGGTAAATTCACAAAGTGATTGTCGGATTGTATAAGGTCTGCAAGGCTTCGGGCTGCGGTTGACTTCCCACACCCTCTAGGGCCACTAATCAGTAACCCGCCAAGATCAGGTGTAATGACTGACAAAATGAGCGCGGTTTTTAATGGCTCTTGACCGATGATCGCTGTGAAAGGGAATGTGGGGTGCATGCAGAATAACTCAACAAACGTCGCCTATATTGGATAGGCTTAATGCGGTAAAGGCATTCAAATGAAGCGCGTAAATTACCTTATTAACCGCACTGAGTCAATGTTCAACAAATGATCACAAGTGGGTGATTTTCATAATATTTTACGTTAATTGACTGATGCCAACGTTGCTCACCTAGGGTTCGCCTATACTGCTTACAATCGGTTGTACCTAATAAGGTTAATTACGTTATGAGAAAAACTAAAATCATATGCACGATAGGACCAGTAACAAACAGTTTTGACATGCTTTCATCTATGGCTGAGGCAGGAATGGACGTTGTGCGTTTAAATATGTCGCATGGTGATCATGATTCTCATAGTAAAGTCATTAAATCTATCAAAACTCTGAACCAAAAAATCAAGTACCCAATTCCATTGTTATTAGATACACAAGGGCCAGAGATTCGTACAGGGAACCTTAAAGAGAATATTGAGTTAAAAGATGGTGACGTTGTCACCGTTGCTGCCAGAAATGTCAACGTTGAAGAAAGCTCAATCCCCATTAATTACGATGACATTGTTGATACGGTAGGCATTGATGACATCATCACGGTCGACAATGGCCTAATTAACCTACAAGTGCTTTCTAAAGAAGATAAGACAATGAAATGCAGGGTCATCGATGGTGGAACCCTCAAGAGTAAACGTCATGTTAATTTGCCAGGTATTCACGTTAACCTGCCCGCAATCACTAAGAAAGATAAAGAAGACATAGCGTTCGGCATTGAGCAGGAAGTGGATTTTATCGCCTTATCTTTTGTACGCCAAGCATCAGACGTAAGAGAGTTGAAAAAGCTGCTAGGTGATAAAAAAGACAAAATAAAAATCATCGCCAAGATAGAAGATCAAGAAGGTGTAAAGAATATTGATCAAATTCTTAATGAAGTCGACGGAGTAATGGTTGCGCGAGGGGACCTTGGGGTCGAAATACGTGTAGAAGAGTTACCTAATGTTCAACGCCTGCTAGTTAGAAAGTGCCATGAAAGAGGAAAGCGCTGTATTGTCGCCACACACCTTCTTGAATCAATGATTGAAAATCCTATCCCGACTAGAGCGGAAGTAACCGATGTTGCTAACACTATTTATGAAGAAGTGGATGCCATTATGTTGTCTGGCGAAACAACGGTTGGGAAACACCCCATTAAGTGTATTGAGTATTTGGATAAAATTGCTCAAACATCAGAGAAAGAAGAAAGCCTTAACCTTAGTAAAAAGCTGGTAAGAGAAACTGATAAGCAACATCTGGCGCATTCAGCCGTTGAACTCGCAGAAGCGCTCGGCGTGGTGGGTATTGTGGTAATTACTCGAAGGGGATTAATGGCTAATTATGTGACCAATTGCAGGCCATTCAAAACACCAATCTATGCGTTCACCAATGATAGTAGGACACGGCGGGTGTTGGCGCTCAATCGAAATGTGATCCCAAACCGCTTAACGTTTAGTAGTGAGCCAGAAAAAACGCTGCATAATGCATTTGTAGCGCTTAAGGCAAGGGAAGGGCTGGAGTCAGGCGATAAGGTTGTGGTGATATCAGATGTTATTGCTGGGACGGGTGTTGATGCAATTCAGATCAGAACCATATAGTCAGAACGCCTGGCTAATAGAGATTGACGAAACGTGAGGCTATCAATCTCTATTCTGGCTTCTGGTGTTACTCTTCGATTTCTGCACCCTCTTCAATGTCTATAAACATTTCATTGTCCATGTAAATGCCGCGCGGTAATGTTGCATTAAAATCGTTAAGTAGTAACTGCTTTGCGTAAGCGCGCTTTACAGGTGATGCAACTCTTTGAAGCAATAGATCAATATAAGCCGATAGGCCTTCTTCTAATTCAGCTTCTACAGCATCAATGTTTTCAAGTGTCATAGGGTGTCTCCGGGTGGTTTATGGTTATCTGGTGCGTATTGTAGTATATAAACTGGTGACAGTGGTATATTACGATCTTTTTCCTTTCAAGTGGGTTTCAGCAATGGCTGTAAAGTATCTTAGGTTTGGTCTGTTGTGTCTGGCTTTGGCTTTAAGTTGGGTGGCTGACGCGTCAGATGAAGTATCTAAAGATGGCAAGATAACTGTTGCTGTGGCTTCTAATTTTTTGTCGACGATGAAACAGCTAGTGCATATCTATCAACAAGACACGGGTAGAGTTGTTCTGTTGTCAGGTGGATCCACAGGCAAACACTATGCCCAAATTATCCATGGAGCCCCTTTTGACGTGTTTTTTGCCGCTGACGCGATAAGGCCAAAATTATTAGAGGATAAGCATATTGGTGTAAAAGGCTCTCGTTTTACGTATGCTGAAGGTTCGCTCGTAATATGGTCACCAGAGATCCTCAAAAGTAAAACACATGACTCAATCTCTTTAGATCACAAAGCGTTAGCCGCTTTGCTTGCTAGTCGGGACATTAAGACATTAGCGATGGCAAACCCGAAGCTTGCACCCTATGGTAAAGCTACTCAAGATGTCATTAACGCATTATCGCCTGAAGGTCTTTTATCTCGTGGTAATCATAAGATGCGGGTTATCCAAGGTGAAAATATTAGCCAAACGTTCCAGTTTGTTATGTCAGGCACTGCCGATCTTGCTTTTCTTGCGCATTCGCAAGTACTTGATCGAAACATAACGGGTATTCAAAAAGAGCGGTATAAGGTGATATCTGAACACTATCGAGTGATTCCAAATGCGCTACATCAACCGATTCGACAGCAGGCAATTCGGTTGAATAATAAAGAATTAACCCGGTTGTTTGTCAAATTCATTAAAGGCCCAGTTGCAAAAAGTATCATAGAAAGCAATGGGTACAATATTGTAGGAGTTACCGATGCTGGATGACGCAAGCATTTCAGCATTGTTGTTAACGCTGAAATTAGCGTTTTTATCGACGTCAATACTACTGGTAGTTAGCACCCCTTTTGCGTGGTGGTTAACGAAAACCAAATGGAAAGGGAAGGGCATCTTAGAGGCAATGGTCGCGTTGCCACTAGTGTTGCCTCCTACGGTATTAGGATTTTATTTGCTTCTCGCTCTTGGGCCAAATGGGCCACTTGGCAGCGTACTGACGACTCTGGGAATTAGCTCGCTCAATTTTACGTTTGCAGGATTGGTTATTGGTTCTGTGATTTATTCAATGCCTTTTGTTGTTCAGCCCTTGCAGCACGCATTTTCACAAACCGACAAACGTCAAATGGATGCAGCAGCAACCTTAGGAGCAAGTCCGCTTGATCGGTTTTTTAGTATCGCTATTCCTCAAGTGAAAAGGGGCTACCTTACCGCGGGCGTGCTTGGGTTTGCTCATACGCTAGGGGAATTTGGTGTTGTATTGATGATTGGCGGTAATATTCCTGATGAAACGCGTGTGGTTTCTATTGCCATATATGATCACGTCGAAAGCATGGAGTATTCCCAAGCCCATTACTTGTCGGGAACACTGTTGTGTATATCTTTTGTTATGTTACTAATTACTTATATGAGCCAACAAAAAGTGAAGCCGTCCTGAGATGCATCCAGATGAAATTAATCAAGTTGAAAAAACGTTAAGCGTTGATCTTTCATTGAAAAAAAATGGATTCACGTTGCAAGCTAAGTTCAGCGCGCCCGCCAAAGGCATTACTGCAATTTTCGGTCCGTCAGGATGCGGAAAAACAACGTTGCTACGTGCTATTGCCGGTTTAGAAAAAAATGTAACGGGCTCGAGTCAGTTTGGTGATGTTGACTGGATACACAGTGATATACCCACGCACAAACGAAATGTAGGTTATGTATTTCAGCGTAGCCATTTATTTTCTCATCTTGATGTTAGAAAAAACCTGCTCTATGGGGTGAAACGTACGGACGTGAATAAGCGACGTATAGCATTTGATGATGCGGTATCCTTGTTAGGCGTGGAAAAGCTTATTGATAAATCTGTAGACACATTATCAGGTGGGGAACGTCAGAGGGTTGCGATTGCACGAGCACTGCTGTCTGGGCCGGAACTCTTGCTGTTAGATGAACCAATGGCTGCACTTGATCATCAAAGTAAATCAGAAATACTGCCCTATCTAGAAAAACTTCATCAAGCCCTTTCAATCCCTATGTTATATGTAAGTCACGCAACTGATGAAATTGCCCGACTCGCAGATTTTATTGTGTTAATGGAAAACGGTACAACTTACAAGCATGGCCCCTTATTGGAAACCGTCGCAGATATTAGTAGCCCATTGGCAGAGCAAGCCAATGCGTTTAGTATTTTAGAAGGGGAGTGTGATACTCATTCGGAAAAAGCCTTATTAACATCGGTCAATGTTGATGGGAACAGTTTTAGAATTCCTTATACCTCGTTGGATGGTGAAGGTGTTGTTCGTCTTAGAATAGTTGCCAAGGATGTGAGTATTTGTCTAGATCGCCCTCTTCGTACGAGTATCTTGAATGTGTTAGAAAGTACAATTGTTGATATTAAAGATAACGAAGAAAAAGGGCAGGCAGTGGTTAAGCTTACAGTCGGTCGTCAGTTCTTGCTTGCGCGAATATCTTTGTATTCAAAACAGCAATTGTCACTTGCTGTTGGTGATAAAGTGTTTGCACAAATAAAGGCAGTTGCACTGGTTCGTTAGTACGTGATGTTTGCCTGATATCAACTCATTTTTTCTTTTACCCGTTTTGGTGAGTATTATGGGCTCCCTTTAGAAGTGCTGCTAACAAATATTCTATTGATATTGTCGATAGGTTGGCATATACCTATGCCCTGGGATTGAGTTGTTTTAATATTTATAAAACCTGATAAATCTATAATAATAAAAGAATATAGTCGGCTTCAAGGCTATTCTAAAGCTCTTAAAAGAGCATTGATAAAGGGATGTAATATTATGATAAAAGCATCAAGGAAAGCACTGCTTTTACTGTCGCTGTCTATTTTACTATTAGGCTGCAAAAGCCCGGCACCTGACATTACAGTAAAACTCGAGGAATCGAACGGTGAGATCGCTAAAGCCCTTGTATATCTAAGTGAAGACAATAATAGCGTTTATAGGGCCGCTGTCTCCAAAGATGATGAAGGAGTGTTTGAGCAATACGACCTACAGGGAAATAGGCTGAGCAGTTTTGATCTGCCCATTAATATCGATGCATATGATTTTAAATTGCTAGAGGCTTCTGACGATAGTTCGTATATCGTCAGCGGTACATTGCAAAATTTACTGTTTATTGACCCTAGCATCCAAAGCGCATCAGTAGTGCCCACGCAAGACTTGACGCAAGGTCAAAATGTCAAAGTTGTTGTAAGCCACATCAACAGTAACGATCATTTTGTTTTTTCCGGTTCACTGTTAACAGATGCCGGTGGTGGTGAATTCGTTATAGGCTTAGTCTCTCCAGAGGGCTCTGTGAGAAAACTGCAGACATTCCCGAATGCCCAGGCGGTATCACTTCAAAAAATTAAAAATAGTGATGAGTTTCTATTATTTGTTAGCTCTAGTGATGAAGAAGACAATGTTTCAACTGTTGTTACCAGAATGACCGAACAGCTTGATGCCATCGACACGCATACCATACCAGACCGGTCAATCAAACACCTCTCTTTAGCAGTCAGTGATACACTCTATTTTTTACAAGGGGTTACCTACGATTTTTCTGGTAACATTGTAAGAACATCGAATGTTTACCATTTATTCGATCAACTATGGGGTGAAGAAGGGTTTTATACGAGTAGTTTCACGCCGGTTATCTGGTATGTTTCAGGCTATTGGGATATTTGCCGCTACGATTTTGAATTCAATCAACAGTGGTGCCATAGAGTCGAGAAGAAATATGTTGCACCGATGTTAATAAGCAAAAAAATCACAGCAGATGACTCGCTTTTAACGGCATTTGATTATTGGGAAAACCAATATGTCGGCATTGAAGTGAGTGATGGGGGTACAGACTTATATCTTAAGAAAAGCACAACGATTCGCTACACAAAGTTTGACGCCGAAGGACATATAACCTGGAAAGCAAATGAGAATCCTTTTTACATAAGAGGTCTCAGTGACGACGGAAGAATCAGTGAAATTACATCAGAAGATAAACATGGAGTGGAGAACCATTTTGACACTGTACTATTGCCAGGTGATAAGTTTTTTTCTTCCAATGCTGACGGTAACGGATTACACCACATTTCTATCTGGTCATACAGGTGATTTACTCTGTACAAAGAATCCCTTACTTGAATGAAGCGTAGAATTCTGCTTTCAAGCAATGTATGGGGTTTTGTTGGATATTGTCTATAGTACCTTCACAACCCAGGATACCCATCGTTACAATGATATGGTAAAGCGGGTGATCAGTGGTTGGGACCAGCAATACGTTCTCGATAGAGTGGTAGATTCCTACGTCTTGGCTGAGTGTGAAATAGAATCGCCATTCTATGTTAAAGATAAGGTGATTTCGGTAACAGTACAATTTCCATCCTGCTTAACCGGGTCTGCTCCTTACACAACAGGAGGAGGAAAATTAAATGTCATCGACAACAATCTTGTTGAATCAGGGGTCGAAGAATTTAAGGTTGCCATTAATGTACCGTGTGATCTCAGTACAAACATGCCAGCTTGGGAAATCGAAGTCATAGGGGCAGGTACTGCAGAATCCACCTATTCTTCGCAAGTTTCATGAAACAATTCGAGTACAAGTTGATGCACCTTATTCCGCCCCGCAAAATTCACCCATTTTGTATATGATCGAGTTTCAGGGCATGCCTTGGAGCAATTTAAAATATCAGAGCTATGCTTCGGTTTGGTCGCGTTTTTAGATGCCAGGTCTTCACATAGTAATATGTAATTACATAACCGTATCAAAGTGATCATGGGTTGCTCAGGTTGATACGGTTTTGAGATATGATACGATGGCTTTGCTGGATTCGACAGAACCCGTATGGCTCCTCACGCCCTAAACCTGCTAAAACCTGGGGTTCCTAAGTTTATTAGAATTCCTACAAAGCATAATGAAGTCTCATTTATACGATTAAGACTTATTTTTGTTACGGTTACATTACTTTAAATATCCCCACCAATAAATATACATGGCAGTTATGTTCGAATGAAGAATTACTTTGTATTTATGTTATTAATGGCGTCCTTATCTTATGGAGCTGAGTATGAAGCTGGAATTCAATGCTATGAATCAGGTGATTACAAATGCGCTTTATTCAATTGGGAGCCAATAGCGAATAAAGGAGAAGCCAAGGCCCAGCATGAATTGGGTTTACTCCATGCTGAAGGAAATGGCGTACCCCAAAACCACGTGGAAGCTATGTCTTGGTTCCGAAAATCAGCTGCTCAAGGGTTTGCAAAAGCACAATACAGTCTTGGGATTATGTTTGAAAATGGTATGGGTGTGAAGCTGGATCACTGGGAGGCATTTCGATGGTATAAATTAGCAGCAGAGCAAGGTCATTCATTTGGCCAGCACAATCTTGCGAAATTGTATTTTGATGGTCGAGGGGTAGAAAAAGATCTGAATAAAGCTGCAATGTGGTATGAAAAAGCAGCGAAACAAGGTGACGCCAAGGCCTCATACAGTCTCGCCACTATGTATATTTACACAGATCTTACCGGCGGCAAAAATTACGAAAAGGCAATAGGCTGGTATCGGAAAGCAGCAGAATTAGGTGATGCAACAGGTCAATACGCTCTAGGGATAACGTACGCACAAGGCTACGGAACTAAAAAAGATCATGAAGAAGCTGAAAAATGGTACCGAAAGGCAGCGGAGCAAGGGCACGTGGAGGCTCAACTCTCTCTTGGGGAAAGTCTGTATCAGGGAATGGGAGTTAAACAAGATTACGTCGAAGCGGTGAAATGGAATCGAGAAGCTGCTGAATCTGGACATGCTGGTGCGGAGAATAATTTAGGGATTGCCTATTTTTATGGGCAAGGAGTCAAGCTGGATTATAGCGAAGCATTGAGATGGTTTCGAAAAGCTGTAGAACAAGAGAATATGTATGCTCAAAATAGCTTAGGGCTTTCCTATGCCAAGGGGCAAGGGGTTAAGCAGGATTATGTTGATGCATTAAAATGGTTTCAAAAATCTGCGGACTTAGGTTATAGCGATGCTCAGTACAATCTTGGCTATGCCTATTTTCATGGGCAAGGAGTTAAGCAAGATTACAACCAGGCATTAATATGGTATCGAAAAGCAGCCGAACAGGGCAATGCTGAAGCGCAGTTCAATCTAGGCTTATTGTATAGTCAAGAAAATTTCAAAATGGACACCGTTGAAGCAGCCAAATGGTATAAGAGTGCAGCGGCTAAAGGCCATGGCGACGCTCAGGTTTATCTAGCAGCGATGCATGTTGGTGGTGTAGGAGTGCACAACGCAGCTGAAGCAAATCGATTATATAATCTTGCCTGTAACACTGATCCGAGACCAAATTGTGGGAGTCTTAAAGAACTGATAGAGATTGACGCGAAGAAGGTGTTCGTTGTTGTCGTTGCTAAAGATAAATCACTAGTCGCAGGAGATGCAATAACAACTAAAAATATGCAAGTAAGAAGAATTAGCCTAGATGTGTTACCTGATGATTATGTCACGCCAGGTCACTTCGCGGAGATAGAAGAGGAAATTCTAGAACGAAATGTTGAACCCGGAGCTCCCATTAGATTAAGTGACATAGTAAACTAGAAAATAGAGCATCAATGTCGTGCGACTGTGATCAAATGTATAACCTGGTGTAGGATCCCAAAAGTTGTTTTTATGTCAGATGTTGCGGAATTCAGTCGGAACTGTCAATTTTTTAGCTTGGCCGTTATGTGGAATCAGTGGTAAAACTAAATCGTCCGAAGGAAGAAACGAGGCCTCTTCTCTCCGAATAAATTCATTTTATGGCATTAGGTAAGTAGACTATGCTAGGAAGCAAAACTAACTCAAAAAACAAGAATAATATCTCATTTGCAGCAATGGGAAACTATCAGATTGAGTTCTTTGATATTGATGGGGTCAGATATTTTTCGGCTTACTTCCATCAAAGCGAAGGCAGTCGGGAAATAGTCCTTGATCTCGGTGATGTGAAAATTACAAATATGGGCCAAACTGGATATAAAATGGTCACGAATAGAAATACCTATACATTGGAATTCCTAACAAAGAGAGATGTTGTTGAAACGTCACTAACACAGAAATTGTGGCATTGGCTACCTTTAAGAAGATTTAAGGGGAAATTAAGCAATGCGGGACTTGCTACCATTCGCAGTGAGTTTGAGCCGCATATTGTTGGCTAATTGTATAAGATTTTGTTGGCAGCTTTGGTTAGAATTTTACTAATCGATATAATTATGTAATGTCGCAAACGTGATCAAACGCCGGTGGTGGTTAAAAGGCAAGTCGCGCCCTAATACGTCAAAATTGGCACCCTATACCACCAGCCTAATGTACGGTTACTAATCAGCCGGATATTGATAAGATGCTATATCATGAACGCTGCGGAAGATAATGTTCTACATATATAGAGGGGTTGTGTGAAAACTGAGGAATGGATAAACTTGCTTGAGATAGCGATTATCTCTAAGTTGGAAGAGATTGACACCGATCGTAAATTAAAGATTCTTGATGTTGGAATATTCCCTTGGCATGGCTTAATTGAACTTTCTACCTATTACGAAAACGATGATACAGATGGAAATTGCTATATTGATGACATAGCGAGTTGGCCAGCGTATAACTTTTCTGCACAAAGAGAAGGCGAATGGCCTGACATAGAAGCTTTATGCTAGCTGATACGGAAGGGAATACAACCGAGGAACCGGATGCGGGAAAGCCGCACGTCCGGGTCTGTATGGGGGGCATAGAGCGATCTATGTTCCTACCATGACTAGCTTAAGCAAAGAAAGGAACAGCTTGTGAACAAAGTAGTAATGTCAATATTTGCTTTTATGTTTTCAAATATCGTTCATGCGGATCATGAATTATT
>CAJXXT010000076.1 GCA_913063495.1 uncultured Gammaproteobacteria bacterium | reverse complement strand
GCGGGGATTAGAAGCCAAATACTTTTATCTTGTTTAAGCCAAAGATAGGGCAAATAACACCCAACAATTTCAGCCACTGCCGTAATCAGAAAGAGTGTTATTGTTTTTAATTCAAACATGGGGTTACCTATCCATCCACAGGTGAGCTGACCACTTTCCCTACGAGTATCAAGGAAGCGGGTTTACCAGTACTGCTATCAATGGGTTCTTTAAACGCCTTTAATACGAATCCATTATTTATAAATAGCTGTAGCCAGGATGCGATGGTTCTAAAGTACCAGGGGGCGGGATCACAAAAATCATGGCTGAAGCCATTCCATGACCCTTCCCGCCAGCCATCAACATAAGGCGCATCGCCACAACTGATATAAGGATTAAGGGTTTGGATGATAAACGTTCCGCCTTTGTTTAATATGGATGGCAGCACGCTAAAAAGATGTTCGACAGACTCGTTACCGATAAGAGAAAAATTGCAAACGGCAATATCGTATTGCTGGGGTATTGTTCTATCTGAAAATTGTTCATATTCTAATACATGAAAATCTCCTTCGCCCAACGCTTTGGCTTTATCCACTAACCCTTGAACAGCATCGATACCCGTTACCGATAATCCAGACGTTATAAGTGCCCGAGTAAGCCACCCTTCACCACAACCGATATCAAGAACACTTTTACCAGATGCATTGTTGTCCGGCGCATTGTTACCCGATAAAGAGATTACCGTTTCAATAATCGCTTTATCCGTTACCAGAACCCGACTTTCAATCTGCTTGTGCTGAATGGCATCTACCCAGGGAGATACGTTCTTCTGCCAAGATTCTAGTATCTGTTTATCATGAAAGCCTGTTTTGCCATTTTCCGTTATGCTCTTTTGCACAATCTTCCTCGGTATCGAATGTTACATGGCGATCAATATTCTTAATGCTTACACCCATTTCCTGAAGTTTTTTCTGGATGAGTGATTTCAATTCACCTTCAGCATAGCTGGATGTACTCTTGGATAGATAGACAGCCAGGTTTTCATTAGTATCAAATATGCAAATAATCTTTAGGCTATTAGGAAAGTCCGTGTACTCCACAAGGTGAGTTAACCACTGAAAGCCGTCAATCGCCTTCAATGCTGTTTCACACACATCCGTTAATACGAGTATAAGTTGGTTTTCTATTTTTTTATCAGTTTTACGCATCCGCTCATTACAACCTATACCCCTATGAAGGTCAATCTCCCTCCCTACCAAAACCCATCAGGTAACTTGCCTCCTAAGCTGCTCAATGACAAGTTCTCATCATTTTTTTGCTCATTTATGGCATTCGCAGTGAGTAAAACACAATCTGAAATAACCCTTCCATCGCAAGCAGCAGCATTCACCTGATAGTAACTGCTCTGAGATTCAAGATCCGTTGATGATACATACCCTAACTCGGTCAGATCCGTTGCATAACTTAAGTTGTCAGTAAAATAACGTTCTTGTAGCTCCATTATTTGAAACAAAAATGAGATACCTTCGGCACGGCGTGATTTCAACACAAAATCCTGATATGACGGTATGGCTATGCTTGCAAAAATACTAAGTATTGCCGCTACCACTAACATCTCAATTAACGTAAGCCCTTTATTGCCTTTTCTACTACATATTCTCATATCTTATTCTCCCGCCAATACGTTTTCTGTTGTGGTGTTGCATCTAAATCGATATCTGAAAGACACTCAGTACTCACACACACTGGAGGCGTTGAGCTTTCGCTGTTTGGGTTATTGATCAATACCGGGGCTGGTGGAATGCCACCTTTAAGAAGGGTGTAAACTCTGTCTTCTGCCTCGCTCAATGTATCTCCATCGCTATCCAGCACGGGAGTTGCATCCAATAAGTTGACAAGATAGAGGCGCCCGACCCCGGTGTCAGGCCCACATGTTGTCACAGTATCTCCTGAAGGTGAGAAGGTCGTGAACAATAGCTTAAAGTCATAGGTAATCGATTCAGCAAGTACCTTTTCGCCTTCATTTTCGAGGGTGATGTACCAACCGTATGCACTATCCATTGCTGTTTTTGCTGCCGTTGCTACTGCTTCAGTTGTTGAATCGATGAGGTCCTCTGTTGCGTCATATAGATTGGTTTCTGTGATCGCTGCTGCTTGTGTTCCACTGACGTATAGGTAGCTGCTAGGGGCACTAAATACATTGCTGTCCTTAATCATATAAAATCGATCCGTTGTGTCTGTATTTAATGGATGCGCCCGAAACCCTGATCCAATGGCAATGGTTAAATAGGGTGTACGACCTCGAACATTAACCAATGAAATATCAGGTTGATTATAAAACCGTCTTGCGCCGGTGTCTGAGCTATCACTTAACACGGCAACAACACCCGCAGAAACCAAGCCGCTGACTGCAGTATTATTATTATCTATATCAAAGCGCCACACCTGTCCGCCCATGTCAGCGACATAGAAGAAGTCATCATAACCATCGTTATCAATATCAACACTGTTGATGTTTGAGGGTATGCTGTATTCCATATCGCTAAGCGTTAAGGTTGCAACATCATGCACAGAGGACCACCACAATCGGTCACCTGTCTCTGCGTCGACAATATAAATGGCTCGCCCCACATCATCGGCAGTAATCACGGTAACATCATCTTGATCTACATCGTAACCGCCTCCAAATATTAAAACCGTTTTCTCTACTTCATTTATTTTTACTTTGGCTACGGTGGGTTTCGACCAGGTTTGACCAAGCTCTTCAAAGTCCCCACTACCACCTTCTATTTTCCATTTATAAATGGGGTTATTTCGATCGGTAACATCCAGCGCATAAATATTTCGTCCACCACGTCGCATTGTGAGATACAGGTATAGGTGTTCTCCACTGTCCACACTGCCGCCACTCGCATGTAATATATCGCCATCATCATTGATATCATTAAACCAGGCAGACATAGGGCCATCTAAACCGTACACTTTACTGGTACCGTTTGAGTTATCGGTTTTATAGGATTCTAGGTTCAATAATAATTCTTGAGGGATAAAGGCGAATTGCTCACTACCATCACTGGTTGATACACCGTGAAGAAACCCTTCATTGGTTGTGAAAAAGATTGAGGTATCTTCTGTGTCATCATCAGAGAAATAGTTAAGAATCAGCGGCTGGCTATGAAGCGGATCACCAATGGCATTTCTTGCATCTACAACACTGCTATCCCCATCTTCATCAAGTACATCGATACCTTGAGCCCATTGTAATAGAACTTCTCTATAGTCATCTGATTGACTATCAATACCTAACATTGCTTTAGTTAGCGCATCATTATCTTCGTGTAATACGTGACTTGATGTATTAAGTGCGGTGTTCGCTGGGTTAGCGCCTGTGTAGGTAAATATCGTACGGCCTAATGTAAGCTCATGAGCCATGCCACCTTCTACAATAAATGAGCCATCAGTATATCCGCTCCAGAAACTCTTACTGCCTTCACTAAAAAAACCGGTAGTGGAATCTATGGCATTACTGCCGTTAGCATCTTCAAGTTCATTATTTTTATTAATCTTGTAACGTTTAAGATTACCGTGCCATCGCGCACCTTCGCCGGGCTTAAACAATGCGTAATACAGCTCATCTGAATTTTGTAAACTATTAAAAGCACTCACCGATACCGAGGGGGCCGCAAAGGTGCTGTCTTCTGACAGTATGTCTTGAATAATATTTTCCAAGGCAGAACTTAATCCATCGGCATCATCGGCCGAGTGGTATGCGCCATCACCGTACTTTGCGACGCTCTCTAGCAACGATACTGCATCGCCTTCTAATCCAAAACCACCTATCGTATAAGTGCTAATAGTTTGATCGCCGTCTAAATCATCATCAAGATCGGTATTACTGAGGTAATAAGCAAGTTCATCAAGGCACTCACCATCACCACTACAATCATCATCCAGATCTGAGAATTCAGAAAGTGACCCCGAAACAAGGCCTTGAATGGCGGTATTGGAACTCGTATCCCGTGTTGGCTGACCATCGGTAAAAAGAATAACATTATTTTTCTGGCAACTATCGGTTATAGGAGAAATGTATGTACCGCCGGATAACGCCTCACTGTCACTGGTTGACGGTGAACTGGCATCACCATATTCCGGCGTTTGCCCAGAAAAGTAGCGATATACTTCATAATAGGATTCTTCTAATGGCGTAAAGCCATTCGCGTCATAGTTATTCACCGTTGTTTGAAATGTGGCTTTAACGTTTGCAATATCCTGAGAAGCAAAATCTACATAACCACCCTCAGAACCACTATCAAAACGCATTAAACTGATATTAATGTCATTAGTGGTTTCAATAAGGTCAGAGGCAACATCTTGTACGATGTCCATTCGTGTTAAGACTTTACCTGTTTCGGTACACTCATTGGTGCAACGCCTTCCGCTACACACCTGCTCATAGGTAATACATTCTTCTGTTGGTGTATGATAATCGGTAATGGTGTAATTTGCACCGTAGGTGTCATCTACTTCAACAGTACTATCCATACTGCCCGATGTATCAATCAACAATAAAACATTCGATTGAACGGATGTCTCATCATCGCTCACATAGATTTCAATATCTTCTGCTGACACGTTTATGTTGACGAAAAATTGAATGAATATGCAGCATATTATCGCTAGAAATTTATTTTCCATTTTTTTCTCTCCTTGGCGGAGGCGAAGATAGAGGTGGTGTGTTTCCTATCGCTGATCTTTCACCAACATTAACCCTTATTGCTAATTTAGAGGATTGGTCAAAAAATATTGTTGCCGAATATCCAGAATATTTTCCTAATTCAGCACTATCAACAATACCCCCATCAACCTTCACCTTTATCTCTTTAAAGAAGGCTAAAGATACGGGAGGACAGGAAACACAGGAAAACGCAATAATGCGCCCTGTTCCTGTCGATTGATCAAAAAAATATAGCGCCTTTTCTGCTTCAATAGAGTGTTCAACCGCTTTCATTTCAGCTATAAGTGGCAACGGAAACAGCATCAACACTAATAAAAACCATTTTTCCTTTTTCATCTTATTATTCTCTCTACTAAATGCTTTTTGGTGCTGCATACTGGAAACCCAACGTCTGATCCGATATTGCATCAATATTTTCATAAGTACTTTTGGTATCAATTGAAAATTTCAATCCTCGATACTTTCCAAGGCTATAACCGGATGGCGGCAAGCCTTCACCAGCATAGGTTATTGTGCTTTCCATCACGGCATGGCGCACGGCTAACTGCGCACCTAGCGTGTAATCTTCTGACAACACCTCTAGCAACAAGTCTTCATCTTCAGAAACCGAATTATATTGTTGTGACTGCTCATTAACCGCCGCTTGAAAGGATTGAACATTATAAAAAACATTCCTTGAAAACCTTTCTTGTAAGGATGAACTTTGCATGGAAACAACACCGATAATGCTAATCACTGAAAGAAGTACCAAACAGATAATAAGTACAGAACCATTATTGCTATATTTCATTATTTTACCTCACTACAATTTCGTGCGTATTCGCGCGTGTTATTGCTTCTAGTTGCTAATCCTTTCTGATAGGTCTAAAGAAATGAGTTATTCACATACACCGTGGCACTATAGATATGACGTATTTTTGAATCATCATACGTTACCGTTTCTGCATCCAGCAGTGCATAATTCCTTTCCTTTTCACTCACTGTTTCATTTTCAATAGCGGAAGACAGCAAAGCAAAACGTACTGAATTCACCGTAGTCCAATCATCTATTTCATCAGCAGTAGAGAACTGATACCTATTTGATTCCAAGGTTCCAAATTGAAATTGAAGCCGATCAATACCGTTCACCAGTAACGTTTCTTCTGAGTACCACACCCCGTTCCCAGGATCATACCCTCGACAATAAAGCCCACTAATACCGCCAATCGTTTCCACGTAATATACATTTGATAAAACCACGTCACTGGGAACAGACATTCCCGTACAGTCTTCATCAAACGCAGGGTTAAGTTGAACTGATATTTTATCGGATCCATTACCCACGCCATTCGATGTGCAAAATCTATCAGTACTAACACATTCACCTTCTGCTAAAAAAAGGTGGGGCAACGCGCCATCATCGGGATCACTGTAGCCTGCCATCTGAATGGCTTTAGATAAAAATAGTGCGGCAAATTGTCCATTTTCTTGTATTTCATTCAGTTCCTCTACCATCAAATAGCTTTGTTTTGAGCTGATAAATATTTTGATGGAAGCAGCGATAAGTATTAATCCTAAACCCATAGCAATCATTAATTCAATCAGTGACATGCCACTTGCTTGTGGTCGATTTAGTTGTCTATTCAACTTGCGATATTGTTGTTGACGAGTTTTATCATTGAATTTCATTGTTTTTCACTCAAATTAACTGCATTTCACCTTGGTAACGACGCACTGCTATTGGAGCAAGTTACGACCAGTTACGTTAAAGGCTCATATAAATTTGAACGTCTCTGTTCTTCTTTTCTTCAGCCACTACCGACCTGCCAGCGACCTCGATAGATATGGCAATCAATGATCCCCTGCTGCAAATATTGCTATCGGTCACATCACTGTCATCACAACCTATGGAAAAATCAGACAATGAAATCATATCGGCTGCACTGGCGTACAACTCATCACCTTCAGTCGCATTGCAAAAAACATCCCATACATCAAAAATAGCCCGCTGTTGTGAAGTACAGGAATCAACGCTTCCAATTCCATTAACGAGTCCACAATATACTGAAGGGGCTGTACCACAGGATGCATTATTGGCTGCGGCATCAATATAAAACTCTGCTGCATCGCTATTATTTGATCGAATTCTCTCCGCCATTTCTTGTGCTAACCAGCTGGCTTGAGATTGCCCTGCACTATCAAAAGAGGTTTTAACGGAGTTCAATTGTAATGACGCCATCCCTAACAGGCCAATAGCCACCACAACAACACTTACCAGCACTTCGATCATCGTAGAGCCTACTTCACTTCTTTTCACTACTGGCATAATGCACTCCCCGCCTCAATATCTTGGCCAAATATTTGACCTGCTCTGGTAATCTCAACTGACCGTCCCGATAAAATATTATCCGGATCACAAAAATAAAATGACACCCCCGTTCGACTTGCCACCAAACCATTGGATGAAAAACTGATTGATTCTGTCGAATCCGCAGTGTGAATAGATATGGGAATACTAGGAGCATTTTTTTCAAAGATAAGTGTATCGCCCGTATCATAATTATTGTCCTCAACGCCATCTTCAATAAATAGTACCCATCGATCCTCCCAACTATTACTCTCCGAAGAAACAACAACGGGTAACCCTCGCTTTATCGCTTCACTTCTCGCAAGTTTTAGCAAATGTTTAGCGGCTTCAGATTCTGCACGAATATCATTGTTTACTAATAAACTTCTGAAACTAGGAGCGGCAACTGCCGTTAAAATAGCAGCGACAGCGATGGTGACAAGCAATTCGATTAGTGTAAAACCCTTGTTATTATTCATAATTACCTACCTAATCATTTTTTCTTAATTATTAACACCGGCCCCTCCTTGCTGGTCATCTACGTTAGAACGCAGCCAGAAACGATTGGTTGACACAAAGACTATAAAAATAATATCCCTGTTACGCACAACCCTGACCCATTCCAAAATATCTCGATGCTGAAATGATAGGAATTAAATGAGGAAACAATGTGAAAGAAATATGCACAGCGGTGAACGGTAGGTATTTTGGATCAAACGGTATTGAAGCACCTTCATTATCTAGTGCTAAATAACCCGTTCAAGGGTTTCAAATTGGCCTGCATGCCCATAAGGCCCGACTGGTTGACCCAACAGCATCAAAAAACTAAACCAATAAGCCGCATACCCCCATAAATTTCATTTAAAAAGGGGCTAATTTGACCATACATGCGTTGTTGGTTATCTTTGAGAGATACCAAATGTATCGCCCTTACACTCATGGGAAATATGCTTTTTATGAGGAAAACTGGTCTGTTACGTATATTGGGCATTATTCTCTGCCTATTATTACCTCCAATGGCACTCGCTAGTGAACCCGTGTTGCTCACAGCTGATCAACCTCGTTTGAATATCTACCCACACCTCACTTTTTATGTAGATCCATCGAGTCAACTCAACATTAGCCAACTTCTTGCAACACCCACGTCCGTCAGCTGGACAACAAGCAACAACAAAACACCAAACTTTGGATACTCTGAATCCACACATTGGTTTAAGCTGGCCATTTCAAACCCGACAAAACATTCTATTGAAAGACTGTTTGAAGTTGGTTACCCCTTACTTGATCACGTATCGTTGTATATCGTCTCCGCAAAGGGGGATATCACAACAATTGAAACAGGAGATATGAAACCTTTCTCTCAACGCTCTTTTAATCACCGAAACTTTGTCTTTCCTTTGCTTTTCCCCTCCAACGATATCACCACGCTGTATTTGAAAGTTAATACCACCACATCCGTTCAGGTTCCTCTAACGCTCTGGCAAGAACGATTTTTTATGGAAGAAAATCTCGAAGAGTCCATGATACAGGGAGCCTACTTCGGCATCATGTTAGTAATGGCTATCTACAATCTTTTTATATTTTTTACCGTACGTGATAAAAGTTATTTGTTCTACGTACTCTATGTATTGTCTTTTGGGTTTGTACAAGGTTCATTAAATGGATTTTGCTTTCAATACTTTTGGCCCGACTTAATCGCCTGGAATGATAAAACCATTGCCTTTTTCACCCCCTTTTCCACGGCATCCGTACTCGCTTTCTCATTGGCATTCTTGGGTCTCAAACGTACAAAATCTGAATACGTCTTAAAGTCACTCTTTGTGGCAGCCTGTTTTACTTGTATTGCCGTATTTTTTGTCTCTTATACCATTATGATAAAAGTAGTTATCGTACTTGCTCTAACCGGCATGATCAGTGTATTTATCACAGCCATCCTTCAATTGAAGGATGGTAATGCTGCAGCACGATATTTTATACTGGCATGGATAGCATTGATTGTATCCATCGTATCCTATGGCCTGAATAAACTTGGAATACTACCTCGGAACTTCATAACGGAAAATATGTTACAAATTGGGTCTATTATAGAGATCATCTTACTTTCCTTTGCACTTGCCGATAGAGTTAATCTAGAACGAAGAGCCAAAATTGAAGCACAAAAACTCGCGATGGAAATATCAGTAATTGCAAAAAATGAACGTTTGGTATCAGAACAGATCGTTCATGACTCCCATAAAAGCGAAATGGCCGCTCATCAAGAGTCCGTTGAAGCTAAAATAGAAAGTAAAGCAAAAAGTCAGTTTTTGGCGACCATGAGCCATGAAATCAGAACCCCAATGAATGGAGTTATTGGAATAACAGAGCTACTTCAACATACCTCACTGGATTCACAACAACGTGGTTTTTTGGATATTATAAAAAATTCTGGTCAGTCATTACTCACCATTATTAATGATATATTGGATTATTCGAAAATAGTTGCAGGTGAAATGACACTAGAAAAAATCGATATAGACCTTGAAGTGATGGTTAATGAATGCAGTGAGCTGTTTTCCCTAATGGCTGAAGAAAAACAAATTAAAGTGGGAGCCATCATCGAGCCTGGAACGCCACTTAAAATACACGCTGACCCTGTTCGTCTCCGCCAAATTATCACCAATCTTATGGGTAACGCGATAAAATTCACAGAAACAGGATACGTGTTATTAAAGGTAAAACAAATATCCTCATCACTTAAAGAAACATGCCTTAGGTTTGAAATATCCGATACAGGAATTGGCATAGACCCAAGTATGCAAAAGCATCTGTTTAATGAATTTAAGCAAGCAGACTCATCCACCACCCGGAAATTTGGTGGTACTGGCCTTGGCCTCAGCATTTGCAAACGTTTAGTGATGCTAATGAATGGGGATATTGGACTCGAAAGCCAACTGGGTAATGGGGCCTGTTTTTGGTTTAATATTAACTTCCCTGTTCACGAAAAACCACAACGCCTCAGAGCGATTGATAACGACCATACCTTACAAGGAAAAAATGTACTATTAATCTCCGAGGATCCACTCTTTCGTTTTCTAACTGACAATGTATACGATCGTTGGGATATTACATTCAGCACCATCACCTCATTTAACGCTTTGGCAAACCGTAAAGAAGAACTCAAGCAGACTCAGTTTGATGCTATATTTTGGGATGAAAAAATATTTTTCGATCATCGATACGCTGAAATGCGTGAGATTGCCGATGAATTTGATACCGAAAAAACCATATTCTGTCTCATGACGGGATTAAACTGTAAGTGGCAAGCTAACGAGTTAACGGCCGTACGTATGAGTACTACCATGCGCTACCCAACCACTGCCGCTGATATTAAAAATCAACTTACTGACATGTTCCTCAACGTTGATACCAGTGAAAAATCAACAATCAGCAGTCAACATGAAAACTTCTCAACAACACAGGTACTTGTTGCTGAAGACAACCCCGTCAATCAAATTGTCATCAAGGGGATGTTAGAGAAATTCTCAATATACCCTGATTTTGCAGACAATGGATTGGAAGCCGTTAAGAAATTCACAACCAACAAATACGATATTATTTTTATGGATTGTGAGATGCCGGAAATGGATGGGTTAGAGGCTACGCTACGTATTCGACAGTGGGAAGATAAGCATAAAAAAACCGCTACCCCCATCGTTGCACTCACCGCTCATGCCCTGAAAGAACACCGAGATAAAGCAATACACGTAGGTATGGATTACTTTATGGTAAAACCCGTATCGTTAGACAATGTTCAGCACCTGCTAACAGAAATCCTTAATAAACACTATTCTGAGACGGCTTAAACGTATTACTCATACCTTTACCACAAAAATCAGAAGCAAAGAGAAAATTGCCCGTCATCTTCAAACTGAAACTGAATATATTCATCCAAAAATGGGATATCAGGCAAGTCATTTACCAAAATACCAACTCCCTGCTGATGAAGTACATTAGCTCGCTTATCCAGATTTATCGATTTTCCAAACTTAATCGCGAGCAATTGCAACTTTGCAAAATCACTCGCCAATTTGAAGGTCTCCCCCTCACTTTGACATTGGTAATAAATACCATGTAAAGCGCCAAACCCTAGTGATTCTAAAAAGTGTTTTGTCATCGGGAAATACACCTGATTAGCTTCTTCCAGTTGATGTATTTTATTTAACGCTATAAAACTGGCCTGTGCAATAGACATCATGTTCTGCTTATCCACACTCAACAACTCATCAAGAACGGCCTGGGCATCATCTTCCAGTGCTTCAGTCATCAGAAATGCGGGGATGAAAGGGTACTCAAAACCTTTGTTCCCTTCCATTGATACGAAATCGTTCTTAATAATAGGTATACCTTTGTCTATAAACGGAATCGCACGAAGATCATAAAGCCGAGCAACCGGAAGCAATGCCATCTCGGACACGATCAATTGACTAAATATGTTCTTTGATTTTCCATCCGT
Source organism: uncultured Gammaproteobacteria bacterium (assembly GCA_913063495.1). Lineage (GTDB taxonomy): Bacteria > Pseudomonadota > Gammaproteobacteria > Pseudomonadales > Ketobacteraceae > 42-54-T18. The sequence continues at coordinate 9,636 of CAJXXT010000076.1, read as the reverse complement.
CACTGCGCTATAAAGCTCACCACGCTCCTTATAGATATCAATCGCATCACGTAAATGCTGCTCAAAACCATCAATATTACGACAGCCGGTGTTTAGTACTATAACTATCAATAAAAAGGTCGAGAGAACAATTCGCATAAATACCACTTATTCCTTTAGGTACAGCTAACAACTGCATTGAAAGATTCATTGGGGGCGCAATGTATCGATCAAAAGCATGTCCGTCTAGGCCAAAATACAAAACCGAACATATCAGTACCGAGCATACACACAACCATACAGCCTACGCTTCCTGAATTAACCTTGCCTTTCCCTAAGGGTTGTCGTCTAATCCTCTCCAATAATAACAATACCTTCCGCTTTATGGAGATATCAGTACCATGAGACGTACCCCCTTACCCCTTGATTTGAAGGCATTTGCTTCAGATATCGATAATTTACGCGCAGAGTTAAAACAGGACATTGGATCAAAAGACCTTGCTCATTTTCAAGGTATTGAACGTATCGTTTGGTGCTTAGTATTATTAGGATTAGGAACAGCATGGCTAGGCCCTAATCCTATCGCGGTTATGGCACTTGCTGCAGCCAGCTTTGGTAGGTGGACAATTCTATCCCATCATATCAGCCACCGAGGTTACGAAAGCATTCCTGGCGCACCTGCGCGGTACAATAGCAAAACCTACGCTCGAGGATGGCGTCGCATCATTGACTGGCTAGATTGGGTGTACCCAGAGGCTTGGCACCATGAACATGATGTACTTCATCACTACAACCTCGGTGAAAACGGTGACCCCGACGTCCCTCAAAACAATGCGGATTGGATTCGCAAGTCTCGCTTACCCGCTGCGATCAAAGTATTAATAGTGACGGCAATTGCGATCGTTTGGAAACCCCTGTATTACGCTCCCAACACCCTTAACGCCTTACTCAACAAAAAGGAAAAAACAGACATTGAATTAGGTTCTTGGGCGCTTTGGTCTCCGTTGAGCAAACGTTTTTGGTTAATTGTATGGCACTGTTGGTTACCTTATATCAGCTTCCGTTTTGTATTTTTACCTTCATTATTCTTATTGATAAGCCCTGAAGCCGCGCTTTACGCATTAATCAATCTACTCATTGCAGAAGTCGTTATTAATATTTGGAGCTATATTGTTATTGTTCCCAATCACGCGGGTTCAGATATCTATGTCTTTGACAAACACCCAGCAGATCGCGCCAACTTCTATCTCAATCAAGTTTTAGGATCTGCCGATTATAATTGCGGGGGAAATACTCGAGACTTTATGCAGGGATGGTTAAACTATCAGATTGAACACCATGTATTTCCAGACTTAACCGTTCTTCAATATCAAATTGCCCATAGACAAATACGAGAAATTTGTGAGAAACATAATGTACCTGTAGTGTCGGAGTCAATCTTTAAGCGTGTCATTAAGCTCACAAGAATACTGATAGGCACCGATACACAACCACTCTGGCCAGGTATTGTTGACACTAGCCTTGAAAAAGACAAAGAATTGGCAGACGCCCTGGGTTGAACAAAGCCTTAGCCGTTTTCCTTTGTAGCCTTTCCGTTCTACTTATTTGTTTAAGCTTTCCCGGCATGCCCGCCCCTTGGCTAGCCGGGATTGCGATGACCCCCTTATTTATCGCCGCAGATAATTCAAAAAAGTGCGGTGCCCTTTTTGGTCTATGGGCTTTCGCATGGTGGTGCTGGTCTATTGTTTGGATGTTACCCGCCGCTATTGATTTTATTGGTGTCTCACCTATCTTAGCGTGTATCTTATGGGGTTTATTATGCGCGTTGCTGTCTGTACCTTATTGGATCATTGGCCGCTTGTGGCACCGAATATGTATCTCTCAATCATTTATTCTTAACGGCACATTACAAACACTACTTTTTACGGTACTCGCCTCAAGCACACAATGGCTTGTTCCGGCAAACCCCGCTCATAGCTTATATATCTACCCTCAGCTAATACAGGTCGTTGATATAGGCGGCATTCCATTACTTTTGTTTGGACTTGTTGGCGTTAACATCTGTTTGACGAAAGCCTTGATGAACAAAAACCCTCTGGTCATGTCGTTTACCGCTGGAGTGATAATACTTATATTCTTTACCTATAGTCAGATTCGTATATCTCAATTCGACAATCAGAAAAACATCAACAAACTTAACATCGCAATGCTTCAACCAAATTTGCAACGTGAAGATTCTTTAGATCGATTATTCCATCTTACCGAAACCCTTGTATCTGAGAACTCAAATATTGATATTATTGTATGGCCAGAAATTCCTCCCGCTTTTTCTTGGCAAGAGAATAAAAATGACCGATACAAGATCACAGCATTGATAGAAAAAATACACACACCCATTTTATTAAACTCAGGTTACATTTATCAAAATAGCTCCACCATACCATCATCGACACAAACTACCCCTCGATCCTATTACAACGCTGCACAGCTTATTTCAGCGAAAGCCGAACTTGTAGGGAGCTATCACAAGCAACACCTTGTGCCTTTCTTTGAATACTTACCTTTTGAGGCAACATTTCCGATATTGCGACATTGGTTTCCAGAGACTTTACGGTATCTTCCCGGTGATAAATTCACACCGCTAACCTTTAGCAACAATACGAACAACAATATGGACAACAATATTCACATCGCTCCGTTGATTTGTTTTGAGATGTTATTCCCCCAGTACGTCAGACACCAAACCAACCTGGGTGCTAACATTATTATCAACCTTAGCAATGACAGTTGGTTTCAAACCAGCAGAGGTTCTATTAACCATTTCTCACTCGCCATATTTAGATCTATTGAGAACAAGATCCCCTGGTTACGTGTTAGCAATGGGGGAATCAGCGCTTCTGTTTCGGGTACGGGAGAAATTAACGCATCATCCCTGACAAACCTTAACGAACATCATGCTCAAGTTATACAGGTGAATATAAAAAGTAATCAGACATTGTACCAACAGTTTGGTGATTTATTTTTGATATTCGCCAGCATCATTGTCATTGCCGTCCTTATTTCTCGCAGCAACCCCTTTAAAGTCCGGGAGTTGGAAATCAGGATTAAAAGTTAATAAAACATCTCGGTTGTCAGGCGATACCGAATACCCGGGCCTTCTGCAAAGGAGCGAGGGGATGATGCGACATTTGGGGTAATACCCGAACCAACAATCCATTCTTCATCAGTCACGTTATCAACATTAAGTGCGACACGAAAATCCTCATGCAAATAGGATACGGCAACGTCCACCAATGTGTATTCGCTAAATTTGGATTCAATAAACTGTAGTGTAAACTCACGCCCACCCACATGGGTTGCACCAAAGCCAAATGCCCAACCATGAGTACCATAGGGTTCACTATGGTATTGAAACCAAAAACTGCCGCTATTAGATGGCACTCCAACTTGGGTTTGTGCTAACAGATAATCATCCTTTCCATCAACAGATTGTTTCAGGGATTCTGTTTTTGTCTTAGTGAAATTTATAGCTGTTTTAACGTGAGGAACAACAAACCCCATCAAACTAAATTCATAACCTGTACTTCGAAATCTTCCTTCTTGCATTCGAAAAATAGAATTATTACCGTCCGTTATCGCCCAGTTATTTTTTGTCATCTGAAAAAATGCTAACGATAAATTAATATCCTGAGACGGCCACCATTTTAACCCCGTTTCGTAAGTTGTTGTTTCTTCCGGTTTTAGGGGAGCTAATTTTGCATCAACCCCCGTTAACAAGTCATATTGCAGACCATAGTTAACATAGAGCGATACATTCTCAACCGGCAAATAACTCAATCCGACTTGAGGTGCAATAAAATTATCATCCGCATCACTGCGACTGGTCAAATAGTCAAATTCACCCACTAATATGGGTAATGAACTGAGTCCCGTAACATCGTATTCTCGATCATATTGATAAAAACCAGCTGATACCAGTAATTTCCAGTGTTCATCAAGGGAAATTTGATCTTGAAAAAAAACGCCGGTTAATGTGGTTTTACTGAGTATCGAACTATAAAGAAAGGAACTATCTAATGAAAATTGCTCTCCCGGTTCATACCCTGCCAATCGGGATATAACGGTAGGCAAGACGATGCCATCAGGACTAGAACCAAAAGGGTTGTACCATGGACTCACGGCATATCGCTGCAATGCCCAGCCTAAATAACGGTTATCACTACCACCTTCTGCAACAAAGCTAGCCCCCTGTTCATATAAACTTTTGTTATAGCGTTGATATATCCGGCTTTTTGCATTGGTTTTAGTGTGCAGAACGCCAAGCAGTATAAAATGATCCACATCCAACACGGTAAATTCCTTTCCCACCGACACATCAATATTAAATCGATTTGAAGTTGACACTTCGTCTAATGCTATCTGATAGAGATGAATTTGATTATCTTCCCATAGCGGAAAGTCATCCCCTTGGTTATAAATAGTATCAATGATATCAGGTTCGTCCACCCCATAGGTGAGCCCCATAAGCTCAATAAAATTCGCACGAACATCTTGATAGTTTTGAATAAAGTCCGCGTTATTATTGAAAAGCGTTTCGAGATACGAGGTTGGCTTAAGAAAAGATATAAAAAAAGGTTGCGGATCAAAAGCAGGGTTAAGCCAAATACTCATATCATTGGCGTATTTTCGTTCTTGTTGATTATTACCATAATAGGTATTGATCGAAAGATCCCACCCGGACTCCGTCAGCCCCTGATAATGAACATTTAATTCAGTAATTTTTGACTCATGTACTTCTTCATTGTCGGAGCCAGAACTAGAATAGGGATAAAAATCGGGAGTATCACCCGTCCAAGAAGGGTAAATTACATCAAACAAGCCAACCCCCAAGATATCATCCACCACTAAATCGTCAAAGGGCCGCTTTCCTTTATACCCCTTAGCCTGCTGATGACTGTAATCAATCGCTACCTGTATCTTATCCGTGTCATTAATCCGATAACTCAGGGCTGGAGATATTTCAGTTTGGCGCAGCTTACTTTCAGAACCCCTGGTAGCTTGTGATTTTTTATGCGTTGTTTCTTCTCTCTCCAAAACGTTAAGTCGATACAACATATTATCACTTAATGGCACAGGCCCATTGGTATCCAACGCAACATATTGATCATAATTTCCCGTACTAAATGCCAGATTTGTAAAGGCATAAGGGCTTGGCTTTTTGGTCACCAAGTTAATGACCGCACCAGGCTGTCCATAACCATAAAGTGTAGAGTTTGCTCCTTTGGCAACTTCTATACCCTCAATGTTATTTAACGTTAATGGGGCTATTCCATGGCTCACGATAGATTGCCCATCCTTCAGCAAAGATCTATCGGATAACTTAAATCCTCGAACATTAATATTGCCTTTTAAGTCTGTAACATTAACGGATGAATAATCTCGAAATGCTTCAGACAAGGTGGCATTGCCTCGGTCACTGAATAAATTGGAATCGATACCTTCTAATGACTTTGGAACTTCAATAGTGGGGGTATAGGTTTTTGTTGCCGTTGAGGGTGTATCTCGACAACAACCCATATCAAGACTCTCACCCACAACCACAATTTCTGATAACAACAGTGGTTTAATATCGAGTGATAACGGCTCTTGTAAAGAGTCGGAGGGTTGTTTAAGTTGATCGACATCTTCGGTATTCACACGGGTGATTGTCACTAAACGACTATTAACAACCGTAAATTCTAACGATGTCTCCGTCAGCAATACCTTCAATGAAGACTCAAGGCTATATTTGCCTTTTAATGTTTTACCACGCAGTCCTTTAACGATATCTGATCGAAAAATAATGGGAATGCGATAAAATGTTGCCAATTCCGTAAGTGCATCTTCAAGCGGCTGTGCTGGTAATGCAATATTAACCACTGTTGATGTATCACCAACCTTCAACTCCGCTGCCACTGAAGCCGCCCCATAAAACAGCAGAGGTATGAGCATCACTATAAATAACGCAACGCCTTTTACCGTATAAATTGGCGTGCGCTTTAGTAAAGATATATCGCACCACCTGGATTGTGCTCTACATTCACCTCGGAAATTGCTTGTAATCCAATTAAAAAACTATCCAAATCATCCGTTTTGAACACTCCGGATAACACCATTTCTCGACGTTTATTATTCCGAATATAGATAGGGATATCATAAAAATCATTCATCCGGTCAATAATCGTTGCCAATGATGCTTGCTTAAAATTAATAAACCCTCGACGCCATGCAATTGCATCATCGACATTAACGTTATTAAGCACCTCAACAGCATCATTATGTTTGATGATCGCTTTTTGGTTTTTTATCAGGTCAACATTCACCGGTAAACGCTGGCTGCTTGATGCATCCATCAAATTAACTTTTCCGCTTTCCACCACCACCTCAACGTGTTGCTGCTTTCGGTACACACTAAATGCAGTTCCTAATACAGTGACAGTAGACGTGCCTACGTTAATAACAAAAGGTTTTTCTTTATTCGGAGTGACGGTAAAAAATGCATTACCCCGTTCTAACGTCACTGCCCGCTGGCCCCACCCTTCTCGAACACTGATTAGGGTGTTACTTCCAAGCTCTATGCGGGAGCCATCTGTTAAGGTAACCGTCTCGCGCTGACCTTTCGCAACCACATAATCCGTTGGAACCCCTACATAAGTCATGGGTAATAACACCGCGATCAATAACATTGCGGCTATTGCACCCCAATATTGTGGCTGGCGCAAACGCACTACGATTGAACGAGGGTTACCCTTAAAGTTGCGCTCTGAATTATCCCGTAGCGTTGATGGCTGTTGCATATTGGCGCTGTCATCAAATTCCGCCAATTCAGGAAAATCGCCCTCTGCCAATCCATCCAATGCAGCCCACACCGCATCAATCTCGTCGATTGCCTTTGGCGATTCATCGAATGCTGATTGTGCTGCGTCTTCTTCATGGTTTTTTATCCATGCCAGGGCCGATGTGTCAAAATCTACGGAACCTGTAGTCGATGCATTGTTCAAAATGTTCGTCATGCTAGATCCCCTTGCTGTAAAGCATCTCTGCAATTTCTAAGTGCTCGCACAAGATGTTTTTCCACCGCATCAATAGATAAACCTAACTCTGTGGAAATTTCAGCACGGGTTAAATTCCTATATTTAAACAATAAGAAAGTTTGACGACGTTTAGCTGGCATAACAGACAATGCCATACGCAACCGCTCAGCTTGTTGCTGAGCGTCCAAAATACTATCCGGGGGGTCAGGGGTTGTTTGCGCAATTCCTATCTCAGCGCCTTTGCTATCCGATAAATGTGCGGATCTTCGGGCATTTTTACGCAGGTAATCCATCGCCATATTATTAGCAATGGTAAACAAATACGGCTTCGGCTTCTTTATTTCATAGGCCAACGACCTGTCCAGATCAGACACCCTAATAAACAAATCCTGCAATACATCTTCTGCATCATGGGTGTTTGACACCTTAGAAATCAAAAAACGCATCAATTCTTGTTGATTTTGATGAAATAAGTCGACGAGCTGATATCTTGACGTCTGAATAGTCTCGTCCATTAATTCCTAGTCCGGGTTTATAAAACAAGAGGCTATTCTAATAAATTTTCAGATACTTTCTATGATTATTTTCTTGAATGCTCTGATGTGTGAATTTAGTCCTTTAGCATTAAGGATGATTATTGTTCGACTATAACAAAGTTGATTTCCCAATTATCCTGCGCTAGAAATCAACAAAGTACATAACTAAGTCAGCAGCGAGACAAATTACAATAATTTACCTCGCTGCTGACTTATCAAACGTTTTAATAGAAGCCTTTCATTTACCAACTAGATGGATAAGAAAAATTGGGATATGTAATACCCATTGCCTTCGCAAAAGGGTTTGCAAACATACCATTCGGGTCAAACTGGCCTACTTCATGACTAAAGCGTTGTAACCTATTATCATAATTATAGGAACCCTCCGCCTTTTGTAGTTCAAATAACCATGTATCCATTGAATGTTGATTTTTTCCCCAATGACCTCGCGCGCCAAATTGTTCAATTAGTACTTTCTGAGCTTCTTCATAAGGCCCGATGTATTCATTAAACTCCGCTTCAGTAAGATTTACGGGTACAAAAATTGGCATTTCAATATGAGCGACATGAGTACCATCTTCAAAGGGCCCGCCACTACCACTATAAGCCATCAAACTTTCATTCTCTGATTTGGAAAACCGTACAAAAATACCAATAAGTGGCACGGGGATTTTTCTATTTTTTGCATTTAATCCATTCGTAAAATCTCTGACATATTCCATTGCAGCTTGTATATTTTTTGCGGGAACGGCCATTTCCCAATCCATTTGAAACATTTCTCGATTCAAAGCAATAAGATGGCTTGAGGTCATTTTGTGTATCGGCCCAATAGCGTTGGTGGTATACCGCTGCTCACCATCAATATCTCGCACCAAAGGTGGTGTTAGGTGCCAACCATTTACCCGCATATACGCCATCTTGTCATGGGCGCCACTATTCGGCTGACACCCACCCAATTGAAATATTTGCATCGTCTGCTGTTCATTCAACTGGCTTAAATCAACGTAGGGCAACAAAAGTTTGTTATTTGCACCAGGGTCTGATGCCTCTGTTGTTGTTTTACCACAGGTTTTCATATAACGATTCTGACTTGGGAACCAATTGTACTGACCATAATCACAATCTTTTATGTCATCCCACACCGTCCCTACATTTTCTTCAAACAGTTCTTTTTCTTCATGAAAAGTGATTTTCACATGTACATTTTTTGCATCTTCAATTTCTATACGTGCCCGTGTAATCACGCCGAGATAACCCAAGTGGGTTGTCATTGCTTTCCAGAGATCCGTATCATTTGCTCCTGTTGTTCCTCGCGAATAGGTTTTTAACTCTCCCTGAGGGTTAATCACATCCAGTGATATAACACGGTGCGATAACACATTATTGCTAGTGGCAGAACTACCGTGTGCAGAGGTTCCAATCGCTCCTGCCACTGTTGGATCAGCCCATCCTAAATGTGCATAACCAATACCGCGGCCACGGTCATGCAACCAATCTCCAAGCTCTGACAAGCGAGTTCCAGCTGCAACATTCACAACCTCCTTGCCTTCAAATACCTCCAACAACATTCCTAGGCCAGGTTGGTTATGATCAAATTGATCCATTTGGATCACAACACCATCGGTACAAACTACACTACTCGCTGAACCCGTTGTTAAATTGGCACCGGCACCACCATTTACTTTTACATGTTGGTTATTGGCCGCTGCATCATTAATAATTTGTTGGATTTCAGACACTGCAGTCGGGTGATAAACGTTTTTTACATCATCGCATAATGTCTGAAAATTAAATGATGCCAATCCCCAAGGTCCACAGTCTGATGGGCAACTTTCGAGGGTTTCAATACCATCACACGTATTATTTCCACAGGTAGCCATCACATCAAACCCTGAACAGGTACCTTCATCATTTGAGGACAGCAAATTTTTAATATCCGTTAAGGTACTACTAATCGCTAGTAGCGGGTCGACAATTTTTTCCAAATTATTGTCTTTACCACAATATTCTTTTCCATCATTTTCCGTACATACCAACATCCAAATAGC